>JADFMN010000001.1:0-300000 GCA_022563855.1 Armatimonadota bacterium
ACCACAGGCGCCCGGTGAGCGGATCGAAAGTCAGGCCGAACGAGTTTCGGATGCCGTAGGCGAACAGCGCCCGTATCCGTGGATCGCCCTCGCCGATGAACGGGTTGTCGCCAGGGATCGAGCCGTCTAGGTTCAGGCGGGCGATCCCGCCGACGCCGGCAACTGCGGTCGAGTGGGTGTTCTGCTCGATTCGCGGGTCGCCGAAGGTTCCGCGACCCAGGTCTCCCGTGATGACGTAGAGCTTTTCGTCCGGACCTATCTGGATGATTCCGCCGTCGTGATTCACTGTGTTGGCTTGGGCAGGGTCAAACGGGAAGACGACGATCGTGGATTCGAACGTCAGCGTGCTTCCGTTCCACACGAACCGCTCAACTCGGTTATCCAGCCACGTGCCGCCCTGGAAAGTGGCCCGAGAGTAGTAAAGATACACGAGGGGGGTGATCGCAAAATCAGGGTGCAGACAGATGCCCAAGAGGCCTCTTTCACCGGTCGGAGAGACGTCCAAGTCGATGGCAGTCCCCTGAAACACCCCGTCCAGATAGTGCTGCACCCTGCCGGTGTTCTTTTCGAGAACGAGCAGTTCATCGTCATCGACGAACGCCATCGTAGTTGGGAGGCTTAGATCCGTGATGATGGTCTCGACGAAATATCCGGGGAGGGTAAACGTTTGCGATGCTGCCGAGCCGCTGATCGCGAGGAGCGCGAGCACGGCGCATGGCGACGCCAGGCACCGCTTCGACCGGGATCCATCGGAAGCCGCCCGGGGCTGAAGGTGTCGCATCGCCGCCATCACAACTAAATGATGCACGAGAAAGTGCCTGTTGCGTCGGCTTCGAACTGTTAAAAGTGCCATCCTGGCAGAATTACCTGGGCTTCACGAGGGGGATCGGCGTCACGTGAAATCGTTTCACGACGTACCACGAGAGTACAGATCGTCAGGTTCAAGAGAGTAGAATCGAGTTTGGTTCGAGGTAATTCGTAGCCGTTCCGTCAGCGTGCATACGTCGCTTCAGTGATCGAAGAGCAGAATGCGAGGGTCTGCGGTTCAAGTCCGCCCTGCGGCACCATTTTTTCTGACTTACACGCGCACGGTCCAGACGATCTGGTCGATGCGCGCTTGCCACGGATAGGAGATGATCGGCCCGGCCTCCTTCCACTTGAGCCGCGCGCGCATCTTGCGCGTTCCGGATTCGATGAACCGCGAAGCGCCAGCCAGGAACGTCAGCTCGATCACGGAGTCGGACGTCGTCGCGAGGCGCACGTCCACCTCCTCGTACATCCCGGTGGTGAAATTGAACAGCT
The DNA here is from genome assembly GCA_022563855.1 of Armatimonadota bacterium. Taxonomy (NCBI): domain Bacteria; kingdom Bacillati; phylum Armatimonadota; species Armatimonadota bacterium. The sequence goes on from JADFMN010000001.1 coordinate 1,303, forward strand.
CGATCCACTGCCTGAGGCCTCCGATGTCGGTCGATGCTTCAAGCTTAAACCGCAGCTCGGTAGTTGTGGATACCGGGGCGGTCGCCTCAACGATGACCTGCACGGGCGCGGCCGAGGCGTTGAGCGTTATCCAAGGGCGTACTACAAGCCGGTCGTCGTCGGAGGCTGCGAGGCTCTGGAGGTTTCCGGAGAGCAAAAGCCCGCGAAATATCTGAAAGCTCTCTGGCACGAACGGATCGAACACAGGGCGGATGCGGTACACCGCGCCCCGAGTGAGGCTGACGATGTAGAGGTATCCGTCTGGCCCGATTTGGAAGTCCGTAACGATTCCCCAGCTTGTTCCGACCGAGTACTGGATGCGCTCCGTAGCATTGTCGGCGACGCGGTCGCTGGTTCCCGTTCGCGGCACGACCCCGTCGCGGGCCGCGTTCGGCTCGAACAGGTACAGGCGGCCGTTGTTAGCGTCGCCCACCAAGACGTGGTTTCGGATGCTTGGCGCAAACTTGATGCCGCTGAGAAACCGGACGGAGGTCACGCCGATCGGCTGCAGCCAACTGAAGAGCGGATCTTGGTAGAAGGCGCCGGGGAGATAGATGAGGTCCGCCGCGTCAAACGGTGTGAAGTTGTTCCTGCTGTATGTGGCGTCGCGCGAATCCGGCCCCATGATCTTCAGCCAGCCCGAGTTCATGCCGGACTCCGCGATGTTCAGCTCGTCGTAGACGGTCGGTCCGTTCTCCGTGTACCACAGGCGCCCGGTGAGCGGATCGAAAGTCAGGCCGAACGAGTTTCGGATGCCGTAGGCGAACAGCGCCCGTATCCGTGGATCGCCCTCGCCGATGAACGGGTTGTCGCCAGGGATCGAGCCGTCGAGGTTCAGGCGGGCGATGCCGCCAACGCCGGCAACTGCCGTCGTGTGGGTGTTCTGCTCGATTCGCGGGTTGCTGAACGTTCCGCGAAGCAGATCTCCGGTGATGACGTAGAGCTTGTTGTCGGGTCCGATTTGAATGATGCCGGCGTTGTGCCACGGACCGTTGGCTTGCGCAGGATCGAACGGGAAGACGACGATCGTGGATTCGAACGACAGCGTACTGCCGTTCCACACAAACCGATCGACTCTGTTGCCCAGCCAAGTGCCGCCCTGGAAAGTGGCCAGAGAGTAGTAAAGATACACGAGGGGGGTGATCGCGAAGTCGGGGTGCAGACATATGCCCAAGAGACCCCTTTCAGAAGTCGGAGAGACGTCCAAGTCGATGGCAGTCCCCTGAAACACCCCGTTCAGATAGTGCTGGACTCTGCCACTGTTCTTTTCAAGAACCAGAAGTTCGTCGTCGTCGACGAACGCCATCGTAGTTGGGAGGCTTAGATCCGTGATGATGGTCTCGAAGAAATATCCGGGGATGGTAAACGTTTGCGATGCTGCCGAGCCGCTGATCGCGAGCATAGCGAGCACGGCGCATGACGACGCCAGGCACCGCTTCGACGGGGATCTGCCGGGAGCAGTAAAGCGATGAAGATGTCGCATTGCCGCCATAATACTGAATAATGCATGAGAATGGGCATTTTACGTCGGCTGTGAACGGTTAGAATTGCTATCCCGGCAGAATTACCAGGGCCTTACGAGGGGGATCGACGCAGCTTAGCAAGGAGTATTAGGCAAACAGCCAAGGGTTGATCTTAGTGGACTTTCTTCGAGCCGTTCGAGTTGCGGCCTAGCAGAGGTAGAGGCAGCGGAACGGCGGTTTTAATAGTCCAATTCTGGTAATAGTAACAGCCTATATTCAACCTTCTTGTACGGTACTGTAGGGTTTCGTCGGCGTCGTTGCGCATCCACCGAGGTGAGCTTTACTTTGAGCAGAAGAGGATTATTAGTTGTTGCGGCAGTTCTGGGCTGTGCAGTCTCGCACGCACACGTGATCTTTCTGACGCACAACGGTAGCGGGGTCGTTATCAACTCACACACTGCTTCGGTCGTCAACTGGCAGATGATCGGCGGGGCGAACCATGTGAACCAGCACACCTGGTACTTCCGCGATGGCGACGGTGGGGCGGCTTCGCCCATCAGCGACATCGGCACTCCGACTGACACGTTGTTTGGCACCCAAGGTGTAGAGATCGTCTACGCGAACAGCGACCTGACCGTGACGATCAACTACTTTCTGCAGGCCAATAGCGACGGCACGGCTGCTAGCTTGGCTGAGCAAGTTGCATTCGAGACCAACTTCGGTATTAACCTGCGACTGTTCCAGTACAACGACTATGACATTAACGGTACGCCCGCCGACGATACTGCCACGAGACTGAACAGTTCGACGATCGTGCAGTTCGACGGCGACTTTGCGGCGACGACGGGCGGCACGCCGTTCCCTGATTTCAGTGAGATCGGCCCGTTTTCAGCCCTTCTCCAGAACATTGAGGGCACAGCAGGTTATAACCTCAACACTCTCGCAGGCAACGGCATCGGTGAAACGGTGAACGGCAACATGACTTTCGCGTATCAGTGGAACCGCAACCTCGGTGACGGCGACTCGTTCGTTTTGAGTACCAACAAGGTCGCCGCAGTCCCTGAGCCCACAACGTTCGCAGTTCTCGGCGTTGGCGCGCTGGCGCTCCTCAGACGCCGCCGACGCATAGCCGCCTGATAAGCTGAATCACGCAGAGCAGGTCGCCTGAAATCGTTCCACTACGTACGACGAGAGTACACGTCGTCAGGTTCAAGAGAGTAGCCCTGATTCTAATTCCAGATAATTCGAAGCCGTACCGTCAGCGTGCATACGTCGCTTCAGTGATCGAAGAGCGGACTGCGAGGGTCGGCGGTTCAAGTCCGCCCTGCGGCACCAGTTTTCTGACTTACACGCGCACGGTCCAGACGATTTGGTCGATGCGCGCTTGCCAGGGATAGGAGATGATCGGCCCGGCCTCCTTCCACTTGAGCCGCGCACGCATCTTGCGCGTGCCGGGATCGATGAACCGCGAAGCGCCGGCCAGGAACGTAAGCTCGATCGCTGAGTCGGAAGTCGTCGCCATTCGCACGTCCACCTCCTCGTACATCCCGGTCGTGAAATTGAACAGCTCGATCCACTGCCTGATGCCGAAGATGTCGGTCGATGCCTCCAGCTTGAACCGCAGTTCGGTGGTCGCAGAAACCGGAGCGGTCGCCTCAACGATGACCTGGACGGGCGGCACGGAGGAGTTGATCACGATCCACGGGCGGACTACGAGCCGGTCGTCGTCGGAGGCTGCGAGGCTCTGGAGGTTTCCGGAGAGCAAAAGCCCGCGAAATATCTGAAAGCTCTCTGGCACGAACGGATCGAACACGGGGCGGATGCGGTACACCGCGCCCCGAGTGAGGCTGACGATGTAGAGGTATCCGTCTGGCCCGATTTGGAAGTCCGTAACGACGCCCCAGCCGGTTCCAACTACGTACTGATTCCGCTCCGTCGTGGTATCGGCGACGCGGTCGCCGGTGCCATTCCGGGGCTCGACTCCATCGCGGTTTGCGTTCGGCTCGAACAGATACAGTTGGCCGTTGTTGTTGTCGCCCACCAGTACCCAGTCGCGGAAGCTTGGAGCAAACTTGATTCCGCTGAGAAACCGGACGGACGTAACGCCTATCGGCCGCAGCCAACTGAAGAGCGGATCTTGGTAGAAAGCGCCGGGGAGATAGATGAGGTCCGCAGCGTTGAACGGTGTGTTGTTGTTTCTGCTGTAAGTTGCGTTGCGCGAATCCGGCCCCATGATCTTCAGCCAGCCTGAGTTCATGCCGGCTTCCGCGATGTTCAGCTCGTCGTAGACGTTCGGGCCGTTTTCCGTGTACCACAAGCGTCCGGTGAGCGGATCGAACGTCAGGCCGAACGAGTTTCGGATGCCGTAGGCGAACAGCGCTCGTATCCTTGGATCGCCCTCGCTGACGAACGGGTTATCGCCTGGGATCGAGCCGTCGAGGTTCAAGCGCGCGATCCCGCCGACACCGGCAACGGTCGTCGTGTGCGTGTTCTGCTCGATACGCGGATTGCCGAAGGTTCCGCGATTCAGATCTCCGGTGATGACGTACAGCTTGTCGTCTGGGCCGATCTGGATGATTCCGCCGTCGTGATTCGGTCCGTTGGATTGAGCGGGGTCGAACGGGAAGACCACGATCATAGATTCAAACGACAAGACGCTGCCGTTCCACACAAACCGCTCGACTCGGTTGTCCAGCCACGTGCCGCCCTGGAAACTTGCAAGAGAGTAGTAAAGATAGACGAAGCCGTTGCCCGCAAAGTCGGGGTGCAGGCAGATGCCCAACAGACCCCTCTCAGATGTTGTGGAAACGTCTAGATCGATGGCAGTCCCCTGAAACACCCCGTTCAGATAGTGCTGGACTCTGCCACTGTTCTTTTCAAGAACCAGAAGTTCGTCGTCGTCGACGAACGCCATCGTAGTTGGGAGGCTTAGGCCCGTGATGACGGTCTCGACGAAGTAGCCGGGCAGCGTGGTCGTCTGCGATGTTGCCGAGCCGCTGATCGCGAGCATAGCGAGCACGGCACATGGCGACGCCAGGCACCGCTTCGACGGGGATCCGTCGGGAGCAGTAAAGCGATAAAGATGTCGTCTTGCCGCCAACATAACCGAATAATGCACGAAAAAGGGCATTTAACGTCGGCTGTGAACCGTTAGAATTGCTATCCAGGCAGAATTACCAGGGCTTTACGAGGCGGAGATCGGCTCGGCTTTCTGTCGTTACGGCGATTCGCGAACTGTCTGCAGTACGCCAAAGAACCTAGGCAAAGTCGATGCTTGCCGGCCCCCCGGTGCGTCCGGTACTGTAGAGGAAAGTCATGCTTCGCCTGACCGTCGTTATGCTTGCGGCCTTGGTTGCCGCTATCGTCATTGCCCAAGAGCCGGCAACGATCGCCAACGGCGACCGTCTGCGGCTGCTGTGCGAAGAGGAGCCGCAGCTCAACAAGGAGTACTCGGTCAACAGCCAAGGGTTGATCCTAGTTGACTTTCTCGGCGCTGTGCGGGTCGCAGGTCTGACCGAGAGTCAGGCGGCGGAGCGGATCGCCACGCAACTGATCAAGGAACGCATTCTCCGATCAGCGACCGTCACAGTTCAGATCATCAAGCACGATCCAGCGCCTATCCGGTATCAGGGAAGGGTGACCAAGACGGGCGAGATGCCGTTTCGGAGCGGCATCCGGCTCTCAGACGTCATTCTGCTCGCGGGAGCGACTGAGGAGACAGACCTTGCGCGCATTCTGATAGTCAGCGACGGCAAGGAGAGGCAGTACGTCGACTACACGCGGTTCGATCCGGCGACCAACGAGAACAACCCGCTGCTAAAGCCAGGCGACGTCGTCACGTTTCTTGCAAAGCTCCGGCCAGATCAAGTCGTCGTGCTGGGCGGCGTCGAGCGGCCTGGAACGATCGACCTCAGCCCTGGAATGACTGTGCGGCAGGCGATACAAGCCGCCGGGGGGTTCTCTACGCTCGCGATACCGGCGGCTGTCAAGCTAGATCGGGACGGCGAGGCGCGCAGGACGCTTGACCTCAGTCGGCCCGGACCGGACGTTGAGCTGCGCGGTGGCGACCGAGTGTTCGTCGAGGTCAAGAGTCGCCGCGAGTACGTGCAGGTCATCGGCGCCGTCGTCAAGGGTGGGTTTATCGAGTTTCGACCGGGCATGACGGTCAGCCAAGCGATCGAGGCGGCTGGCGGCCTCCGGCCGGAGGCGAAAGCCGCCGCCGTTCGAATTGTGCGGTCTCGGACGAACAACTCCATCGAGTTGGTCGACTTGACAAAGGTCGCAAATGGCACCGCTATCGACGTGACGTTGAACGCTGGCAACAGGGTAGAGGTTGACGGATTTCGGTCGCAGAATCTCGACCTGGTCAGGATGGTCGCGACTCTGGCGCTGCTGTACTTCCTGCTTTCAAAATGAAGTGGGACAGAACCCGTGGCAGACCTGAGCCGATCGCCGCGCTCAACCGCGTAACTGAGCGAGAGAACGGCGAACCAATGGTCAATATCTTAAAGGTTGCACCAAAGGTACGCGTTTTTCGCGAGACCACGATCCCGTACGTCAGGAAGAGCGTCGCCCAAATGTTGAAGCGCGCTGCGGCAAGTCTTCCGCGCGGCGTGTATCTCAGCGTTACCGAAGCGTGGAGGCCGCTAAAGCGACAACAGCTGATCTACGAGTTCATGACCAAAAGCCTGTTGGAGGTCAAGCCGAACCTCACGTATCCGGCACTGCGACGGAAACTGAACCGCTGGGTAGCGCCAGTCGATCAAAAAACTCCGCCTGGGCACTGTACTGGCGCTGCCGTCGACGTCAATCTCGTGGACAGGCACGACAAGCCGCTCGACACGACATCGCCGTTCGAGCGGTTTGAATCGGCGCCGACGTTCGCTCTCGGACTGTCCGACGAGGCGCAGGCGAACAGGATGCTGTTGCACGATACGATGATCGACGCCGGGTTTTCGAACTGTCGCGACGAGTGGTGGCACTACAGTTACGGGGATGCGGCGTGGGCGGTGCGGACCGGACGCGACGAGTGCTGTTACGGTCTTGTCGACCTGCCAAAGACTCTTTTCGCGGCTCAGGAGAAGCTGTGGGTGCGAGAGCGAAAGAAGCGGGCCAACCCCTTTAAGGAGGGTTAGCCCTTCGGTGGTGGGCTTGCGAGGAGAAAACCGACCGGAGGCCACGGTCCGTCGGGCTGAAACCTGACAGGACTGGCGACGATCACATCTAGCTCTAGGTCGGCGGACGGCGGAGCGTCGAGATGCAGCACAACGTCGATCGTTCCCCTTGGCATGTTGGCGCTTCCGAGCTTGTACCACGCAAATCCCAATCCGTAAAAACTGACCGGATCGGCGTCTAGTCGCAAGGTTTCGGTTCCGATAGTGACGGTCACCTTGTCTCGAACCGATTCTGGAATCCGGGCGGCGATCCAGAACTCGTGTTCCCCTTCGGTTCTGGTTCGGAGCGGAAACCTGGCGTAGTAAGAGCTGTTGGTGCCGCTGAGCCGAGTGTCCAGCACCAGGCCGCCGTCGCCAGAGCAGCCAGGGATGAGGCGCGGCTCGCTAAAGTTGTAGTCGCGGCAGTGCTCACCTTCGATCCAAAGATACGGAGCCGCCTTTGGTATAGCCTCGTGCAGCAGGTGAGTCAACCCGGGGTAGGCGCCGCTAGGGTTTCGCTTGAACGCCTCGATCAACCTGACGAAATCGTACTGTCGACTGCCCGTGGGGTCAACCCGGTTTTCAAAGTTGGAGAACAGCGCAGTGAGCTGCAGCACGGTCTCCTCGTAGCTGACCTGTGGGATCGGGATTTCAAATGTGTTGCGGATGATGACCGGAATCGACGGCATGTTCAGCTCTATGCTGTCCCGGCGCTTTCGGATTCTCAAGTTGCGTCCATCTAGCGCCGTCAACTCTATGTTCTCTGTGTTAGAGAACAGGAGCTTGACGCGCATCCCGTCCTCTCTCGCCCAAATCACCGAGTATGAATCGGTCGAGCCAGCGTATCGGTAGCCGAGGAGTTGGCTGCCGTAGTCCAGTCGCTCGCCAGCAGCCGGCGCCGGATACCACCACCACCCGCCGAAGATGCGGCCTGGCCGGGCAGGATTCATTGCTGATTCGGGATAGAACAGGGGCGTGGGGCTCCACTCCGCGTCGGAAACGTCGGCTCGAAGCTTACGGGCTATCCGCGAAATGACGGCGACCTGCTCCTTGCTCTTGGCGCGGAAGAACGCACCTCGAACCCCCATGCTCTTCATCTCGAGCAGCGCTGCGCTGAGAGTGAAGCGACCTTGAGTCGTCAACTCGACGTCAGTGGCGAAAATCGCTGTGACCTGTTGCCGTACGAGCGCACTGCCAGCCGCCTTGCTGAGCTGGTCGATCACGTGATATAGGGAATCTCCTCTGATCCGAACGCCGACGCCGGTCAGTCCGATGCGGTCGCTGTCGTACGGACCCGACCATCCGCTCCAGGTCTGAAAGACGGGGCAGTTCAACTCCCTATTGATGCTCTGAAGGAGGCGCTCATACCGCCGCAGAGCGGTCGATCTAACGACCTCTCTGATATCCTTCCAAGCGAGGGAATTGATCCGATTGCTGGCAAACACCTTGTCGAACACGGGATCGTACAGTAGTTCGACGCCCCTGGTATCCGACCAGAGCGGTATCAGACGTGAGAGCTGCTCGAACGTTTCGATGTCGTTTGACCCAATGCTCCAAGCTCGCATACAGGTCACAGGGCTGCCGTACTTTCTTGCAAGGAAGGTCTCCAACTCTAGATGGAAGAGCGGCGAGGTCGGTACGGCGCTGAGGTCCGGCGCAGGGAAGACGGATACCTGACCCAACGGATCGAGTATCCCGCGGAATCCCGATCCGAGTTCGTTTCTCCGCAGCGTCAACAGCAGCTGATCGCGGTGCTCATCGAACCCCTCCCAAAAGTCGGGTATCCCGCTGTTGGTCAGCTCCGGATATAGCAGGAGCACGTGTGGCACAAGAACTTGGGTATCGAACTCTCTGTCGATGCGGCCGCCAGGGGTTTCAATGCGGCCAGCAAACCTAATCGCGCTAGTGCGGTTGTCCGCTATCACGGCTATCGCCGAAATCGCTCCCGGAATAGAGGCGACGACGTGCACGATTCCTTGCAGTTTCTCAATGCGGTAGCCGTGCGGCTCAACAGCTATCCCCCTTGAACTCGGCGCTAGAGACGAGATCGCAATCATGAATCTCGCGTCGGACTCGTGCAGAACTTCTAAGGTGGACTCCCAGCCTGAGCCGTCGACAGGCAGTTCGACGATGAGGTCCAAAATGCCGGCGTCGAGCGCCGCGCGGACGGATTCTGGATCTCCGGCGATCCGCAGCCCGATCGGCATATAAGGTTCGCCGTCCCACAAAACCGTACCGTGCTCGTTCACGGACCAGTTCGCGGGGGAGGCGGGCGAAAGGGCCAGGATCAAGGCAATCGCCTGAAGCATCGTCATAGAGGCTACCCCGCCTCGCCTGCCGGGTAGCATCCAACCGTGGTGTCGACAGAGAAGGATCTCGACGAAATTTGCATCAATACTCTCCGCGGTCTAGCGATCGACGCCGTTCAGAAGGCAAATAGCGGGCATCCAGGGCTGCCTTTGGGCGCTGCGCCGTTTGCATACGTGCTGTGGGACCGCCATCTCAAGCACAACCCCGCCGACCCGAGTTGGTTCAACCGAGATCGCTTCGTGCTGTCAGCCGGGCATGGCAGTATGCTGCTCTACGGCCTGCTTCACCTGTTCGGATATGATCTCAGCCTGGAGGAAATCAAGAGCTTCCGACAGTGGGGAAGCAAGACGCCGGGACACCCTGAAAACCACCTGACGCCGGGCGTGGAGACGGCTACCGGCCCCTTGGGGCAAGGCATCTCGACGGCGGTCGGCATGGCGGTCGCGGAGCGGTTTCTGGCGGCTCGGTTCAACCGACCTGATCACCAAATCGTCGATCACTACACATACGTTCTTGCCTCCGATGGCGACTTGATGGAGGGGGTCACGCAAGAGGCGTGCTCGTTCGCCGGCCACCAGAAGCTCGGCAAGCTGATCGTGCTGTACGACGACAACGAGATCACGATCGACGGTTCGACGGAGTTGACGTTCACCGAGGACGTCGCGCGAAAGTTCGATGCGCTCGGCTGGCACGTTCAAGGGTGCGACGGCAACGATCTTGACGACGTCGATAGGTTGATTTCGTTAGCGAAGGACGAAGCCTCACGGCCGAGCCTCATCATTTGCAAGACGACAATCGGATACGGGAGCCCGAACAAGGCGGGCTCGGAAAAGTCCCACGGCGCTGCGCTCGGCGTCGAGGAGGTCGCCCTGACCAAGCAGGCATTGGATATCCCCGAAGACGATTTCTTCGTGCCGGAAAAGGCCGCTGCGCACGGCCGGGCCGCCGTTGAACGAGGGCTCAAGAGCCAAGAGTCGTGGATGGACGCCCTCTCAGCCTACGCTTCCGCGCACCCGAACGAGCATCAAGAGCTCGTGGCCGCCCTTTCGGGCGATCGGAACTTCGCCTGGCTTGGCGAGCTTCCGACCTTCAGGGAGTCCGAGGCAACGCGCAACAGCAGCAGCAAGATCCTCAACGAAATCGCCGCAGAACATCCGACGATGATCGGCGGATGTGCCGACCTAGCTGGATCCGTAAAGACGGAAATCAAGGACGGCGGGATCATGTCAGCGGCAGTACCGGACGGAAGAAACGTCCGCTACGGGGTGCGAGAGCACGCGATGGCGGCGATCGTTAACGGAATGACGTTGCACCGCGGAACGATTGCGTTTGGCGGGACGTTCCTGATCTTCAGCGACTACTGTCGGCCATCGCTGCGTATTGCCGCGCTAATGCAATGCCCTTCGATCTTCCTGTTCTCTCACGATTCGATCGGACTCGGGGAGGACGGCCCGACGCATCAACCGATCGAACATGTTATGTCCCTGCGCGCTATCCCGAACTTCAACGTGATGCGTCCTGCGGACGGAAACGAGACGGCCGCGTGCTGGAAGGTCGCGCTAGAATCGACGACGACGCCGAGCGCGATTCTCCTGACGCGGCAGAACGTTCGCCAGCTTTCACCTAGCTTCGACGGGGAGCAACATCCCGCAGAGAGGGGCGCGTACGTGCTGCGCGAATGCGAAGGAGGGCCACAGGCAGTTCTCGTTGCAACCGGTAGCGAAGTCGAGATCGCCGTCGACGCTGCGACGATCCTCTCTGAGCAAGGGATTGCCTGCCGAGTTGTCAGCATGCCTTCGTGGCACCTTTTTGAGAGGCAAGACGCGGACTACAGACGGTCGGTGCTGCCGCCAGACGTCGCGACCGTTTCGGTCGAAGCAGGCAGGACATTTGGATGGAGCAAGTACGCCCAGGCGCACGTCGGAATCGACCGGTTCGGCGCGTCGGCTCCGGCTCCGACTCTGTACAAGGAGTTTGGAATAACGGCCGACGCCGTCGCTTCAAAGGCGGCTGAGCTGATCGGTCGTTGACGAGATTAGGTCTTCGGCTTGCGCTTTGCCCGCGCCCTTTTCTTGCCGCCAGGGCCGAGCTCCACTGCCGTGCTTTCTCCCTCAAACTCTGGGCTGAACACGACGTGCCGCTGCAACTCTCCATCGCTCAGCGTTGACCAGTTGACGCGCTCCAGCGACCAGTGCCAGCCGATATCGGTCGGCGAGTACATGAACTCAACGCCCTGCTTGAGAATATCGCTGAGCAGGGTCTTTAGCTCCTTGCGCTTGCCGAGCACGGCCTCTCCGACCTTTTGATCAGGGCGAATCGTTATCATCATTCGCAGAGCGGGCTGCTCAAGCAGCTTCGCCTTGGCTGCAGCAGCCTTTGTCATCCTAGCTGGAGCCTTGGTCGTCGTTTTTCTCGTCTTCTTCTTAACAGGCTCTTCCTCTGTTGCCTTGCTGGCTACCTCTATGTCTCGGATCAGCAGCCGCGTCAGGTCAGCCTGGTCCTGAGGCCACTTGTACGCCTTGCCGTCGAAGATGCAGAGCGCGTGCCTGCCGCACTCCACCAGCGCAGTCGCCACGAGCGCGACGTCGGTCGGCTTGAGCTTCTCGTACTCCTTTCGAATCTGGTCGAAAGTCGCTTCAGGCTTAGTTAGGTTGCAACTGATCAAATCTCTGGAAAACCTCTTGTATCAACCGGCGTTGAGCCTGTCGATCAGGCGCGATTGTACCCGGCAGGGTAAAACTTGAGAATGCGGCGATACGGTTGGGTGGGCCTTGCGGCTTTGGTTTGTACAGCTATAGCCATATTCGGATGTGACACCAAGCCAGGCTCTGACGGCAAGACGGGCGTGATGACCGTCGGCATCGTCTTTGACACTGGCGGGTTGGGCGACAAGTCGTTCAACGACTCTGCTTGGCGCGGGATTGAGCGAGCGGTTGGCGAACTTGCAATCCGTGATATGCGCATAGAGAGCGGTAGCGAATCCGAGTACGAAGACAACCTGATTCTGATGGCTGAAGAAGGCATAGACCTGGTGATCGCGGTCGGAATCAATATGCAGACGGCACTAAAGACCGTGGCGCCGCAGTATCCGAACGTATCGTTTGCGATCATTGACGGCAGCATCCTTGATCTGCCGAACGTGCGGTCGCTGAAGTTCAAAGAGGAGGAAGGGAGCTATCTAGTAGGATTCCTCGCGGGCCTCATGACCGAGAGCGGCAAGATTGGCTTCGTTGGAGGTCAAGCGCTCGCGCTGATCCGAAAGTTCGAATACGGCTATCGGGCGGGCGCCGAGCGCGCAAGACCGGACGTGGAGTTCCTGCCCGCCAAGTACATCGGGAGTTGGGATGACGTAGATCAAGCGAAGGTGGCTGCCAACGTGCTCTACGCCTCTGGCGCCGACGTCGTGTACCACGCGGCGGGGCGGGCCGGTCTGGGGGTCATTCGATCTGCGGCGGAGAACGAGAAGTGGGCCATTGGCGTCGACAGCGATCAAGACGGCGTCGAGGAAGGGTACGTGCTGACGAGCATGGTCAAGGGCGTCGACAAGGCAGTCTTCCAGACGATTCAGGATTTCCTGAACGGAGAGTTCACTTCTGGAGAAAAGGTCTACGATCTTGCGAGCGGAGGCGTCGGCGTTTCAGAGTTCCGATTTACTCGCGGCGACATCGGCGAAGATAACATCAAGCTGCTGGAAGATATTAAGCGGATGATCATCAGCGGCGAAATTGTCGTGCCATCGACCGAGGCCGAGTACCTCGCGCAGCGCTAGACCTACTCGTCTTCTTTTGCCGGCGGATTGCAAGCGCCATCGTCGCCGCCGGACGCGGGCGGATCTGCGGAGCTTTCGCTTGCTTCCTTTTTTGCCGGTGCGTTGTCCGTGTGGTAAAAACCTGATCCCTTGAACAGTATCGCAGTCGGTTGGATCAACCGACGGAGCGATTTCTTCGCGCCGCAACTCTCGCAGTCAGACAGCGGATCATCGGACATCCGCTGCTCGGCCTCAAAGACCGTTTCACACTTCTTGCACTCGTAAACGTAGGTTGGCATTCCTTCCTCATTATCGGGTCTTGGCCACGAAGATGAATTGTGGCAGAATCAGGGTGGCCGTTACCGCTCCGACCCATGGGCAGCCTGACCTTCGAATTCGCAGACCTCGGCACAGTCTTCTTCCTCATCATACTTGAGGGTCTTCTTTCAGCCGACAACGCGCTCGTGCTGGCGATTATGTGCCGGCACCTGCCTTCGGCACGACAGCAGAGGTCGGCGCTGACCTGGGGGCTGGCGATGTCGTTCGTGTTCCGCTGTGTTGCGATCCTCTTCGTGACACAGTTGATCGCGTTCTGGTGGCTCCAGGCGATCGGTGCGGCGTACCTCTTGTACTTGCTGGTCAAGCACTTCTTGTCAGTTCGCAGTGGCTCGTCAGGCGGTCGGGCTGCCGGGAGGGGGTATTGGGCGACGGTCGTTGCTCTGGGTATCACGGATGTAGCGTTCGCGATCGACAGCGTGCTGGCGGCGGTCGCGACCGAGCCGAGGCCGGACAAGATTTGGATCGTCTTCATTGGAGCGTTCGCGGGCGTCGTACTGCTCCGGTTCGCGGCCACCGTGTTCATCAAGCTTCTTGCGAAGTACCCGCTCTTAGATCATCTCGCGTACTTGCTCGTCGGCTGGGTGGGAGTCAAGCTCGCGTTTCTTGCGGGACATAGCTACATGGCCAGCTACAACGTTTCTCACGCCACTCCCTTGCCTTATCGCATTCCTGAAATGCCGCTTGCTGTTTTCTGGGGCGTGCTCGGCATTCTCATAGTGGGAGGGGTCTCCCTCGCGGTCGGAAAGGCCGGCCGCGAGGAAAGTATGCACGCCCTTGACGAGGAGCCCGACGAGGCAGATGACGAGTAGCGGTATTCTGGCGCTTCTATAAGAACCGAACGAGGAAAACATTGCTGAAAATCGGATTGATCGGAACCGGCATGATCTGCAACTACGCCCACGTCCCTGGCTACAAGGCCATGGAGGACGACTGTGAGATCGTTTGGGCGTGTGACCTCATCGAGGAGAGGGCCAAGGAGGTCGCCGAGAAGAACGGAATTCCGAAGGTCACGACCGACTATCACGACATCCTGAACGACCCGGAGATCGACGCCGTCTCCGTCATGACGCCGAACATCGCCCACATGCAGCCGACGATCGACGCGCTGAACGCAGGGAAGCACGTCATCTGCGAGAAGCCGCTCGCCATGAACGGAGACGAGGCCCGCAAGATGTGCGCGGCGGCCAGGGAGAACGGCAAACTGCTCCAAGTAGGCCTCCAGCAGCGGTTCACAGGCGCGGGGCAGTTCATGCGGCAGTTCATCGATGGCGGCGGCCTTGGGGACATCTACTACGCCAGGGCGCATGCGCTCCGCAGGCGCGGCGTCCCCGGCTGGGGGGTGTTCACCAACAAAGAGCTTCAAGGCGGCGGTCCCCTCATCGACATCGGCGTCCACATTCTGGACTTCACGCTCTCGATGATGGATTATCCGAAGCCTGTCAGCGCAAGCGGCATGACCTGGAACATGCTCGGCACGAACCCCGATCTCTACAACGCCTGGGGCGACTTCGACCGCACCAAGTTCACAGTCGAGGACATGGCGGTCGGGTTCATCAGATTCGACAACGGCGCGATCGTCGTGCTGGAAAGCTCGTTCATGTCCAACCTGGACGGCAACCCGTTCTGCACGCAGCTCTTGGGCACCAAGGCCGGCGCCAAGATCGACTTCGACGAAGACGCCAAGGCGGTGGAGATCTACACCGAGTACGACAAACAGCTGTTCAACATGACCCCGGCGAACCTTCCCAAAGTCGAGTCGGCACACGTCGAAGAGGTCAAGGCGTTCGTCAGCGCGATCAAGAACGGCGACGACTCGCCGGTCCCCGGCGAAGAGGGCCTCATTCTCAACGCGATCTTCGACGCGCTGTATAAGAGTGCCGAGACGCGGAACGAGGAGCAGATCGACGTGTCGTACTAAGCTGAGGGCCTGCGGCTGACTTTTGCTTCGCTGACACGCGCTCCAACAATCCGTCCCCCGGCCTACAGGATATCGCTTTTCGCAGCTGTTCGTGGCCGGGGGAGGCAGGAGGAGGCCGAAGCCTGCTTACGCCCTCACCTAACCTCTCCCACTCACCAACGCGCTCGATACGCGGCAGCAAGCAGAGCGGGAGAGGGATTCTCCGGAACGCGTGGCATTGCTGTCCCGATGCGTGTGCGGGGCAGCCATGTGCCTACGGCTACAATTATCGACCTTCCCCATGGAGGGTCGTCCTCCTGGGCGACCTTAGCTTGCGTAGACGGCATACAGCCGATCCTGCCAGTGGCCCTCGGTACCAATGTAGCCGCATCCTTCAGGTTGCGTCCCGGCGTGTCGGGTCGCGGCGCTCAGCGGGAGCCTCTGGCTGGCATGCAAGCTAGAGCATGCGGCTACAACTCTCTGGAATTGGCTTCTAGTCGTCGGCCAGCAAGAGCTTGAGAGCCACGTTGACGTCGGTCGTCGGCAGCTCGCACGCGAAGTTGTGGCAGACGTACACGGTTGTCTTGCCGTTTTGGGCAACGAGCAACTCCGTGTAGCTCGCAATACTGGCAAGCTCGTCCGAATCCTGAGAAGCGTCCTTGAGGACGAAGACTGCGTTCGGTCGGTGCTCTGCCTGTAGCCGTCGCATCATCTTCAGCGCTTCGTCTCCCTCTCCGACAACGACGACCTCACTGGTAAATGCCGAAGTGAAATCCGCTGCGAAGAGCAGCCCTATGTAGCCGTCTGGACTGACGGCGATGTTGCCGCCGAACGCCGCAAGGATATCGCGCCCCATCTCTTCGACGTCGGTGCGGCCAAGCAGCCTTCCCAGTCGCATCATGTTCCACGCGGCGACGCCGTTCCCCGACGGCAGCGCGCCGTCAGTGGCCTCCTTCGGCCTGCCGATCGGAATGTCCGCGCCAGCCGCAGTCATGAACAGCCCGCCGTTCTCTTCGTCGAGAAAGGCGCCTTTCAATTGCTCCACGAGCTTCAGAGCTAACGTGAGGTGAGCAACGTCGAAGTCGGCTTGATACAGCTCGACGAGCCCCCAAAGCAGGAACGCGTAATCGTCGATGAACCCGGTGCCTGATGTCTGTCCACCTCTGAACGAGTGTGCGAGCTTGCCGTCTGGCGACGCCATCTCCTTGTCGATGAACGCCGCAGCCCTCTGCGCCCTGGCGATCCACTCTGGTCGGTCGAACGCGTAACCGGCCCGCGCGTATGCTGCGATCATCAGGCCGTTCCAGTCAGTCAGAATCTTGTCGTCGGTCAACGGATGAACGCGCTTCTCGCGAGCGTCTCGCAGCTTCTTGACAACGGAGTGGAACTGATCGGTATCGGGAAATTCTCTTGTGAATTCCAGAATGTTGCTTCCCATGGCCGCGCCGGTCGCCTCATCGCGAAAGTTCCCGGCGTCCGACGCATGGAACCACCCCTTGGCCAACGTGACCTCTTCCGAGCTCAGCACTTCCGCCAGTTGCTCGACGGACCAAACGTAGAACTTGCCCTCTTCGCCGTCGCTGTCCGCGTCCTGAGCGCTCCAAAACCCTCCGTTTCCGTCGCTCATGTCGCGGCTTACATATGTGAGTATCTCATCGACCGTGCGCTTGAAAATCTCTAGCCCAGTGATCTGGTACGCCTCCGTGTACGCGAGCACATGGAGCGCCTGATCGTACAGCATCTTCTCGAAGTGCGGGGTGCGCCAGATGCGATCGGTCGAGTAGCGGTGGAACCCGTAGCCGACCTGGTCGTAGATTCCACCGAGCCGCATCTTCGTCAGCGTGTTCAGCACCGCGTTCTTGTACTCGTCGTTGTCCTGTCGCTCTGCCATTCTCAACAGGAAGATCAAGTTGGCCGGCGACGGAAACTTCGGGCTGTTGCCAAACCCGCCGTGCAGTTCGTCGTACCTCGACATCAGCCCGTCGGCCGCTTTCTGGAGGGACTCTGCGGAAACCGTGCCCGGATCGGATACAGCCAGGAGCGGTGCCAGAATGGAGTTGATGCGGTCGCCCTCGGCTTGAATTTTATCGGGATCGTCGTTCCAAAGCTTCTTGACCCCCGCTAGCAACTCGAGCAGCGGATCGTGCGGGATGTAGGTTGCTGCATAAATCGGCTTTCGGTCTGGCGTCAGCAGTATCGTGTTCGGCCACCCACCCCTGCCCGTCATCCCCTGCGTCACCTGCATGAAGACGTGATCGACGCCGGGAAGCTCTTCGCGGTCTACCTTGATCGACACGAACGTTTCGCTGAGCGCGTCTGCGACGTCCTGCTTGGCGAACGACTCCTCCTCCATGACGTGGCACCAGTGGCACGTCGAGTAGCCGATCGAGAGGAAGATCAGCTTGTTCTCCTTCTTCGCCTTCTCGAACGCCTCATCGCCCCACTCGTACCAGTCGACCGGGTTGGTCTCGTGCAGCTTCAGGTACGGGCTGGTGGCGAAATACAGCCGGTTGTACCCTTCGGGAGGAGCGTTGTCCTGTGTCACGGCTGACGCGACCTTACCCGCGTCGCGACACCCGCCGACGAACAGCGCCGCGAGGAGGCAAAGACTGACGAGGGACTTCATAACTGTATTGTACTGGCGTGTGCAGTTTCAGGTTCCGCTGGTTGGCATCTGGTCACCGCAATTGGGTTTCCATCCGATAACCTTGACGGCGCAGTCCATCCGATTGTCGCTTAAGCAACGGGTTCGAGCAGCCATCAACAGTTACCTTAGCCCCGGAATCGAGATCGGCTGAAGAGTGTTGACGTAATCATCTGCCGCCTCTTTAGATTCGAATTGATCCCACAAATCAAAGCTGGCATATGGCGACACCTTGTATGATTCCGGAGAAATGATATAGCGCCGTTCGCTAAGGAATGCGCGGACAGCGGGTTTGCCAAGCACCTCTATCAATTCGACTGTAGGACTAAGAAATGTGCTCTGCTCTTCCGCCGATACGGGGAAGTTCAGATACCATAGCTCGGATGCAGGCTCCAATTTCAGGTCACTTCCGTAGGGCCATCCCTCAACAGTTCGACCAGAGAATTCTCTACTCGATATAAAGAAGAGAACAGGTTGTGCCATTCTGCTTAGCTGTTCGTCTGGAAAGTCCAACTGGTCTCTGTACTTGCGTACGTGGTTGTTCACGCCCCTACATACAAGGGTGGCAACACCCTTGACCTTCAGCACACCCATAACATCAACGACTCCTGGGTGGTGATAATCGTAAAGCAGCTCGAGATTGCTACTCAAGACAATGACCCTACATGCATAGAGGTCGGGCGCATTGGCAACGACCACTATCTCAGGTCCGGGATGCGCACTGCTCAGCTCCATGACAAGTAGATGAACAATACAATAATCGAGCCCTGTCCCAAATGTGCGATCGGGCCCAAGGGAAAACTCTCTGGACGGTTCGGCAAGCGGATCCTCAAACAAGAAGACGGTGCCGGGCGTGTCACCGACGTGCCGTGTGCCAATCAACACCTTTCGTACCACGTCCGCTCCTAGTTCCACCACCCCGCCAACGGTGATTTCGGACCCTACTTCGATCTGCGCCAACGACCGACCATCTCTTGACCTAACGTCTGCAAAGTTCTGCCCCTTGTCCTTGCAGTCGATTAGCCCCATTCTTAAATTGTCCACGAAAAGCCCCACGCTTGAATCGTCCACGACCGCTGGTCTGTTGGTGTCCGCTTCCTCGGCAATCGATGTACTTTTGGCCCATGGGTTCCAGATCGTTGCAACGATGAGCAATACTCCCCCCAGAAAGATCACCAGCGATGACCCAGCAAGGTTCAACTCAATATTAGAGCCGGGGATCTTGACAGTGTTCTTGCCCTTCGTGCCCTTGATCGCAAACAGAATTATGCCTGCGAAGATGACAAGCGTGCCAACGATTTGGACGGAGTTCATTTCTTCTCACACCGAATTGCAACGGCCCTACGCAGGCAATCGAGGCGGCACGGTCGTGTCGACGTGCGGCGAGACGGTATCGAGGACAACGTCGGTCAAATTCTGGGACCATGGAATTAACTCCGCTTCTGAAATGATCAAGTAGTCTGCCATTAGGGACTGAGATTACCAGTCCATGCCTTTATTGGACCTTGGTTCAAGTTGACTTTCTCGTGATGTTACGCCCCGATCTCCCAAGTCACGGCCCGGAACTCTCTGAACACGCCTGCGATCCCCACCCTGCACACCGCTCCCGCAGGTTCATTTGAACCTGGACCAGCCTGGCCTACATTGCTTTCTGCTAATATTGTCGTTACAAGGATTCGCCCATGCAACAAGGATTCAAGATCTGCCCGAAGTGCGGACTTCAAGCAGCACTAAACCAGCAGCAGTGCGTTCATTGCCTGCATGTCTACAAGACCGACTTCTCAAATAAGACGGTCGCGATGCCGTCACATTCCCAGCGGTTGATCGCCAGAAGGAGATTTCCTTGGGGTTGGGCTGTGGCCCTGGTGCTTGCCGGAATCGCCATTTATGGCGGAGTGAAAGTCCTGACCCCGACTCCCGCAGAAAGACTGATTGGCTCGTGGGCTACTGTGTCCGGGCCACTCGAAGTTCTCACATTCTTCGATGAACAACATGGTATGACAGTGGGCGAATCAGGGGTAGAGCACCAATTCGTGTGGTCGACGTCGAGCGACATCGTGTACATCGAGTTTCCAGACGACAAAATGGGCTACAACTTCCGCTACTGGATCGATGGCGAAATTCTAATTATAAACAGCATGCGGTACGCACGCCAAGAAGAAATGCCTCGCCGGCCGGCCGAGAACATCCTTACGCCCGATCAGATTGACTCTCAATCGCGCACAGCCGCGCCGGCTGCCAGCCAGCCGCCAGCGGTGTCAACGGCCACCGATATCCGCTCCTCGCGCGACATTCTGGATAAGATAAACATCGGTATGAAGGGCAACACAATAGTCGCTATTCTTGGTCCAGCCGACAAGACGAGTTACTTCGGCCCAGAAGGGCAGTTAAACAGGCTTCTCACCTACCACACCAGCGACGGGCCCATATACATTAAGATCACTTATCCCAATCATGTCGATTCCATTACGACTTACAACCCACTGATGTCTTCGTACGATCCGTTGATTTACCCTCCCTAACCACATCTGGCGACACGTTCGCCTCTGCGCTGATTGCGACCGTGCCGAACAGCTCCCGCGACAGCCCGCGACGCGCTAAATATCGTTGTACAAATAGAACTCGTACGGGTGCGGCTGCAGCTCGACTGCCCGCACCTCGAACTCCATCTTGTAGTCGATGTACGCGGTCAGAAGATCCTCGGTAAACACGTCGCCCTTCGTCAAGTAGTCGTGATCGCGGGCCAAGTTCTCCAGCACTAAACGCAACGAGCCAGGCGTCATCGCGATGTCGGCCTTCTCCTCTGGCGGCAGGTCGTACAGGTCCTTGTCGATCGGTTTCGGCGGCTCGATCCTGTTCTGGATGCCGTCGAGCCCGGCCATCAGCATCGCAGAGAACGCCAGGTACGGGTTGCAGCTCGGATCGGGCACCCGGAACTCGACCCGCTTGGACTTCGGCGAAGTGCTGTATATCGGGATGCGGACGCAGGCTGAGCGGTTGCGCGCAGAGTAGATCAGGTTGATCGGCGCTTCGAATCCTGCCACGAGCCGGCGGTAAGAGTTAGTCGATGGATTGGTGAAGGCTAGCATCGACGGAGCGTGCTTAAGCAGCCCGCCAATGTACCAGCGGGCCTGGTCGCTGAGGCCCGCGTAGCCGTTTTCGTCGTACATGATGTTCTCGCCGTTCTTCCAAATCGACTGGTGGCAGTGCATCCCGCTGCCGTTGTCGTCCATGACCGGCTTCGGCATGAACGTCGCCATCATGCCGTACATCGTGGCGGTGTTCTTGATGACGTACTTGTACTTCATCATTTTGTCGGCCATGAGGAGCATGTCGTCGAACTTGATGTCGATCTCGCACTGGCCGGGCGCGCCCACCTCGTGATGGTGCAGCTCGACCTCCACCCCGACCTCTTCGAGCATGAGCACCATCTCGCTCCTGAGGTCTTGCAGCTTGTCGCCCGGCGGGCAAGGGAAGTAACCGCCCTTCGGCCGGTTCGTGAAGCCGATCGCCTCCTCGTTGTTGCTGTTCCAGTGCGCCTCCACGCTGTCGACGGTGAACGACGCGTGCTGCGGCGTGTTCTGATACGACATCCGGTCGAACACGAAGAACTCCGCCTCAGGGCCGAAAGACGCGGTGTCGCCGATCCCGGTCGATTTCAAGTACTGCTCGGCCTTGTGGGCGATGAATCTGGGATCGCGGGTGTACCGCTGGCGGGTGATCGGGTCCTCGATGTCGCCGATCATGACCGCAGTCTTGTGCTGGGGAAACGGGTCGAAGAAAAGCGTCGTCGGGTCAGGCATCAGCAGCATGTCCGACTGGTCGATCGACTGGAAACCGCGGATGCTGGAGCCGTCAAAGCCGATCCCGTCTTCAAAGATGTCTGCCGAAAGCTGGGAGACCGGGATCGAGAAGTGGTGCCAGACGCCGAAAACGTCGGTGAAGCGGAAGTCGACGAACTGGCATTCTTGAGAGGCGATCTGATCTAGCGCGGACTTGACTGACATGGTGCCGACGGCGTGATTCGGGTTGGGGTTGGCGGACTGGCGGTCGTGAGAGGCGATCTTATTTATCGAGGTCTTGACTGACATCGTGTGGATCCTATGGCTTGTTTCGAGTATGCCATCTTAAGCCTTAAGACGGGGCAGGATTCAAGAGTGCATCTAGAACAAAAGAAAGTTAGTCACTCCGGCGCGGACGCTACAGAGATCGCTGGAGAATCGGCTTCCGCGTTTCGAAGATCGCATCGGACAGCTCTGCCACGTGGCCCGGTCGGGGTTTGGGCAAAGTTACTTCCTCACTTGTGATCACCTGGAACGCATACCCGGCTCTTGCGTTCGCCCAATTGGCGAACCGATCGTAGGCCATCTGGGCGACTCCCCCAAGCCGATCCGCCCGCAGGCGCGTCGACTGTTCGGCGAAGCTCAAGATCATGAGGTCTGCCAGCGCGCCGAGCGCGACCTGCTGATCGACCGGTTTTGACAGAGCCTGCGCCAAGAGCTCGCTGACGAACGAATCTCCCGGCGGTTTTGCGCTTTTGAGGAGTCGCTGGGAATGCTCGGCGATGAAGATGCGGTTGATCTCGTTCGTTCCCTCATAGATTTTGCTGACCCGGGCATCGCGATAGATGCGCGCCATAGGGAACTCCTCAGAAAACCCGTACCCGCCGAACACCTGCAGCGCCTCGTCGGCGATCACAGCCTGAATTTCCGAGGCCAGAACTTTGACGATGCTGCACTCGATCGCGAACTCTCGCGCGGCCTTCATGTTGCCCGGCACGTCGCCTGCGAACTGCTTGAACGCACCGTCGATGTTGTGTCCTGTTCGGAACAGGCACGACTCGGCGGCGAAGTACAGCGCAGCCATGTCCGCGAACTTCTGCTTCACAAGGCCGAAGCTCCCGATGGGCTGGCCGAACTGCTTGCGCTCTTGGGCGTACAGGGAGCTCTGCCAAATCGCCTCCCGGGCCGGACCGAGCGACATGGCGCCGAGCTTGAACCGACCTAGATTGAGCGCGTTCAGCGCGACCTGGTGCCCCTTGCCGGGCTCGTGTAGCAGGTTCGCCTGCGGGACATGGGCGTTCTCTAAAACCAGTCGCGCCGTCGACGAGCCTATCAGGCCCAGCTTGTGCTCCTCGCGCCCGACCGAGACGCCGGGGAAGTCGCGTTCGACGATGAACGCAGCGAGCTGGCTCCCATCGACTTTGGCTATCACGAGGAACACGTCGGCCCACGCCGCATTGCTGATCCACATCTTGGTGCCGTTGAGCACCCACTTGTCCCCCTGGCGCTTCGCCGTCGTCGCCAGGCTCAAGGCATCGGTGCCGCTGTCCGGCTCGCTGAGCGCGTAGGCGCCGATCGCCTCGCCGCTGGTCAGCTTAGGGAGGTACTGGCTCTTCTGCTCGTGCGTGCCGAACAGGGAGATTCCGAGCTGCCCGATCCCGCTGGTGACGCCGATTGTGACGCTGAAGGAGGCGTTGAGCGAAAGGTGCTCCAAGATTCTGGCCGCGAGGTTCTTGCCGAGACCGAGTCCACCGTACGCTTCGGGGCCATCGACGCCGCAAAACCCTAGTTCGCCGGCCCGTCGGATCAGGCTCTGCATCAGACCCGCCTCTTTCTGGTCGAGCCGCTCTTGAATAGAGATGACCTCGTTTCTGCTGAACTGCTCAGCCATCTCGAGCATCAACAGCTCGTCGCCGGCAAAGTCTTCTGGAACGAAGGTTCTTTCTGGGGTTGAAGTGAGGAACGAACCTCCGGATTCGGTCGTGTGTACAGGTGCTTCGGCCAATTGTTCCTCGAAACGGGCGATGCCCGCGAACTGGATTATACTGATGCCGCCTGACTTTATGGTACTGGTAGACTCAAGAGGCTCTGCGGGCCTGTAGCTCAGAGGTTAGAGCGTGCGGCTCATAACCGCTTGGTCGGGGGTTCGAGTCCCCCCAGGCCCACCACTTTCGGGTGACGGGTGACGGGTTCCCCGCACCATGTGCCTCGCACCTTGATCCTCGAACCCTCCCTAGCGAGTCTTGCCAGCGTGCCCGAACGGGAACATGACGAACGAGCTGCGCCCGATGATGTTCTCGCGCGGGACCAGGCCCCACATGCGGCCGTCGGACGAAAACGTACGGTGATCGCCCATGAACAGATAGTAGCCCTCCGGGATCGCTGCGGGCGGGAGGGCGGCCAACCGTTGGCCCTCCTCAAACGACCCGATTAGAAATTTCTCCACGGTTCCGAGGCGCGAGGTGTTGACTTCGGATCCTTCGATCAGTAACGGTATGTACCGATCACCGTCCTTTACAAGCTTGAAGTCTGCCATCGGTTCTAGGTCTGCAGCCTCCCCAACCACGATGGTGTAGCCATTGAGGGTCCGGGTCGATATCGTCACGAACGGCTGCTCGATAACTTCACCGTTGCGATAGAAAACTCTATCTCGAATCTCAACTACGTCGCCGGGCACGCCCATAACCCGCTTGATGTAGTCGGATCGCTGCTTGCCGGGCAGGAACGCATGCTCGGGCGGTCGGAACACTGCTATCTCGTCCACCTTCGGATCGTTGAAGCGGTAAACGAGCTTGTTGGCCACGATAAAGTCCCCCTCGTGAAGCGTCTCCACCATCGAGCCGGACGGGATGTGGAACGTCTGAATCCCGAACGGTCTGACCAGCATGAAAACGACGATCGCCGCGTAGATGAAGGCGTCGCAGGTTTCGTTGGCGATGCGGGCGAACGAGAATAGGCCGGTCCGTTTGTGAGTGGGCGTGTTCTTCAGGTACGGGTAGAGGACAAGTCGCACAGCGCTCAGCACCAGCGCGAAGATCAGGACTTTGCTGAGCGGCGTTCGGGCGACCTTATCAACCCAGAAGATAAGGTTAGAGGGCTCTTGAGATTGAGCTACGAAGTTCCAGAGGCTGCCCACAGCGGTTTATCTGCGCTCAGGGATGCGGGCCTTCTTGCCGACCTTGTCGCGAATGTAGTATAGCTTTGCGCGCCGGATCTTCCCGTGGCGCATGACCTCGAACGACGCTACGTTCGGTGAGTGAAGGGGGAAAGTGCGCTCGACCCAGACGCCGCTCGCCTGCTTGCGGATGGTGACGTTTCTGGCGATACCCCCGTTCTTAATGGCGATTACCAAGCCCTCGAAGACCTGGATCCTCTCCTTGCCGGCCTCTCGGACCTTGACGTTCGCCTTGAGCGTGTCGCCGACTTGAATCTCAGGCAGATCATCCTTGAGATACTCTTCGGCAGCGGCGTCTAGAATCGCTTGCTTTGACATTGAAACCTCATCTCGCTGCGCCACGATCCGTGTTGCACAGGCCGGGAGCCCAATTATGACAGATCGAGGTCGACGACGGTTAGGTCCGCTTGGCAGTAAAGGTCGGGGCGGTACTTTCGGGTCGCTTGTACCTGCCTCTGGCGGCGCCACTTGGCGATCTGGGCGTGGTTTCCCGACTTCAGCACGTCTGGCACCTGCTCGCCCAAGAACTCCTCTGGTCTTGTGAAAAGAGGGAATCCGAGCAGGCCTTCGCTGTGGCTGTCGTCCTGGTGGCTCTCCGGGTCGCCCAGAACGCCGGAAAGGAGGCGGACCACCGAGTCGGCCATGACGAGCGCGGGGAGCTCTCCGCCGGTCAGGACGTAGTCGCCGATCGAGTAGACGTGGGTCGCGAGCCGGGTGCGGACGCGGTCGTCGATCCCTTCATAGTGTCCGCAGAGGAGGATGAGACGGTCTTCCTTTGACAATGCCTGGG
Organism: Armatimonadota bacterium; assembly: GCA_022563855.1. NCBI lineage: Bacteria > Bacillati > Armatimonadota > Armatimonadota bacterium. The sequence goes on from JADFMN010000001.1 coordinate 26,643, forward strand.
CGGCCGCTTGGGTGAATTTTACGCCGGTCGGGTCGCAGAGGACGACCGGCGTGTTCGGCTCTGGTTTCAGGGCGTCGAGAGCGTCTTTGATAGGCGGGGCCATCATGACCATGCCAGGTCCGCCGCCGTAGCTCGTGTCGTCTACCGTCCTGTGCTTGTCGTGGACGAAGTCTCTGGGGTTTGAGGTGCCGAACTCGACCGCCCCGGACTTCGCCGCGCGCGCCATGATGCTGTGCGAGAGGGCGTCCAGCACCATCTCCGGGAACAAGGTCACGAAATCAACGCGGAGCATAGTCCGCAAGGTACCCCGCCCTCGAAGCACAGAGGTAACATCCGACGTGAGCCGAGAGGCGTTTTCAGGAGTATCGGGCGGTTGATTTTTCCAACAGATTTGAAGTACACGAAGTCACACGAGTGGGTGCGCGTCAACGGCGACACGGCCACGGTTGGCATCTCCGACCACGCACAGTCCGAGATGGGCGACGTGGTGTACGTTGAGCTTCCCGAGGTCGGCCGCACGCTCCAGTCGCAAGAGTCGTTCGGGACGATCGAGAGCGTGAAGACCGTCAGCGACGTCTACGCGCCGGTCGCGGGCGAGGTCGTCGAGGCCAACGCGGCCTTGGTCGCCCAGTCCGAGCTACTGAACACCGCCCCATACGAGGAAGGCTGGCTCGTCAAGATCAAGATGTCCGATCCGCGGGAGGCGGATTTGCTCATGGGCGCTGAGGCGTACCAAGCGTCGCTCGACGACTGATCCCGCGATGCCGTATATCCCCCACACCGACGAAGACCGCCGTGCGATGCTCGAGACGATCGGCGTCGGTTCAATCGAGGACCTGTTCGTAGAGGTTCCTGCTGATCTTCGCGTTAAAGGCGGGCTGAACGTGCCTTCAGCGATGGACGAGCACGCGCTGTTCGGCCACCTGAAAGAGCTTTCAGAGAGGAACGTCGATCTTTCTCGCACAGTCTGTTTCCTTGGCGCGGGGATCTACGACAGGTACATCCCGGCATCGGTTGGTACGGTGCTGTCGCGAGGCGAGTTTCTGACGGGCTACACGCCTTATCAGCCCGAGGCTTCGCAAGGGTTTCTGCAGACGATCTACGAGTTTCAGACGATGGTCGCGGAGCTGTTCGACATGGATCTCGCGAACGCCTCGCTGTACGACGGTGGGACGGCCATGGCCGAGGCCGCTCTGATGGCGCACGGTGTAAATGGGGGGAAAGTGGTTTTTGTTTCTTCGGCGGTGCATCCTCATTACAGGCAGATTCTCGAGACGTACTGCTGGCCGATGGGGATCGAGGTGCGCGGGATTCCTGTCTCGGATGGCGCGACTTCCGACTACTCTTCGGTGAACGACGAAGCTGCTTGCGTGATCGTGCAGTACCCGAACTTCTTCGGCGTGATCGAAGACCTTTCGTCTGCGCGCGATGCTGCCCGGAAGAGCGGGGCGATGTTCATCGTCGTCGCCGATCCGACCGCGATGGGGGTTCTTCCCCCACCGGGGAGGTTTGACGCGGACGTGGTGGTCGGCGAAGGTCAGTCGCTCGGCATCCCGATGGGTTTCGGCGGCCCGCTGCTCGGGCTGTTCGCGACGAAGAAGGAGTTTGCGCGGCGCATCCCAGGCCGCATCGTTGGGCGTACGACGTGTGTGCAGGGCAGGGTCGGGTACACGATGACCCTGCGCACCCGCGAGCAGGACATCCGCCGCGAGAAGGCGACCTCGAACATCTGCACGAATGAGGCGCTGATGGCGCTCGCCGCGACGGTCTACATGGCCGCGATGGGCAAGAACGGGATGCGCTCCGTCGCCGAGACGACCGTGCGGAACACGCAGTACGCAATCGGTAAACTGACCGAGGCTGGCGCTTCTTTGAAGTTTGCACGGAAAGTGTTTGGCGAGTTTGTTCTGGAGCTTCCGGTGAACGCGGAAGAGGTGCAGCTCGCGCTCCTGCACGACGGAGTCCTGGCCGGCCTTCCGCTCGGAAAGTTCTATCCGGACATGGATAACTGTTTGCTGGTCGCGGTGACAGAGGTGCGCACGAAAGACCAGATCGACGACTTCGCGAAGAAGCTCAAGGAGGCAATCGCGTGATGTTGAACGCCATCCCTCCACACTTCGAGTGTGGAGGGTTTTACTTGCCGGAGGTTCACGCTGAATCGAACCCTCCACACTTCGAGTGTGGAGGGATGGTGGAAAGAGGTGATCAGGTGATGTTGAACTCTTACCCTCCACACTTCGAGTGTGGAGGGATGATGGAGGTGATCGCGTGATTCAACGAGGAGTTCCCGAACCGAAGTCTCTGTTCGAGAAATCATCCCCTGGGCGGGTCGGTTGCAACCTGCCGAAGGCGACTACTCCAGAGGTCGATCTGAGCAAAGCGATCGGAGAGTCGAGAACAGAACTCAACCTGCCGGAGATCGCGGAGCTGGACCTGATCCGGCATTTCACGAACCTCAGCCAGATCAACTACGGGATCGACACGGGGTTCTATCCGCTCGGCTCGTGCACGATGAAGTACAACCCGCGGATCAACGAGATGACCGCGTCGCTGCCCGGCTTTACGCAGCTCCATCCGATGCAGCCGGAGGACTCTGTGCCGGGGGCGCTCGAGGTGTTCATGCAGGTTTACGAGATACTCGAAGAGATCACAGGTTTCGACGAGATCACGATGCAGCCGGTCGCCGGCGCGCACGGCGAGCTGACGTGTCTGCAGATGATCAAGGCGTACCAACAGGGCAAGGGCGAGAAGCGAACAGTCGTGCTGATCCCCGACTCCGCACACGGCACGAACCCTGCGAGCGCCGCGCGCTGTGGCTATGACGTCAAGTCGGTACCGACCAACGACGAGGGCAATACCGACCTGAACGCGCTCGCAAACGTGCTCGACGAAACCGTCGCGGCGTTCATGGTCACGAACCCCTCGACGCTCGGGCTGTTCGAGCCGCACATCGTCAAGGTTTGCGAGATGGTCCACGCGGCCGGCGGGCAGGTGTTCTGCGACGGCGCGAACATGAACGCGATGGTCGGCACGACCCGGCCCGGCGACCACGGCTTCGACTGTATGCACCTCAATCTGCACAAGACGTTCAGCACGCCGCACGGTGGCGGCGGTCCGGGGTGCGGCGCGATCGGGCTGATGAGCCACCTCGAACCGTTCATCCCAACGCCACATCTAAAGCGGATAAACGGCAAACCGAAATTCGACTACAACAGGCCGCAGAGCATCGGTCGCGTGAGCGATTTCCACGGGCAGTTCCTGATGGCTGTCCGCGCGCTGACGTATCTGCTCGCATACGGCAAAGAAGGTCTGCCCGAGATCAGCAGGCACGCGGTGCTGAACGCGAACTACGTGATGGCGCGGCTGAAGGATGTACTCCCGCCAGCGTACGACAGGACGTGCATGCACGAGTGTGTGCTGACGGCAAAGCAGTACAAGAAAAACGGTATCCGTGTGCTCGACATCAGCAAGCGCCTGATCGACTACGGCTTCCACCCGCCGACCAACTACTTCCCGCTGATCGTCCCCGAGTGCCTGATGATCGAGCCGACGGAGACGGAGAGCAAGGAGACGCTCGACGCCTTTTGCGACGCGCTGGTCGCGATCTGTAAAGAGGCTGAGACCGACCCCGACCTATTGCTCAACGCGCCGAGCAGCCAAGTCGTCGGCCGGCTCGACGAGGTGAAGGCGGTCAAACAGCTCGACGTCAAGTGGACCGCAGAGCGGCCCGAAACGAGCCCGGTGTAAAGAGTGATGCTCGTCACAGTCGAACCCCTGAAAGACGGCAGGACGAACATGGCCCGAGACACAGAGCTTCTTGAGCTCGCCGAGAGGGGCGAGTCCGCCGCGCGGGTCTACTCATGGGACGGAGCGTGGGTCAGCCTGGGACGTTTCCAGCACCCGGAAAAGGCGCTGCTGCACCCCGAGAGGATCAACTGGGTCGTGCGCCCAACCGGCGGCAAAGCGGTTCTGCACGGCCACGACGTGACGGTCGGCTTGGCGCTGTCGCTCCGAGACATCGGGATCGGCGAAACGGAGGCTAGGCGTATTTCGGTCGTTTATCGCAGAGCTATCGGGCCGTTGGTTGAAGCCCTGTCACGCGCTGGGGTTTCCGCAGAGCTTGCGGAAGACACAGAGTTCGTTCGCAACGCGGGGCACTCGGCGGACTGCTTTAAGTACGTTTTGCCGAACGACATCGTCGATCCTTCGACGGGCAAGAAGGTCTGCGGCTGTGCGCTCCGGCTTACCGACCGAGCGGTTCTGGTTCAAGCCAGCATTCCGAACGGCACGCCGCTCGTACCGCCTGAGACGGTGTTTCGCGAGGCGCAACAGACCGCCGCCGCTGGAAAGCTGAATCTGTACGATTTTGCACAGGAATTGGCTTCTGCGGAATGGAACCCACGGATTCTCAGTTGCGTGTAATACAATAGAGACATGCCGCGTCCTATGGTCATCCTGTCGATGCTTCTTGTGGTGCTCGTCATCGCTTGCGGTTGTAGCAGCGGGGCTGGGAAGGCACCGCTTACGGGCATCTCTGGCCCTCCCTCCAATGAACCGGCAAGGGACGCTGGTCCACCGTGGGAGCTCGACAGAATTCCCGAAGGAGTCGGCGAACCAGGGGAGCAGTTGTACTCATTGGCGATTCAGTACGAAGAGGGAGCGGAGTATCGATACGAGCTGACGAACGACATGGTGAATCGGCTGCCCGACCCAATTTTCGGTCAAATGGTGACGGTGAAGAGCGATCTGACCGCGACTCAGACCGCGAGAATCGAGCAGCTGGATGGCAGCGGTGCTGTGATTCTGATCAATACGTTCAACGTCGAGTCTAACGTTGAAGGGGACGAAGAGGTAGCGATCCTTATCCAGGATGCCACGGCGGGTATCGAGGGCTCGCTCATGAGAGGCAACTACGACGAATTCGGTCGCGGCACCGATGTCTTTCTAGAGCGTGGGATCGGCTTGAGTCCAATCGGCGCACAGGCGGGCGACGAAGACCTGATCGTCGGGCTAATGGGATTGCTGTTGCCGCCTACGCCGGTAACGCTGGCCGATGAGTGGTTGGGATCGTTCGATTTCACTGCCCAGGTCGGGTCATTCTTCGTCAAGGTCGGAGGGACCGTAGAGAACGGCGAGTTTCCGATCGTTTACGCTCTCGAACAGGTAAACGAGGAAGAGAACTACGCAGTGATCGGCATTCGATCGGAGGGCCGCCCCACGATCATTCTGGCACTCGTCGGCGATGAAACAGTCTCTTCCGAAATGCACGTCTTGATGGAAGGCAGGGCGCTGATCGACCTAGATACAGGCTGGTTGCGCGAGATGAAGGTCACGACGACGGTCGACTACTCCGGGTTTATGCCTGGCGTCAAGCAGGTCGTTCAAAGCACCACCAGGCGGGTTTCTATAAAGAAATAAGCCGCCCAGCTATCTGCTGGACGGCTCTTCAGGCTTCCGCCGCCCCTAGGTCGGGGTCGGCGTGATCGTGAAGCCTTGCGTGTGAAGCTCCTGGCCGATATGGCGCAGCTTCTTCATCGCCCTCAGCTCGATCTGACGAACTCTCTCTCGGGTGACGTTCAGCGACGAACCGACCTCTTCGAGGGTCCTCGCGCGGCCGTCGTCAAGGCCGAACCTCAGCCGGACGACATCCCGTTCGCGGCTCGTCAGGCGACCCAGGATCGTGTCGATCTCCTCGCGCCGCATCAGGTTCCAAGTCACGTCGCCCGGAGTCGGGATGTTCTGCGAAGGGATGAAGTCGCCGATCGACGAGTTGTCCTTTTCACCGACTGGGGTTTCGAGAGACAGAGGCTCGATCGCGACCCGCAACATCTCTTGCACACGGTCCGCCGCCATGCCCACTCGCTCGGCAACTTCCTCAGGCGTCGGCTCGCGGTGCAGCTCTTGCTGAAGCTGGTTCGCGGTCTTCATGACCTTGTTGATCAGCTCAGCGACGTACACGGGGATACGGATCGTTCTGCCCTGGTTGATGATCGCGCGGGCGATCGCCCTTCGGATCCACCAGGTCGCATACGTCGAGAAGCGGAAACCCTTGCGCCAGTCGAACTTTTCGACGGCGCGGATCAGGCCGAGGTTGCCCTCCTGGATCAGATCGGCTAGGGGGATCCCCCGCGCGTTGTACTTCTTAGCGATGCTTACGACCAGCCGCAGATTGGACTCGATCAGCTGCTTCTTCGCAAGAACGCCCAGCTTCATGACGTCCCCGCGCTCCCAATCGTTGAACTTGTGCCTGCGCGATAGGTTCCGCAGCTCTGCGACCTTGTCCCACTGATCCTGTTCCGCGAGATCTTTAGCCTGCACTTTCTTCGCGAGGTCCTCCTCTTGGGCAGGGGTCAGCAGGTGGGCGCGGCGGGTTTGCCGCATCCACATCTCAAGCTCTTCGGAGTCGTCGCTCTTCTTGCGGGCTTCGGCTTCCTGCTCCTCCTCTTCTTCCTCAAGCTCAAGAAGCTCGTCTTCGGTCAGCTCGTCGTCATCGACCAGCATGTGCTTGCTGGCGTCGATGTAGGCGTGACGGCTGTGGGTCCGAACGGTGATCGCTTTACCGCGGCGGACCTGCGTAGGCATCTGGTTGTCTGCTGGCATAAACTCAGTAACTCGTTTTCGTTAGATTCTCGGCACCGGCGACGACGTCTTGTCAATCATCGTTCGACAGTACAAAACGCCTTCGGGCATCACACCAATAGCGGCGGACAACCTGTGGAAATCCTAGGAGTTTGCCGCCGCTGAGTTTCAATCTGATGTAGGTTCAAGGCACGTGCCAATTTGTACTGACGCCTCTATTGTAGTACACGTTGCGCGATTTGTGGAAAAAATCTCCTTTGGGCCGGTCGATTTGCAGTAATTCCGGGGTATTAGGCCCGGACTGCGTGGAGTGCTTCCTTCACCAACTGCGGTATGTCGCTCGATCTATCGGCTACCGCCGCACCCGCAGCCTCGAGCGCGTCTACCTTCGATTGCGCTGTGCCCATCCCGCCGCTGATGATCGCGCCAGCGTGCCCCATTCGCTTTCCAGGAGGCGCCGTCCTGCCCGATATGAACCCGACTACCGGCTTCTTCATCGTCTTGATGTACTCAGCCGCGATCTCTTCGTCCGAGCCCCCGATCTCTCCGATCATGACAACCGCCATAGTCTCAGGATCGGCCTCGAACATCTCCATAGTGTCGATGAACCTGGTTCCGATGATCGGATCTCCACCGATTCCGGCGCACGTAGTCTGGCCCAAGTCCGCCCTCGTCAGCTCCCATACGATCTCGTAAGTCAAGGTTCCAGAGCGGGATACCAGCCCGACAGGGCCGCGCTTGAAGATGTGGCCCGGCATGATGCCGAGCTTGCATTCGCCGGGCGTGATGACCCCCGCGCAGTTTCCGCCGAGGAGCCGGGCACTGCCGTTCGTTTTCAGCCGGTTCACCACGGTCAGCATATCCTTGGTGGGGACGCCTTCGGTGATGAGAGCGATGAACGGGATGCCCGCGGCTTCGGCCTCCAAAACTGAGTCGGCTGCGAACGGTGCCGGCACGAAGATCAGGGCCGCGTTGCCCGCGGTGGCGTCGACCGCTTCCTGCATGGAGTCGAATACCGGCACCCCGAGCAGCTCTTGGCCGCCCTTGCCTGGAGTCACGCCGCCGACTACGGCGGTGCCGTAGGCGATCATCTGCTCAGTGTGGAACGATCCTTCGCGGCCGGTCATTCCGGCAACGATCACGCGGGTGTTCTTGTCTACGAGTATGGCCAAGGGGTCTATAGCCTCCAGGAGGAAAGAACAGAATACCGAAAGAATTGCCGGTATCCGAGACCTTCTGAGCGCCTGAGACCGTAGTACAATCCTAGAAGCGTATGTCGAAGCAATCAAAGACCGTGCGATTCGCAGAGGTTGACAGGGAGACCTCGGAGACCGATGTCAGGCTCACTTTGGACCTCGATGGAGGCACGAAGGTCGATGCCGACACGGGCATCCCGTTCTTCGATCACATGTTGCGAGAGCTAGGTATGCACGGTCATCTCGATCTGGGAATCAAGGTTCGCGGAGATCTCTCGGTCGACGACCATCATACGGTGGAGGACGCCGGGATCGGTCTGGGAATGGCGATCAGGCGGGCGATGATGGATTCGGACGCCATCATGCGCTTCGGCAGCGCGCAACTGCCGATGGACGACGCGCTCGTGCTCGTTTCGATCGACATGATCGGGCGGGGACACCTGGAGTTCGACGTCGAGTTTTCGCGCGAGAGCATTGGGGGCCTCTCGCTCGAGAGCGTTCGTGAGTTTTTCCAGGCTCTCGTGATCAATGCCGGAATGACTGTGCACATGCGGAAGCTGGCTGGCGTGAACGACCATCACGTTTGCGAGGCGCTCTTCAAAGGTTTCGGGGTCGCGATGCATCAAGCGCTGGTGCGCTCGGATCGACGCAGCGGCGCTGCCTCGCACCGGAAGGCCCGGACATAGCGGACGCAGGTCCCAAATCAACTATTTCGGCAAAACGTATCGCTTTGAATCTCGTACCTTGGTGAAGAATGATTGCGTTGAGGCGACACATGAGTGATTGCGCAGGAGGCCACACGTCCTGATGAGGCTTATTGGAGTACTGGTGCCCAGCGAAATCCTGCCGTTCGTTCTCGGCGGTATGGCGCTCCTCATTCCGATCGTGTATCTGCTGACTCACCACCAGCGAAAGATGGCAGAGTTGCTCCGCGGCGATAATAAGCAGGAAGCGTTGCCAGAAGTGATCGACGAACTTAGGCAAATGCGGGCCGAGTTGCAACAGTTACGGACGGAACAGCACGAGACGGCGATCGCAGTCGATGAGCTGCGAACGAGCGTCTCGGCTAGCAGGCAAAGCAGTGCCGGCGTGGAGACCAGGTTGCATGGCCAGTAACATGGCTGGAGGATGACAAATGGCATTTGATTACGTTTTTCTGATACCGATCATTGCGATTGTGATGGGCGGCTTCATAGCTGTAGCAGTCATCGTGACCGGCCACCATCGCAAGATGGCAGTGCTCGTTCGGAAAGAACAGCCGGACTCCGAGGTCTTGAATGAGCTTCGCGCACTGCGAGGAGAGATCGCCGAACTGCGCGATCGAGTGAACCAGCAGACTCTGGCTTTGGAGGAACCCATAGAAAATCGGCCCCGAAGACCGGAGACTCCGCCAGACATCCCGCAAAGACTCACTGAGTGACGCAGGGCTGGTAACCTCCTTGCCGTCGGCAGTCAGGCAAGCCCAAGAGGATGGAGCGATCCGGCCTCAGGAATCGTCCGAAGCCGCCAGCCGAGACAGTCCGAGAGGCGAAAAAGGACTTGTCGGTCGCGAATCGGACGAGTTGGCGTCGAATTGGTCCTGAAAACGTCCGTTTGCGCCGGTTTTGCCTTGATTCTTGCCAAAAAGGGCTGGTATCCTTAAGCTTCCCTCAATCTGCGGAGGAGCGGATGAAAGTAATTCAGCCTTCCTCGAAGCGAATCGGAAGATTGCTCGAGGTGCCGAATCTAATTGAAGTTCAACTCAATAGCTACAAGTGGTTTCTTGAAGTAGGCCTGCCCGAACTATTTAAAACGTTTTCACCGATCTGGGATTTCACCCAGACGAACTATATAGAGTTTGTCGATTTCATACTCGGCGAACCGAAGTACGGTCTCGACGAATGTCGTGACCGCGACTTGACGTTTGAGGCACCTATCAAAGCGACCGTCCGTTTTGGCGGCAAGGATCGCGAGGTGATCGAATCCGAAGTCTACTTGGGCGACCTGCCGTTGATGACCGACGCTGGCACTTTCGTGATCAACGGTCGAGAGCGCGTCATCGTGTCTCAGCTATCAAGATCGCCCGGCATCTATTTCGAAGAGGATGTCGATACTTCGATGCAAATGGTCATCCGTGGGCGAATCATCCCGAAGGAGGGTCCTTGGCTCGAGGTTGAGAACGACGCTGCCGGTGTTGTAACGACCCAGATTTCACAGACCAAGAAGCTTCCAATCACGCAGCTGATCAAGGCGATCCACGGATTCGATCGCGGTCGCGACAGGCAGCTTCAGAAGGTCGGGGATTCGCTGCACAAGAAGCTGAGCGAGCCGCTCGTCGATCCGAAGACCGGGGAGATCGTTCTCGACAAGGCGACGATTCTGACGAAGGCCGTGCTGGCTGGACTCAAGAAGAGCCAGGCATCTTTCAAAGTGACCGTCGAGACTCCGCTTGGCACCAACGACGATATGTTGTGGGCGTTCGGCGAAGAGCAGACCCTCGCCAAGCCGGATGCAGAGGAACTAGAGGGTACTCGGCCGATCCAGGAGATCAAGGACGGCGAAGACAAGGTCATCGTCGGCGCGTTGGTCTTGATCGATGCGGAAATGGCGGAGAGAGTCGCCGAGCTAAAGCCTAAGAACCTTGAGGTGCTGCGGCTGTCAAAACTGGCTGAAGCTACGTTGGCTTCCGACAAGACGTCGACCACGCGCGAGGCGATCCTCGACATACACAAGCGTATGCGTCCAGGTGAGGGGGCCAACGAGGACGCGGCAAAACAGCTTACTTACAGCCTGTTCTTCGACCCGAGGCGGTACGACCTCGGTCGCGTCGGACGCAGGTTCCTCAATCAGCGCCTCAAGCTGGATGTCGACCTCGACATTCGGAATCTGACGTCCGACGACCTGGCGAAGATCCTGAGTGCGATTGAGCCCTACCTGACGAAGCAGGCCGAGCGTGACGATATCGACGATCTCCGAAACAAGCGGGTGCGATCGGTCGGCGAGCTGCTCCAAAGTCAGCTCAGGCTCGGCTTCGTAAGAATGGAGAAGGTCGCTCGCGAGAGAATGACCAGCGCAGATCAGGACAACCTCTTGCCGAGCATCATTCTGTCGGTCAAACCGGTCAGCGCGAGCATCAAGAGCTTCTTCAGCTCCAACCAGCTCAGCACGTTCATGGATCAGACCAACCCGCTGAGCGAGCTGACGAACAAGCGCCGTCTTTCTAGCCTCGGCCCAGGCGGTCTGCAGAGAACGAGCGCGAAGCTGGAAGTCCGCGACGTACACAGGTCGCACTACGGTCGAATCTGTCCGATCGAGACCCCGGAAGGGCCGAACATCGGGCTGATCAACCAGCTGACGACCCATGCGCGCGTCGATGAGTTCGGCTTCATCATGACCCCGTTCCGCAAGGTGAAGGATGGCAAGCTCTTGGACGAAGTCGTTTACTTGACCGCCCAAGAGGACTTCGCTTTCCGAATTGCCCCGGCTGACACGCCGCTCGACCCCAAGACAGGGCTGATCGTCTCCAAAGAAGTGACGGTTCGATGCCCAGGTGGAGATGCTGCGTTCGGTGGTGCGAGCTACCCTACCGTCCCTCGCGAGACGGTCGACATAATGGATGTCTCGCCGGTTCAGATCGTGTCAGTGGCAACGTCCCTGATACCGTTCCTGGAGAACGACGACGCGAACAGAGCCCTGATGGGCGCGAACATGCAGCGCCAAGCCGTGCCGTGCCTGCGCTCGGATGCGCCGGTCGTCGGCACTGGTCATGAAAAGCGAACGGCGATCGACTCAGGAGCGTCCGTCGTTGCACACCGGGCAGGCGTAGTATCGTACGTCGATGCGCTCCGCATAGACGTCGTGTCGGACGACGGGCATGAGGAGAAATACGACCTGTTGCATATGTTCCAGAGCAACAAGTCGACGTGTTTCACCCACCGTCCGGTCGTTTTCGCCGGCGACCGAGTCGAAGCTGGCGATCCGCTGGCTGACGGCGCAACGTGCGACGAAGGGAGGATGGCTCTAGGCCAGAACCTCATCGTTGCGTTCATGCCCTGGGGCGGCTACAACTATGAGGACGCGATCCTCTTGAGCGAGCGCCTGGTCAAAGAAGACATATATACGTCGATCCACATCGAGCGGTACGAGACGGAGGCCGTCGATACGAAGCTGGGGCCCGAAGAGATCACGCGCGATATTCCAAACGTCGGCGACGACGCGCTGAAGGACCTCGACGAGAACGGGATCATCCGCGTTGGTGCAGAGGTCAGGCCGGAAGACATCCTGGTCGGCAAGGTCGCGCCCAAGGGGCAGACCGAGATGACCGCCGAAGAGAGGCTGATCATCGCCATCTTCGGCAAGAAAGCCGAGGAGACTCGCGACGTGTCGCTGCGCGTCCCGCACGGAGAAAAAGGCGTCGTAGTCGATGTGACCGTGTTCAGTCGGTACAAGTATCTAAGCCCGACGATCAACTACGTTTACAAGGAGTCGAAGAAGAGGGAAAGGCTCATCTGCGACCGCACCGAAGAGCCCCTCTTGCAGATTTCAGGCGACGATCTTGCTGCCGGCACCAACATGAGCGTTCAGGTCTACGTTGCGCAAAAGCGCAAGATCATCATCGGAGACAAGATGGCGGGGAGGCACGGCAACAAGGGCGTCATCTCTATGATCCTGCCGGTGGAGGACATGCCGATGTTGCAGGACGGAACGCCCGTCGACATCATCTTGAATCCGCTTGGCGTACCGAGCCGAATGAACATCGGGCAGATTCTAGAAACGCATTTGGGCTATGCAGGGCGGCATCTCGGAGTGCGATACGTGTGTCCCGCGTTCGAGGGAGCGACCGAAGACGAGATATTGGCCGAAGTCGAACGCATGAGCGAATCCATGCGTAGCCAGGTGCTGCAGGCTTACTGCAACAGCGAGCTGAATCTCAACCTGAAATTCAATCCGTTAGACAATCTTGACCAGATGTTCAAGCGAGTCGAGACGAAACTGAAACAGTTGGACGAAGATCGATTGGAGTTCGTCTCGTGCGCGGTAGCTGCGGGCCCGGTAAAGACCAACGGAGAGCTGTCGGTGGACGTGGATATCGACGAGTGGGAGCCGGTTGAGCTGCCGGAGCGTCCAGGTCCGCCTGCGAAGGCAGACCCCGAGATCTACGAAGAGATATTGAAGCGGATCAAGGAGAACGCGTTCGACAGGGCTGGTATCGATCCGGTTTCGTGCAAGTCCGTAGTCCGAGATGGGTTGACGGGCGAACGACTGCCCAATCTGATCACCATCGGGCTCATTTATATGCTCAAGCTCGAGCACTTGGCAGACGAGAAGATTCACGCGCGCTCGATCGGGCCGTATTCGCTCGTTACGCAGCAGCCGCTCGGCGGCAAGGCGCAGTTCGGCGGGCAGCGATTCGGAGAGATGGAGGTTTGGGCTCTTGAGGCGTACGGAGCAGCGTACACGCTGCAGGAGCTGCTCACGATCAAGTCCGACGATGTTGTCGGGCGTGTCAAGGCGTACGAGGCGATCGTGAAGGGCGAGGCGATCTCCGAGCCAGGGATTCCAGAGTCGTTCAAGATTCTTGTGAGCGAGCTTCGTTCCTTGTGCCTGAAAGTGACGATCGAAGATGATCGCAACAGGGTTTTGACGCTTAAAGACCTCGACGAGCTGACAGGCAGCGACGATGTGAGGCTCGCGCGATCAGTGGGGTTCTTCAGTTAGTAAATCGACATTGCAGCCCGGTCGGCGATTGTGCGATCGGGGAGTTCATGCGGCGTGGCCGCAACGAAGAATAAGACAGTAGCATGGCACATAAAAACCTGTTTGATAAAATTCGGATCGGCATCGCTAGCCCGCAGGAGATCAGGAGCTGGTCTCACGGTGAAGCAAAGAAACCCGAGACGATCAACTACCGCACCTTTAAGCCGGAGCGCGACGGGCTGTTCTGCGAGCGGATTTTTGGTCCGGTCAAGGATTGGGAATGCGCTTGCGGTCGGTACAAGAAGATTAAGTACAAGGGGATCGTCTGCGAACGGTGCGGCGTCGAAGTCACGCGCAGCAAGGTTCGTCGCGAGCGCATGGGGCATGTCGAGTTGGCGGCGCCCGTGTGCCACATCTGGTATCTGAAGGGCGTCCCTTCGCCGCTGTCGCTCATCCTGGACATCTCTCCCAAGCAGCTGGAAAAAGTCATCTACTTTGCTGCGTTCATCATCATCGATCTCGAAGAAGAGAAGATCAAGGAGCTGATACCTAAGATCTACCAAGGCGTCGAACAGGAGAAGCTCGGTATCCAGGAGCAGATGAAGCAACTGGAAGTGGAGAGCCTGAAGCGTCTCGCGACAGAGATGGTCAACAACCCTGACGAGTACTTCGACGAGGGGTACGTCCGAGAAAGGATGAAGGCCAATTTCGATAGAATCCGGGCGGAGTTTCGCGATGCGGACGAGCGGCTTCACGATCTCGATATCGCTGCCAAGCTGGTCGGAGAGCTTGAGGTCAACATGCTCATCGACGAGGACAAGTGGCGAGCGATCAGCAAGATGCTCGACGCCGTTGGGCGACGGCTTCAAATCGACCTTGACGAGCTGGTTACGGCAAGCATCGGCGCTGAGGCGATGCGGCTGCTCTTGCGCCGCGTCGACATGGAGCAGTTAGCCGTGGATCTGAAAATCGAGGTCGTCGAAGCCACGAGTCAACGGAGAGTCCGCGCCATCAAGAGGCTGGAGATAGTAAAGGCTTTGCTGAAGTCGAAGAGCCGGCCGGACTGGATGATCCTCGATGTGGTGCCGGTGATCTCGCCAGAGCTGAGGCCTATGGTCCAGCTCGACGGAGGCAGATTTGCGACGAGCGATCTCAACGACCTCTACCGGCGCATCATCAATCGGAACAACAGATTGAAGAAGATCATCGAGATTCAGGCGCCTGAGTCGATCATCAATCACGAGAAAAGGCTGCTGCAAGAGGCAGTGGACGGATTGATCGACAACGGTCGCAGGTCGAGGCCCGTGGTCGGCAGCAACCAAAGGCCGCTCAAGTCGTTGAGCGATATGCTGAAGGGTAAGGAGGGCCGGTTCCGAAAGAACCTCCTTGGAAAGCGCGTTGACTACTCCGGCCGGTCTGTGATCGTCGTCGGCCCGCACCTGAAGCTCCACCAATGCGGTCTGCCGAAGGAGATGGCGCTCGAGCTTTTCAAGCCTTTCGTGATGAAGACGCTGGTCGAGCGCAAGATAACGCAGAATATAAAGACAGCAAAACGCATGATCGAGCGGATGCATCCTGCCGTCTGGGACGGCCTGGAGGATGTCATCAGAGAGCATCCGGTGCTTCTGAACCGTGCGCCTACCCTGCACCGGCTTGGCATCCAGGCGTTCGAGCCGATCCTGGTCGAAGGCAAGGCGATCCAATTGCACCCGCTGGTGTGCCACGCCTTCAACGCCGACTTTGACGGTGATCAGATGGCGGTTCACGTGCCGCTGAGCATGCAGGCTCAATCCGAGGCGCGCGTCCTCATGCTGTCGACTCAGAACTTGTTCTCTCCAGCGGACGGGCGGCCAGTTGCGTCACCGATTCAGGATATCGTGCTTGGCTCGTACGCTCTGACCTTTACCAACATCGAGGCGGCAAAGGCTCTCGACAAGCAGATAGAGCTGAACGAAAGCGACCCGGAAGAGCACGCACCGCCTCCGATCTTCAGCAGCCCAGATGAGGTCCTGCACACCTTCGAGAACCCTCGCGGAACGACGCTCAATGTGAACGCCCCGGTTCGCGTTCGAATTCGCAGACCGGTTTTCAGACCGGATGACGAAATCGACCACCGCGATCCGGAGACGGGCGGCGAGTTCGTCGAAGAGATCACAACGAACGAATTTGACGAAGAGGTGCGCGAGCTCAAACCGTTGGAGCGAAAGTACGAGTCGCTCGTCGTGACGACCACGCCAGGCCGCCTGGAGTTCAACGGCGTGTTGCCGTACCCGCTGCGCTACAGCGACGAATTCCTGCATCTCGAGCTAACCAAGAAGGCCCTGGCTACAACCATCGTTGCCTGCCACGACCAGGTCGGTACGGAGGGCACGATCAAGCTGTTGGACGACATCAAGGACATCGGCTTTAAGTGGGCGACTCAGTACGGCCTATCGATCGCCATGACGGATATGGATCCCCCGGATCGGCGTGTCGAAGTGCTCGACGAGGCGGACGTCAAGGCGGATCGCATCTTGCAGCAGTACCGCACCGGCAGGACGACATTCCGCGAAATGCAGGAGAACTTGATCAGGCTTTGGACGGATACCTACGATGAAATCGGCAACGCGATCGTCGACAATATGAGTCAGGACAACCCGCTTTCGATCATCACGGTCTCAGGCGCGCGCGGCAGCGTGAAGCAGATCGCGCAGCTCTCCGGTATGCGCGGCCTGATGTTCAACCAGTTCAACGAAGTCATTTACGAGCTGCCCGTCCGCAGTTCGTTCCAAATCGGACTGTCGATGCTTGAGTTCTTCGTAACCACGCACGGCGCTCGCAAGGGGTTGGCTGATACGGCGTTGAGAACGGCAGACGCCGGCTACCTGACGCGGCGACTTGTAGATGTCGCCCAAGACGTCATCATTCGTGCGAAGGACTGTGGCACGCTGGAAGGCAGCATTGCGACGAAACTGATGTTCGAAGGCAAGGTGATCGAAAACATCGGAGACCGTACGTTCGGCCGAGTGGTCACGAAAAGCGTCAAAAACCTCAAGGGCAAGCTCGTCGTAGCCAGCGGTGGTGTCGTCACGGTTGACATGGTCAGCGTCTTGAACGGTGTTGAGGAGGGCTACGTCGTGCTCGCTGCAGAAGTTGAATCCGACGAAGATCTGACAAAGCTTCACAAGAAGTTCAGGCGGTTGGGTTATGACTTCGACGACCACGGGCGCTTGGGCTTGGTGGTCAGAAGCCCACTCACATGCCGACTCGAGCAGGGCATTTGCGCCATGTGTTACGGTGTTGACTTGGCGAGTCAGAAGATCGTCGAGCAGGGCGTAGCCGTTGGAATCATCGCTGCGCAGTCGATTGGCGAACCCGGCACGCAGCTAACTATGCGGACGTTCCACACGGGCGGCGTCGCGGGCTCCAAGTCGATCGCTAGAACCAGCCAGTACAAGACCGGCAAGTTCATTCGACAGTTCCAAGAGGACTTTCAAGCAGCGACACAAACGGACAGCAAGGAGTTCGATCCGACCAAGCTGATCGAATCGCAGTCCAGCGCCGTGAAGAGTCTTTTCACAAGAGGTGCCCTGGTAGAAGAGGCCGGCGCAAAGCCGAGAAAGACCAAGGCCACGGAGAAGGCGAAGGAGAAGGCCGACACTGAGTCGCGGAGAATGTGGGAACGGAGTCGCAAGACGTTCTTCTACTCTTGGACCGGTGAGTCCAGCGGCATCGTTCGCGTAGAGGAGATTTTTGAGGCCCGGAAGCAACCGCGAGGTAAAGCGATCATCTGCCCGGTGACCGGGGTCATCGCTGATGTGCAACGATCCAGCTACGGACGATGGGTGATAGTCGAAGCCGAGGTTCCGACGAACCAGACTATGAAGGAGGCTTACGTCGCGGACACTCAGAACTGGGAGACGCAACTGTCAACGGTCCCATCGGTGTCGGGGAAGAAGAAAGAGAAGACCATCGAGACTTACGATTCGGCGCTGGAGAGAGTGATCGGCCAGAAGATCAATACTGCAACCCTACAGGTGTTGCGACGGCACAAGTGCAAGACCGTGCGAGTCTTCTATCCCATCCTCGTTCCACCTCTTGGAAACCTGCCGATCGAGAAGGGCGCCAATATCATCAAGGGCGATCCGCTTACGGAGGGCCCGCTCGATCCTCACGAGGTTCTTGAGCTTGCAGGAGCGAAGTCGGTCTACGACTACTTCATAGAAAACCTACAGTCCGTCTATAAGGATCAGGGCGTCGATATCAACGACAAGCACCTTGAAGTCATCATTCGGCAGATGCTGAGAAAGAGGAAGATTACGGAGGCAGGCGACACGCCGTTCCTCCCAGGCCAGATCGTTGACCGTTTCCGGTTTGCGCGAGAAAACAAGAAGCTCAAACAGATGATTGCGGCCGAAGAGAAGGTTCAGATCGTCGATCCGGTAACGGGTGGAACGAAGGAGCGCAAGCCGAAGCTCGCAACCTGTTCGTGGGTCTTGCTCGGGATCACGGAGGCCTCGCTCGCGACGGATTCATTCCTATCGGCGGCGTCGTTCCAAAAGACCACCAGGGTACTGACGGATGCTGCGGTGCGTGGCAAGCACGACGAGCTTCGGGGGCTGAAAGAGAACGTGATCATCGGGCGTTTGATTCCGGCTGGCACCGGAGTCATGGAGTACCGGGATCTCGCCGTCGATGTCGACCGGACCCAGCCGAGTTGGGCGCATCAGTCGCTCAGTGCGTTGGTTGAATCAGGCGAAGAGGACGTCGAAAGCCTTGAAGATGCATTTGGCGGCCTGTCGCTCGCCGACCTCGCCACAGAGGAAGCGAAAGAGTCCGGAAGGTAAGTCAGGCGGGCTACAAGTCGAACTTCTTTCGACTCTTGCGCCGCGGCACCGGGAAGAGCGGCTGGTCGCTTCTGATCGGAGCCTTCGTGTTGGCGAACTGTTGTTGAAACCGTTGCTCGACTCCGATGACGTACTCATCAAACTGCTTTTCAAAGTCGGAGTGCATCTGATCCATGTCGTCGAGCAGGCGAAGGATAATCTCGACGCCTGCAAGGTTGACTCCCATCCCCTGCGTTAACCTTTGGATTCTCCTAACGCGATCGATGTCCTTCTCGCTGTACAAGCGGTTCTTCGCTCCAGCTCTTGCCGGAACGACTAGTCTAAGTCGCTCGTACTGCCGCAAGGTCTGCGGATGCACGTTACAAAGCTCCGCCGCGACTCCGATCATGTAAACGGGCTGGCCACTGTCTTTCATTTGTTCTGTTTTGTTAGGTCGCTGATCTCCTTCAGCAGGGCGCGTTCCTTCTTGGAGAGCCTCTTCGGAACAGAAATCTTGACTCGAGCTCGCAAATTGCCTCGCGATCCGCCGAGCTTCGTGATACCCTGATTGGCTAGGCGGAAAACCTGGCCGGACTGCGTCCCCGCCGGGATCTTCATGCTGACCGTGCCGCGAATCGTCGGCACTTCCGTTTGGCCTCCAAGCGCTGCCAGCACATACGGCACGACGATCTCTACCTCCGTATCTTCGCCGACCCGACGGAACTTCTTGTGTTTGGCCTCGCGAATCACGACGTATAGGTCTCCCGACTGGCCATTGGATCCAGCCGCGCCCTTTCCGGGTACGCGGAGCTTTTTCCCTTCTGACACCCCCGCAGGAATTTTCACCTTCACACTCTGGGTCCGCGACTGGGTTCCGGATCCTCTGCAAGCCGGACAGGCTGAGCGGTGTCTGTCCCCCGTACGCACGCTCCCCGCGCCCCTACAGTGATTGCAAGCGTCCGCCGTCGTGTACGTCAGCTTCCGATCCGTGCCGGTGTCAATCTCCTCGAGCGTCACTTCAACGTCTCTGCTGACGTCTCGAGGTGGAACTTGCCTCACCTGAGGACCGGGCTCCTCGCCGCTCATCTGCGAGAAGATTTGTTCGAAGATCGTATCGAAACCGCCGCCGAAGCCGGTCTGAAACCGATCGCTGACGCGCTCACCGACGTTCTGCAACTGCTCCCAATTCGAACCGAGCGTATCGTACTTCTTGCGCTTCTCAGGATCGCTCAGCACGGCGTACGCTTCGCTAGCTTGCTTGAACTTGGCTTCGGCGGTCGGATCGTTCGGATTGAGGTCAGGATGGTACTTGCGGGCGAGGCGACGGTATGCCGCCTTGATCGCCTTGTCGTCCGCTCGCCGGTCGACCGACAGAATCTTATAATAATCCTTCGCCATTGCCTCAGTCAAACTCAAGAGCTTGAGTGTACTATACTCAAGTGACGTCGCTGGACCGGGAGGGGTTTCACGAGTCCCGTTCCGAAATCTCACACATTCTTCTAGGAAAGTGGCTGCCCTGGGTAAGAGAGAGTCCGGTCAGACCCGAAGATTGAGCTTGTGGACTTAGCTAGTCTTGGGATTCGTATTGAAAGGAGTGAGAACCTGCCGGTTCTTTCGCAAGCGGCAAGCCAGATTCTTCGCCTTGTCGATCATCCCGATGTCAGCTCGCATCAGGTCGAGGCAGCGATTCAGAAGGATTCGGCCATTACGGCCAAGATTCTCAAAGTAGCGAACTCAGCTTTCTACGGCGCAAATGGGGTCCCAACGGTCGGCCGGGCAGTAGCGGTGATCGGGATGAACTCCGTACAGTCGCTGGTTGTCGGCATCACCTTCCAACAGATGGCAGCGAACAAGATGGAGTGTCCGAATTTCGGAAAGCTCGAGTTCTGGCGGCACTCTCTGGCGGTTGCGACGGCAGCAAGGATCATAGGGAAGCTGACCATGGCCTCCAAAGCCGAAGAGCTGTACTGTGCCGGGATGATGCACGACATCGGATTGCTCGTGATGGATCGCTTTCTGCCGAAGATATTTGAGACAAATCTGAAGCTGTGCCAGAAGTTGAAACAGCCGCTGTATAAGATTGAAAACCAAACGCTCGGGTACGATCACTGCACGGTAGGAGGGCTGTTGGCGGAGAAGTGGAGCTTGACGAAGATCATCAAGCACGCAATCGAGTTCCACCACAATCCCGCCCTTGACGGCGAATACTATGAGACCACCTGCGTTATCGCAGCCGCTGACGCCTTAGCTCATCAGTGCGGGTTTACTAACAGCGTTCCCGGCGTCGCCTACGAAATCGACACCGAGGTAGCGGAGGCGATCGGCCTGCCGACGGAACAGTTCGCCGCCATTCAAGACGTTGTTATCTCAGAGGTCAATAGGGCACAGGAAGCGTACAGGTAGCGCTTTCCTCAATCCGGATTCGGACAAGCTCTTCAGCTAGTGGTCGTCGTCAGGCGCCTGCGCTGCGGCGTAAGCCTTCACAAGGTTGTTCATCTCGTTGTGCGGCATTTCGTCGTAGTGCGACATCGTTGCAGTAAATCGCCCGCGGCCCTTCGTGATCGATCGCAAGTCAAGCGCGTAGCGCATCATCGTCGCCATCGGGACGGTCGCCTTCACAGTAGTCTTGCCCGGGCCGGCCGGCTCCATGCCCTGGAGCTGGGCACGGCGGCCGTTCAGATCGCCAACGACGTCGCCCACTGCAGGCTCGGGAACCTCGACCTCTAGCTGTAGAATCGGTTCAAGGATGACCGGCGAAGCGCTTTCCGCAGCCGACTTGAACGCGATCGCGGCAGCAAGCTTGAACGCCATCTCGCTTGAGTCGACGTCGTGGTACGAGCCGTCGAAAACGGTTACCGCGAGGTCAACGACGGGATATCCAGCTAGGAAGCCCTTTGACAGAGTTTCATTCACTCCTTTCTCAACTGCTGGGATGAAGTTCTTGGGGATCGCGCCGCCTACAACCTTGCTGGAAAACTCGAAGCCTTCGCCTCTAGCACGAGGAGAGAGTTCGAGCCAGCAGTCGCCGTACTGACCGCGCCCACCCGTTTGCCGCTTGAATTTTCCTTGAGCTTTGGCGGTCGAGCGGATCGTCTCACGGTACGGGACCTTTGCTTCCTCTGTTACGACCGTAACTCCGAACCGCTCTTTGAGCTTAGCAATCGCCGTATCGATGTGGATATCGCCCATGCCGGCGAGGATTTCCTGGTGAAGCTCCATCTCGCGTACGTAATGGAGCGTCGGATCCTCTTCCAGTAGTCGCTCGATGGCGCCTCCAAGCTTGTCTTCGTCCGACTTGGTTTCAGGGCGAATTGCCACACGGTAGATCGGAGCGGGGAAGTCGATTTGTGGGAACGTGATCGGATGCTTTGGATCGCACAGAGAGTCTCCGGTGTGCGTATCGCCCAGTTTGGCGATAGCGCAAATGTCTCCGGCCACAACCTCTTTCGTCGCTACTGGGTTCTTGCCAGCCGGATGGAACAGGTTGTGTACGCGCTCGTCTTTGCCGCGCACGGTGTTCTGCACGTGATCGTCAGCCCTCAAAGTGCCGCGGAAAATCCGCACGTAGTTGATTTTGCCGACGAACGGGTCTGCGGTGGTCTTAAAGCAAAATGCTGCGAGCGAGCCAGATGGGTCGGCTTTGATCTTCTCGCCGTCCACTTCAACATCCTTGTACTCGGGCGACGGCAGCTCGCCTACGATCCTGTCCAGCAGCGGCGCAACACCGATGCCGCTCTCAGCCGAACCCAATAGAACCGGAATTACGCGGCCCTCCTTCATTCCAAGCAGCAGGCCGCGCTCGATCTCCTCTAGCGTCAAAGTCTCTCCATCCAAGTACTTCGCCATCAGATCATCGTCGCCCTCGGCCGCTGCGTCCATCATCTTCTCGCGACGCGCATCGGCTTCCTCCTGGTGGCCTGCCGGAACGTCCTCTATCTCGATGCCGCGGTCCCTGCCCTTGTACACCTTCATGCTCAAGAGGTCTAAGACGCCGCTGAACGCTGCCTGGTGGCCGATCGGTATTTGCACGTTCACGATCTTGTGCCCGTACCTTTCATGCAGCGACTCGATGAGCCCCTCGTAGTCGGCGTTGTCTCTTTCTAGCTTGTTGACAAAGATGCAGCGCGGAAGGTTGTGCGTCTCTGCGACCTCCCAGGCCAGGTCGAACCCGACGTCCAGATCGCGCTTCGCCTCACAAACGATGATCATCGAGCCGACGACCCGTGCGATCGCGTGCAGGTCGCCGATGAAGTCCGGATAACCCGGCACGTCGATTACGTTGATCTTGTGGTCGTGCCACTCGATCGGCAGCACGGACGCGCTGACGCTGATCTGTCGCTTCACCTCAAGCGGGTCGAAATCGCTCAGCGACGTACCGGCCTCGACGGAGCCTATGCGTTCCGATGAGCCTGCCGTATAAAGCATGTGCTCTACGAGCATCGTCTTGCCGACGCCGCCATGGCCGACGATGGCCACGTTCCGAATCTTGTCTGGGGTGTAGCTCTTCAAAATCCAATCCTACGAAAACAGGTTGAAACCGGGCTCCTGAGAGGAGATACCGGTACACCACAAGGATACTATGCGCAGGCGGATGTTCGCCCGGTCCAGAGGACTGATTTCGCCAATTCTGGACGCCCGCCGGTCCCTGGAGGCTGACAGTTCGATGGTTGCTCACAGGACTTTGGCCGTCGGCGGGAACCGCTTGTACAAGTACGGGGTTTCGATTGTATGCGAACTATAGACAAGAACGAAACACCGACCGGCTACGCTCTCCACGGCATCGAGGATGCTCCTGAGCAGTCCCGCCCGACCCTTGAGGCGGTCCAGTCGAAATACGGTATGTTGCCGAATCTTTTTCAGGTTTTCGCCGAAGTACCTTCTGCAGCGTCCGCATACGCGAGCTTAGGACAACTGTTCAGTGAGACGAGCCTTTCGCCGACAGAGCAGAACGTGGTTCTGGTCGCGATCAGCGTGACAAACGGCTGTGAGTACTGCGTTGCAGCGAACACTGCCATCGCCAAGGGCGCACAGGTGCCGGACGGCGTGATCGACGCGATCCGAGAGGGCCGACCGATCGATGACGCAAAGCTACAAGCGCTCCGAGCGTTCGTGCAGGACGTCGTCGAGACCCGCGGCCGCCCGAGCGAAGAGACGCAGAGCGCTTTCTTCGAGGCAGGGTACACGAAGAAGAACGTCATCGAAGTCATCGTAGGCGTGACGATGAAGACGCTTTCCAACTACGTCAACCACTTCGCTGAGACGCCGCTCGACGAGCCGTTTCAGCCTTTCGCCTGGTCCAAGTAACCATCGCACAGTGTCTGGGTCACAAGGACGTGGCCCAGACCAATAAATAGGGGCACTCAGAACCCGCGCTGTGCGATACTTTCTCCTATGACCCAAGTCGCCGTTTGCGCTCTCACGCTGCTCGTCACGAGCAGCACCGTCCCGCAAAGTCCGGCCTATCCTGTCTTTGAAAACGACAAGATCCCTTCGTCTGAGCACGCCGCTCGGCGGCAGGCGCTCAGGGATCACATGGGCAGGAAGAGCATCGGTGTGTTTTTCACGAATGCAGTGCACCACAGAAACGGAGATGTCAACTTTCAGTTTCGCGCAGAGTCCAACTTTCTGTACCTCACAGGGTTCGAGGAGCCCGATGCCGCTCTTGTCCTGATACCGGGCGGCGCCGTAGTCGATGGCAAGCGCGTGACGGAGATCCTGTTCGTCAACGAGGCGACGCAAAACTCGATTACATGGCTCGGGTATCGCATGGGTTCCTCCAACGTCGAAACACTCCTCGATTTCGATATGGGCGCGAGCAACGCGGCGTTCGCGGACGTTCTGAGTGCGGTGGCGCAGGCGGCTGGTGCGACGAGGCTGTATGGGAACAGCCCGCCGCAGGCAGCGACGGGGACCATGTCTAGAATGGCCAGCGCGTTCGCAAAGTGGCGCAGCGCATCGGGAGCCGCGCTGAGCAACGAGCGCTCTTGGAGCAGATACCTGGCTCGCGCGAGGGAAATCAAGAGTCCGCTGGAGCAGAAAATGGTGCGCCGGGCAGTCGTTATATCGGTTGAAGCGCACATCGCAGCGATGCAGACGACGAAGCCGGGAATGAGGGAGTATGAAATCGCCGGATTGGTCAAGTACGTTTTCGCGAGAAACGGCTGCGAATACCCCGGCTACCCGCCAATCGTCGGATCGGGGCCGAACAGCACGATCTTGCACTACAACACCAACCGCCGAATGATGCAGGACGGCGACATCATCTGTATGGACACGGCGGGGGAGTTCCACGGATACACCGCCGACATCACACGCTCGTTTCCGGTCAACGGGAAGTTCTCTCCCGAGCAAAAGGCGATCTACGAGATCGTGCTGCGCGCGACCGATGCCGGAATCGCGGCGTGCAAACCGGGTGCGACGCGCAGGCGGGGCGGGGATGTTGACCTGGCGATTAGACAGATACTCATAAAGGGCCTGCAGAGGCTCGGAATCATACAGAACGCGAACCAGCTCGGTCGCTATTACATGCACGGATGGGGGCACAACATCGGCTTGGACGTACACGACGTCCAGCCGAGGGGGACGCTCGAGCCGGGTATGACCCTGACCGTTGAGCCAGGGATCTACATCAAAGCTGGCAGCCCGTGCGACGAGAAGTGGTGGAACATCGGCATCCGGATCGAAGACAACGTCCTAATCACCGCTGACGGCCGGGTAAACATGTCGGCCAGTGCCCCAAGGACCGTTGCTGAGATCGAGGCCACCATGCGCCGATAAGGCCTTTCAGCTCAGGGCGATGCACATGGGATTTCGGACGTTCTGCTGATCGAGGACGGGTGTTCGCGGAGAGCGGGGAACAAACACCGAATCCAGGTAGTTTCACTAGGTCGTCGGAGACCAAAACCTTATATACTCATCCTCGTATCGCACGACTTTGGTTTCGAAAGGGTCTGTTGCGGCTTGAAGATCGCTCAGCAATCTGGCTTTCGACACGTGCGTATTTCAGGAGAATGAATATGATTCGAGGAGCACAAATACTTACATCTAAACCGTTCGTGACCGCAATCGCGGTCGGTTCGATTGCAGCGCTCGCGCTGCTGCCCAACCGCGCACAGGCTACACCGTTGAGGCTGGACTACACCATTCAGGACATTGGAGGCGGACTCTTCGACTACGAGTTCTTCCTGACGGTCGACAACAACGACAATACATACGCGGCAGGACAAGGTTGGAGATGGCTCATCTTTGGCGACGTGCCATCAGGGGCGCCGCCCCTAACTAGTTTCACCGGTGATTTGGGGGACATGCCGGTAGGCCCGTGGACCTTTTACGGGACTACCAGCGGAGGCCACAACGGGCCGAATCTCGGGTTCGTGCTCGACTTCTGGATACCGACGGGAATCGGCGACTCCCTTTTCTGGTCGGGAACGTCGACTGCGGTCGTGCCGGAAGGAGATCTGGACTGGAGCACGATCGCCGGTACTCTTAATGGTGGCGTCGTGGCGGATTTCGAGCACGCACACTTGGTCCCAGAGCCAGCATCGCTGTCCGTGCTGGCGCTCGGCGCTTTGGCTCTACTGAGGCGAAGACGAAAGCGCGCTGACGCGTAGATCGGTGCTGCTTCGCAGCGCAGCGAATTGGCTAGATGTCCGTGGGGCGATATGCGTTGGCGCATATCGCCCCATTCGGTTCTCGTACTGCCTACCGATCTACCGAGGATTCGTCGTGTACAACGGCCTGACCGACGAATCGGAGATTCACAGACGACACAGGGTGGACAATTCGCAGCGGCTAGTTCTGAATTGTTGGTACTCCCGACGGGATTCCCTTCGACAGGCTCAGGACAAGCTTCTCATCCCGGCTGTTGTAAAATAAGAAATCAGGACGGACTGTCTTCGAAAGCCCGTCCTGGTTTCTTGGTACTCCCGACGGGATTTCCTTCGACAAGCTCAGGACAGGCTTCTCATCCCAACGGAGGCCAAGAACTAAGCCAGGACGCACTTGCTATCGCAGCACGTCCTGGCTTAATTGGTACTCCCGACGGGATTTCCTTCGACGAGCTCAGGACAGGCTTCTCATCCCTACGGAGGCCAAGAACTAAGGCAGGACGCACTTGCTATCGCAGCACGTCCTGGCTTAATTGGTACTCCCGACGGGATTCGAACCCGCGATCTTCGCCTTGAGAGGGCGATGTCCTAAACCGCTAGACGACGGGAGCACTCGGACGGTATTTTGACACAAATGACCGGCGGCCTCAGGTTCTCCTGGCCCAACCCCACATCGGCTTGTACGTCCACGCGCGCGCCAAGTGGGTCTGGTCGTCGCTGTGATCTCCGCTCTCTGCCACGCCAGGCGACGCCACGCTCCGCGCCACAGGATTCGGCGACATCTCGGTGATCTGAATGTACGTTCCGCGATTGATGTACGGTATCGGCGGCCCGTTGGGAACGCGGATCGATCCAGGCTCGTACGACCATGTTGCCGGGTCGTCGCCGTGCCGCACCTTCAAGACGGAGAGCGCGTTCGACATCGCCTCTGTGACTACGTCCGTCGGACTGCGACCGGCGAGGTAGTCGTACTTCGTCTCAGAACGCAAAGCACGGCGAATGACCGTTGGCTGCAAGATTAGCTCGAACAGGCTGGCCTGCAAGAACGTGCCAACGTGCTGCTGAAACAGAATCTTGCGCAGTTGCCTGACGCTTTCATCGTACAGCAGAGCGCCAGCGGTGCCAGCAACGTGCCAGCCGTCGTAACTGCCCAGGTACCGCGTCAGTTCGCTCGTCTCGCCACTGGCGACCTGCGCATCGAGCACTGCCTTGAAGTCGGCAAGGAACGAGGCGGTGGACGACGCATCACGGCGAGCGATCGTCCAAGCCGCCATCTCAAGGTCGCGACGTCCGAGACGCGGCTTGTCAATCGCGCCGAGCAAGACAGTGTTTCGGAAGATACCGCCCCAAACGGGCGTGTCGAAGTTTGGCCACCAAGCGGCGGGCTTGTTGTTCCAGTTTGCGATGACGCCCGAATTCGGGTTCACCACATGGGGCATGGATCGAGTTGAGACGAAGCCCTGCCACGCGGTCTCTGGAGTGCTCGGCATCGGGAACCGGGGGTCATACCCCGCTGCCCGGAACGGCACCAGGCCCGTATAGTGATAGCCGATCTCGCCTCGCACCGTCGCGTAGAAAAGATTGAACGTCGTCGGGATTTGCGGTACTAGCCTGGCAACGTCAACGGAGGTCTTGGCCGAGTACATTTTGTGCAAGGCCGCGATTGCGGCTAGCTCGCGGTGCCGATGGGACGACTGCACGCTGTAAACGGCGTTCCCGACCCTGCTCCTCAGGATGACCGGGCCGTGATGAGTGCGCTCCACGGTGATCGTGACAGATTTCTCGCCCTTGACCTTGATCACGTGCTCGTAACGAATGATAGGTCGGGTTTCGGCACCGTATTGATACTCGTTGTCACCGACCAACGGCGCAAAAAAGATGTCCTCAAGATCCGCTGCGCCGCTCGTGATTCCCCACGCGATATCTGGCGTGTAGCCGACGATGACGACAGGAACGCCTGGCACGTCGATTCCGGCTACTCGGAGATCTGGCGAGTCGATCGCGATCTCATGGATGACGCTCGGTGAGAAGTGCCCCATCTGCGGGGCGGACATCAGCAACGGGTAACCGGTCGCCGAGCGGTCGCGCCCAACAACCACGGCATAGCTGCCGAATCGGTGCGCGACGGACAGCTCCTCGGCGACCAAATTGGACTGTTCGCTAGATGCAAACTGGATCGCCGGAAGAAGTTCCAACAGATTCGTGCGCGGGAGCAACGCGATGTGCGCTTCGGTCTGCGCGCGGCTCGGTTCGCTGAATACAGGGTGAGTTTGTGCTAACGGGTCGTCCAGCGGATCAACCGTCGGCACGGCAGCCGGATCGTTTTGCCAAGCCAGGTCGTCGATGACGTCCAGCACGCTCGCCTTGCTCGACTGACCACTGAGGTACAGGTACATCGCGTAGTTGCGCAACTCGCCTGCTCCGCCGGTTCCGAACTGCTGTAACAGATTGATTGCGATCGCTGCCGAGTCCAAGGTGGTCCATGGCTCTGGAGAGAAACCGTTGCTGCCGTATCCGGGTGGGAGCGTTCCGTCTGACGTGCGCTGCTGTATCACCGCATTCACACCCGCCGCATACTGCGAAAAGGCGTTACGGACGGACTTTGGCAGGGCGGAGAACTGTGCCTCTAGCTCGTCGTCCGTGTACCCCTTGGCAATGACCACCTTGTCGGACGCGAGCCTCGATGGGCCGAGGACCTCCGCGAGCCTTCCGCGCGTTAGGCGGCGGGACATCTCCATCTGCCACAGCCGATCTTGGGCGACCGCTCTGCCGAACTGAAAGTACGCGCGCTCAACCGTGCTGGCACGCACCAGCGGAACCCCGTAGTCGTCGCGAACGATCTCATCGCTCTGAGACGCGAGGAAAACAAGACTGACGAGCAACGCCTGCATTCCCACATCTTAGCCGCTGGCGCAGCTCGCCTGATTAGATTCCCCGCGACCTACGGGAGGTATTCGTGCTTGTTGCTGGTGATCGACTTTCTGCCGACCAGCCTGAAAATGACGTATGCGAGCCCGCCAACTATGGCGAGGGGGATGATCAGACCCAAAATGTTGCCGACGACAATGAACGCATATCGTATCGCAATTATCCCGAGGACCAGGGCTAGTATGATTTTTCCAGCTTTCATACAGTTGACTCCGGTGGAGCCTTCACGGCGCCACGAACAGTATTGTAAGTAATGAATCAGGCAAGTCCAAGTCCAACTAGGACCAGATCAGGACTACTGGCCTAGAAGATCGGGACCTTATTGGCCGCTAGGTACCATTTTAGAATCGGGATTCCTGTTTTCGGCACAGCTCATCAGCAGCCGGTTGCGGACGCTGCTCTGGAACTTGACAGCGCTCTTGTTCGGCGTTGGCTGGTTGCCTTCCTATCTGACGAGATTCAGAGGAAGCGCGGTATCAAGGGTGCGATCATCGGCCTCAGTGGTGGCGTAGACTCTGCGGTCGTCGCCTTTTTGTGCACCGAAGCACTGGGGAAGGAAAACGTCTTCTGCTTCAGCTTGCCGTACAAGACGTCGTCGCACAGCAGTGGTGAGCACGCTGCCCTGGTTGTGAAACAGCTAGGAGTAATGCGCGAGACGATCGACATCTCGCCGATGGTTGACGGCTACGTTGAAGAGCTTGAGGGAGAAATCGATCAGCACCGTGTAGGAAATGTCTGTGCAAGGTGCAGAATGACGGTGCTGTTCGACCAAAGTGCAAAGCTCGGCGCGCTTCCGGTCGGAACGGGGAACAAGACCGAACGGTGCTTCGGCTACTTCACGTGGCATGGCGACGACGCACCTCCGATCAATCCGCTTGGCGACCTGTACAAGACGCAGGTGATCGCGCTGGCTAGGGAGTTGGGCGTTCCCGAGGTCATCATTCAGAAACCACCGACTGCCGATCTAGTGCCTGGCCAGAGCGACGAGACGGATCTGGGAGTCACCTACGATATCGCAGACCGCATTCTGATCCGATCGCTGCGCGGTCAAACTGTGCGGCAGATCGAAACTGACGGGTTTTCTGCGGCGGACGTCCGGCTCGTGCGGGACAAAGTCGCAGGCACGCACTGGAAGCGTCACCTGCCGACCGTCGCGATGCTCAGCGATACGTCGATCAACGACTACTATCTCCGGCCGGTCGACTACCGTGGCGTCAAGAAGCCTCAATGAGTTCTGTGCGGTTTAAGGTAGTAGGTCGAGTGCAGAACGTCGGCTTTCGGGCGTACGCGTGCAACGCGGCAAGTTCGTCGGGCGTGACAGGCGAGGTTTGGAACTGCCGAGACGGCTCCGTCGAGGGGATTGCGTCCGGGGACTCGGTGGAAGGCTTTTTGGAGCTTCTTAAGTCAGGCCCGGGGGTTGTGACGATGGTGCGGCGCGAAGACGCACCCGACCAAACGTTCGAAGGGTTCGTCATCGTTTCGACCCGCTAAAGGGTCTTCGTGATCTTGTGAATGTTCTGTGGGTGGTCCGGATCGATGCCTCTTGCCCGTGCGGCCAGCAGCGCAAGCCATTGCCCGTAGAACGCATCCCATATCGGACTGATCGCGGGATCGGGCGTCTCTGGCGCGATGACTTGCACGCAGCCAAGATCAAAGAGCGACTGGGGGGTGTCTCCGTACACAATGGCGGCCGTCTGCGCGCCAGCGAGCGCTTTCGGGCCGTGCTCAAAGTCTGCCGTCGAATACGCCTTGCACGGCAGCAACGCGCACTCCATCAGCTTCAGCGCCGTTTCATGTGCCGAGCTGAAACTGTAGCCGCGTGCCAGCGCAAACAGTGGGCTGCACCGCAGAATCGGGCCAACCGAATCCGCTGCCGCGGCTTTCGTCAACTCAGTCCATTGATCGTCCGGCAAGATTGGCTCTTGAAGATCGGCGCCGAGCGCCCGGGCTGTCTGATAAAGAGCCAGCAGGGAAGAAGTGTAGGTCTTGGTCGCAGCGACGGCCTCCTCATCGCCGGCGCCCAGCAGCAACGTCGCGTCGGCGACCTTGGTCAGCCGTGAGGCGGAAGTGTTCGTGATGGCGAGAGTTGCATGGCCGGAAGACCTCAGATGTTCCAGCACCTCGGAGACGTCGGGCGCCTCGCCGCTCTGCGATATTCCAATTGCTAGGCAGTTCGGATATTTCAAGCGGGAGCCGTACTTGGTTATGACGGACGGAGCGGCGAGCGACACCGGGATTCCCAAGTGGATTTCAAAAAGGTACTTTGCGTACAGGGCTGCGTGGTCCGACGAGCCGCGAGCTGCAAGAAGCACCATCTCGAACCGTCGGGACTCAAAGACGCCGCGCAACTGGTCGAGGTACCGTTTTGAGTTCTCTCTCAGCGCGCTGGGCTGCTGCCGAATCTCACTCTCCATCTTCGAGCCGTGCATAGGAAGGTAATCGTACCAAGAACGGCGAATTCCCCGCCAAGCGATGTGCCAGGCATTGGGAAGCGGGTAGCTTAGAAATGGTCACAGGGATAGAAGCGCAGGTAGGGCCTCGCTCGTCCTGATCCTAACAGACGCCATGACATTGGTTGCCACGTTGATCGGCATAGCTTCGCTTGCAGGAATGCAGGAGACAGTCGAGTATCGAGACAAAGACCTCGACATAATTCTAAGGCATCCGAAGGAGTGGCGTGTCGATCGAAAGAGGCTGTTCACGCAATTCAGAATTCCGCTGTCAGATGGCACGACAGGGATTGTCGAGCTGTACGCTGTGGAATTCCGCCAGTCGGCGAGCGACTGGCAGGCGATGCAGAAAAAGGTGCAGGAGGACATTGGGCGTATAGTCGAGAGGCAGTGGCAGGAAGAGATTCTCGGCGTTCCGCTGTTGCTGACCAGGATTCGTTCATCCACGCCCAACGGTGACCAGATTACGATCGCGGGCCTGTTGTACAGCGCAACTGCGAAGAAGATGAACTTCAGAGTCATTGCGCCTGTGGAATCTGCGGACGAGGCCGACCAAGCCTGGCGCTCGTTGCTGTTGACCCTCAGAACGATTTCCGGAAAACTGCCGTTGCCGGAAGACCCGACGAAACCGCTGCCATCGGAGGGGTCCGGCTCGGACACGACCGTTTCAACGTACTCTGCGACGACAGGCCCGCCGAAGGTTCCTGTGCGAGGCGAGCAGGTTCTGACGGTGGATGCTCTTGAGACGAAGATCACCCTCTGGCTGCCACGCGACTGGAGCGTCGGGCAAGACGGCGACCGCCGCTGGATCGAAATAGACGGCTTGAAGGGGAAAATCGAGCTGGAATTTCAAGCCGGTGGGCGGGCTCAGGCATTGACGCGTGTTAGGAGGGCGACGATCAATGACCTCAAGCGGTTCAAGATCGTGCGGCTGCGGGACGAGCCGAAAGGCGCGTACAAGCCGTCTGGCGCGTACGTCGTATCTTCGCTCAGAATTGGCGAGACGGATTCCGGGGAGCTTTGCCTTTGGACGATCGTAGGAGCAGGCTCCACCGTCATCTACAAACTGCGCTACGAATCGACGTCGCTGGCGGATTACAAAGATGACCGCAAGGTGATTGAAAAGCTTATTCGAGTCATGTACGCGGACGTAGAGAAGTGATTGCGGTCATCAGCACGTCCAGCCCGCGCGTTTCTGTAGCTCTGATTTCAGACTCGGGAGCGGTCGTGAGCAGCGGTACCGACCCTGCGAAGAGGCAGGCCAGTGAAGTTGCGATTAGGCTTCTCAACGAACAGCTAGACCAAGCTCAGCTAAGCCTAAAGGACGTCGCCGCTTACGCCCCGGACGTCGGTCCGGGAAGTTTCACCGGCGTTCGGGTCGGGGTTACGCTTTGCAAGATGCTCGCCTATGCGTTCGACCGGCAGATCGTCCCCGTGACGGCATTCGACTTGATCTCTCCCGCCGAGCCGGTTGCGATCCATTGCAAGCGTGATGAATACTTCTTGCGGATTCCACAATCTCAACCGACTATCACGACCGACAAGCCTGAGAGCTGCGTGGGATACGGTGGTGATCTGGGCGAACAGCTGCTGCCAGACGCTGCGAACTTCGCCCGCGTGATGGAATCGTTGCAGGAAATCAACCCCGCTCTAGTCGTTCCGCTGTATATAGCGGAGCCCAGCATCAGCACACCGAAACGCGATATGGGTCTGGGGGGCACAGGTGTCTGACGACAGGTATCGAAGGCACGTAAGCCTGCGAGGATTCACCAGTCTGAGAGCCGGTGGTGAAGCCGAGCGGCTTTACGTCGCCCGCACGGTAGACGAGCTGGCAGGCGCTGTGGCAAGTGCGCCGGATGGCGAAGACCTCCTTGTGCTCGGTGGATGCACGAACGTGCTGCCGTCGGATCACGGAGTGCCAGGGCTCGTGATCGTGAATCGGGCATCCTCGATCCGACTGGAAGATGAAACGAATTTGATCGCGGACGTTGGCGCTCACTTTCAAGACGTGTTCTTGGCTGCTGCGCAAGCTGGTCTGGAAGGCATGGAGTTCGCCGTGGGAATACCGGGCTCGCTCGGCGGTGCGATCGTGAGCAACGCTGGCGCCTATCGCAGCAACATCGGCAGCCTCATAACAGAAATCGAGCTAATCGAATCCGGCGTGCGGAAATGGGTCGAGCCAGAGTTCTTGCAGTTCTCCTATCGGGACTCGATCATCCGCAGGCAGGAGAGGTCGGGGATTTACCTGCTCCAGGTCAAGCTGCAGTTGAGGCCCGGCAGCGCACCTGATATCTACGACCGGGCGCGCGACTATCAGAGGCAGAGAATCTCGAAACAGCCGCTTCCGGCGAGCGCTGGAAGCTTCTTCAAGAACGTGTACGATCGGGCGCTCGCCGAGTCGTTGGAAAACCTCCCGGATAGGTTAAAGGACGCTGGGGTAGTGCCTTCCGGTTACTTGATCGAAGCGGTTGGACTCAAGGGGTTTCGATACGGGGGAGCGCTGATTTCAGAAAAGCACGCAAACTACATTGTGAACGAGTCCGGAGCCAAGGCGTTTGCGATACGGCAGCTCGCAGAGTACGCCAAGAGCGCAGTTTCCGAACGGTTCGACGTGCAACTGGAGGAAGAGGTGCTGTACATCGGCGACTGGAGCCGCTTCAGGCAGGAGCAGATCGGCCCGTAGCGGCGCGAATCACTCGATTTCGAGCGAGCCGAACCTCTTCTCCGCGTCCGACATGTCTGCGGTCAACGTTCGATACGCCCAATGAATCTTCTTTTGAATGTCTGCGGCCTGCCGGCGTTCATCCGTACCGGGCTCGAGATTCATCGGCTTTGTGCGACGATTGAGCTTCGTGAATTTATGGTGGATTTCTCTAAACGACGCGCCTTCCTCGACCCCCAACACGTGCCGTGCGGCCTCGATTGGCGTGGTGCCTTCCGCCACGTATAAGACCGTCCTTTCGGAATCCGGTTCAGTAGCAGATACGCCTTTGGGCTGCCTGCGTTTGTATGTAGCGGCGTCCAGTTCTCTCAGCGCGTCCTGCCGCTCCCAACTCTTGATCCGATCCCACTCGCGGTTGATGTAGCCGCGAAGCAAGTTATAGGCGCGTTTTCCCACACTCATCTCAGTCGGTCTCCAATCATCTCGTCAGCCTCTTCAATCGTTGCGGTGAGCGTCTTCAGCCGATCCACCATACCTGGCAGGTCGTCATCGTCCAGGTCTTCCACCCCGGAGGACTGTCCGGTGTTCAGCAGGCGGTCCTTGACGTCGATCATCGCATCTGCGGCCGAATTGACGGTACTTTCGATCTTCGCCATGCCCGCTTGAATCTCCTCGTACCGCTCGAGTACTCCGCGCCAAGACGAAATGGCGCTCAGCAGCGACTGGCGCTCCTCGTCGCTCATCTGACTGGCCAACTTCTCCTCAAGCTGTGCAAGTTTGAACTCCGCGGATTTACGGTCCTTGATGGTGCGAGAAAACCCGTCGTAGGCGTCTACCCGCCTCGACGCCTGCTCTATGATGGCGTCGGCCTCGCGCAGCGCCTCCTGGCTGATCGACGCGAACTCCGGGCGAAGCAGGCCGGATCGGACCGCCTTGTCGAGCTCTGCTCGGGCAGCGACGAGCGGTTTGATCAGCTGACGGCCGGCAGCGGTGAGGTCGCTTTCGTGTCGGCGCCTGCTCGACTGCTTGAAGCTCAGGTACGCAACGGTCGCAAGCCAGCCTACAGCACCGGCAAACAGCAGCGGCATGTACCACACAGCGCCGATCACCGCTATCGCGGCGAACAGAATCGAAATCGGGTTCTTGACTGCATCCATCGCGCTCACAACCGGATGTGCAAGGTAAGGCCCACGTCAGACCACTCCATGCCCCTCAACCTGACAAACGGTTCCCAGCTAAACTTGTTCGTCACCGGCATCTCCATCTGGATTCGATACCAGTCAGTCGATTCGTTCCACGACTTGGACCACGCGATCGTGACGACGTAATTGGTTTTGCGCGTCGAAAACCGAAACCGCAAGTCAGTCAGATCTCGGTTTTCGTCCAAAATCGTCTCTCCCTCTCGCAGCGCGATCCACTCGAAGTCGAACACTCCGCCAAACGCATCGTAGGTAGCGTCGAAGCCGTAGGCCAGCCGGTAACCGCGTCCGCGCCCGACCCCATCCTCGGGCCTTTGGAACTGGGTCAAGGCCGTCCCCTGGATAGCGAAGTGGTTTCCGGTTGCGAGGCTGATGCCGACGGAGCGACCGATCCGAGCGACTACGCCCTTCGTCAGCCGCGACCCGTTGTCGCAGACGGCGATTTGAATCGGGACGTCGTCGAAAACAAGATGAGTATCGTAGCGAGCAGCCGGAACGGTCTCGCGCAAGATGTTCTGCTGGCCAAACGGCAGATACTGCTTCCCAACTCTCCAAGTGCCTCTGGATTCAATGTAGTACTCGTCCAGCGAATCTGGATCACCGTCGTTGTCGATCTTTTCGAGGCGCTGCGTTATTTTTATCCTGTTGCCGGTCTCGAGAATGATATGGAATCCCAGCACGCTGTACCGCCCCAACGGGTCGTACCATCGCACGCGGCTGGTCATGCCGCTGTCTTGGAAAAACGTCGGCCGCAGGTCGAAGAACAGCGCGACCTCCGGGGTCTGCGCCAGTGCAACGCTCGACAGTGATGCCGCCACCAAGCAGGGGAGGGCTATTCGCGCATGTCGCATATACGACCGATAACCTCCGCAAGCGGCACAACCGACTGTTCGCGGCTGTCCAAGTCCCTCAACGTGACAGAAGAGCTGCTCAGCTCGTCGTCGCCGATCACGATGGCAAACCTTGCTCCGGCGCGGTCCGCTTGCTTGAACTGCTTTGACACCGGGCGATGATCGAGATCGTACGACGCGCTCAGCCGCTTTGCCCGACAAGCGCGGGCCAACTCTGCGATCGGCCTCCACGCCGACTCGGAGGCAGCAACGAGATAGACGTCCAGGCGCGGCTTGCTCAACTCGACGCCTTGACCCTCCATCGCCATCAGCGCTCGCTCAATGCCCATGGCGACGCCGACGCTAGGTGTATCGGGCCCGCCGATGTCAGCGACGAGGCCGTCGTAGCGGCCACCGCCGCAGAGGGCGTTCTGTGCGCCGAGGCCGCTGTCCTGCACTTCGAACACCGTGTCGGTGTAGTAGTCGAGCCCGCGCACGATCTCTGGCGCAAGCTCAAAGCTCACGTTCGCATCCGACAGCAGCGACTGTACTTGCTCGAAGTGCTGACGGCTCGAGTCCTCAAGATAGTCGGTGATGAGCGGTGCGCCCTCCATTGCGCGCTGGACTTCTGACGACTTGCTGTCGAGTAGGCGCAGCGGGTTCTTTTCAGCTCGATCACGGATATCCTGATCCTGGTCCTTGAGCCACGCGTCGGCGTGCTCCAGTAATGCCGCGCCGTACTTCTCGCGAGTTGCGGCTTTTCCAATGCAGTTGAGCTTGACCGTCACTCCGCTTAGGCCGATCTCTTCGTAAAAGCCGACAGTCAGCTCGATCACCTCGGCGTCCGCGCTGGGAGACGAGCTTCCGATCAGTTCGACCCCGACTTGGTACGATTCGCGGTGTCGCCCTTTTTGGGGGCGCTCGTAGCGGTAAATGCGCGTGTTGTACCAAAGCCGCGCAATCTGCCCGGACCCCGCCAGACCGCCTTCCAAGTACGCGCGCATCGCGGGTGCGGTGGCCTCCGGCTTCAAGGTCATGCTGCGATCCCCCTTGTCCGTGAAGGTGTACATCTGCTTTGTGACGATGTCGCTAGTGTCACCGCTTGTCCGGGTGAAAAGGTCTGTCGGTTCAAAGGTCGGAGTGCGGATTTCCGAATACCCGAAGCGCGACGCCAGACCAGCGAACGCAGATTCGACGTGCTGCCATCGAAACACTTCGTCTGGCAGAACGTCGTGCGTGCCGCGAGGTCTTGAGTATTCGACCGACATCAGCCAAGGTCACCGTTGAGGGCTGTCTTCAGGTACCAGTCGAAATCACCTAATGGCATCGACCGTGGCTCGCCAAGCAGCCTTGCGTGCAAAACGACCTTGGCGACGCTTTCGAGCGACTCGATCCGGTACGCGGCTTCGTAGACGTCCTTGCCGAGAGCAAGCGCGCCTCTGTGGCTCAGGAGGAACGTCTTGTGGTCAGCTATGTACAGGCGCATCAGGTCTAGGTCATCCTGAGTCCCGGGCCGGGCAAACGGCACCGACGCCACGCTGCCCAGCTCGGACGCTGACTCGGGGAGCAAGTTGTCCGGGATGTCGTCGCCCACTAGGCTGAAGCTGGTCGCAATCGGGGGAAACGCTTGAACAACGGCGCCGCAGTCCGGGCGAAGGCGATAGATTTCCTGGTGAGTCAGAAGGTCAGCGTGCGCAGCATCCTCTTGCGATTTTTTGGTCGATGATTTGGCCTTGCTGGTCGACTTCGCTCTGATCGGTAGGACGAAGAGATCGCCAGGATCGAGATGCCCCTTGCTCTGCGCGCTAGGCGTACATACCATCTTGTTGGCGGACAATCGAGCCGTGATCACCCCTTGGCGACCGTTGACCAACCCTCCCTGCCACAAGAGATGGCCGACGTCGCAAATCGCCCTGCGCAACTGAAGCTCTGACATGACAACCAGATTATGACAAAACGAACGGGCTGGTTATCAGGCCGCCGCGACTTGGCCGATAAACTCGACGTCTGCCTGGCTCGATACTTCGTTGAACGCTAGTACGGAGAGGCTCGGATTGAACCGCTCGATCAGGCGGCGAAGAGGGAGTCTCAGGTTGTTCCCGCATAACACGACCGGCTGCTTTCCTTCGGCCATCGCCGTATCGGACTGCTGTTGAAGGTCCTCCAATAGCTTGCTCTGGTCGGCCGGCTCCAAGGCCAGGATCGACCCGCCCGGAGTGTGCTGAATCGCATCTTGAAGGGTTCGCTCGTAGGGAGGGTCAAGCGTGATGCAGTACACCCGGCCGTCTTCGTCGGCGTATTGGCGCGTGATGGTGCGGGCGATCGCAGCCCGCACCAGCTCTCCGAGTTGCTCGTTGTCTTTGACGCGCCCTGCGAAGTCGGCCATCGTTTCCAAGATGGTGACGAGATCGCGGATCGGGATCCGCTCTCTGAGCAGATGTTGCAGCACCTTCTGGATGTCCCCGATCTGCACGATTTCAGGCACCAGTTCGTTGACTACCGTCTCGTTGGCTTCTTTGGCGTTCTCCAGAAGCGTGTTGACGTCCTGTCGCGTAATCAGCTCCGCCGCGAACGTCTTGACGATTTCTGCCAAGTGGGTAGCGATCATTGCTGCCGGCTCGACCACGGTGTATCCGTTTCGCTCTGCGTGTTCACGCTGTCCCGGGTCGATCCACACGGCGTCCAGGTCGAAGACAGGCTCCTTCGTCTGCGTTCCGCTCAGAGGCGACAGTACGGCTCCACCGTCGATGGCCAGCACCTGATCAGGATTCGCCATGGACTTTGCGACAGTCTCGCCCCTCACCTTGATCACGTAATCGGTCGGCGCCAACTCCGCGTTGTCGCGTATTCGCACGCTCGGCATGACGAAGCCGAGTTCGATCGCCAGTTGCCGGCGGGTCGCTGTGACTCGATCTGCTAAGTCGCCGCCGACTCGCGAATCGGCGAGTTTCGTCAGCCCATAGCCGATCTCGATCTCCAGCGCATCAACCTGGATGAGCGGGAGGACAGCCTCGGGCCCTGTAGGAGCAGGCGATGCCTCTTCAGCCTGGGCCTTTGCTTCGGCCTCGGCCTCGTCGCCGTCTCCATCTATCAGATTCCTTAGTTCTTTGTTTCGGCCGATAAAGTGGCTGACGCAGAAGATCGCGCCACCGATCAGGCCGAACGTAAGCAGCGGAAACCCGGGGACTAGGCCGAACAGAGCCATGGCGATTCCGGCAGAGCTGAGTGCCTTGTGCTGCCCAAGTACCTGACCGAAAATCGTTTCACCCATCCCCCGGTCTTGGCCTGCTCGCGTTACGAGCAGGCCGCTAGCCGTGGAGATCAGAAGGGCTGGAATCTGCATGACCAGCCCTTCTCCGACGGACAGAATTGCATATGTCTGGAGGATGACCATCGCATCCCCCTCGCCCCGCATGAAACCGACGATAAAGCCACCGATGATGTTCACGACGATGATCAGCATCGAGGCAATGGCGTCGCCTTTGACAAACTTGCTCGCACCGTCCATCGCTCCGAAGAAGTCGGCTTCCTGCTTGACTTCCTTGCGGCGGGCTCTAGCGCCAGCTTCGTCGATCAGTCCGGACGCCAGATCGGCGTCGATCGCCATCTGTTTTCCGGGCATGGCGTCCAGGGTGAACCGCGCTACAACTTCCGACACGCGCGTCGCACCGTTCGTGATGACGATGAACTGCACGATCATCAGGATCAAGAACGTGACGAATCCGACGACGAAGTTGCCCCCGAGGACGAATTCGCCGAACGTCTGGATGACGCGTCCACCGTCGGCAGTGCCCAGAATCAGCTTTGTAGCCGCGATGCTGAGCGCAAGTCGGAAGAGAGTCGTGATCAGCAGAAGACTGGGAAAGACGCTGAACTCTAGCGGGTTCTTCACGTTGACGGTGGTCAGGATGATGATGACCGACGCCGCGATCGCCATGACCAGACCTATGTCGAGCGCCCAATGTGGAATGGGCATGATGAGCATCGAAACGATGACGAGCATCGCCACGCCCAGCATCAAATCGGTGTGCCGTAGGATTTTCTGCAGGATCGACATGTGATTCGAATTTGGGGCGCACTACCGGCCCATTGGTTGTATCGGTATTTTTGCCGGGTGCAGTAGGGTTTTTCGCCAATTCTGAACCTGGACGGGCCGTATTTCCGGCACTAGACCGTGCCCGTCGTCGGGTACCATCTGCTTCCGTGCGCGCTCGTAGCTCAGCGGATAGAGCACCAGCTTGCGGAGCTGGGGGTCGAAGGTTCGAATCCTTTCGGGCGCGCCAGATTCTTGGCTGACGCGTACCTGTGTCAGTCGTAAGACGTCTCCAATTTGAACGGTGCGAACCATGAAGCGGCTACTCCCAACAACCTTGCTCTTGCTTTTTGTCGCGTCGGCGTTTGCCGGCGTGACGATGCCTGCGGTGTTCAGCGACAACATGGTGCTGCAGCGCGATCAGCCGGTCAGGCTTTGGGGCTGGGGGACTCCCGGCGAAGAGGTTCGCGTGATCGTCGATGAGGAGAAGTGGCTGGTACAAGTGGACGATAACGGCCAATGGGGTGTGACGCTGTCAGCGCACGAGGCTGGAGGTCCGCACGTTCTCACTGTCGAGGGTTCCAACAAGCTGGAGTTCAAGAACGTGATGTTCGGCGATGTGTTCATCTGTTCTGGGCAGTCGAACATGCAGTTTGCAGTCCGCCAAAGCAATAACGCGACCGAGGAGATCGCGAATGCGACCGACAGGGGGATCAGGCTGTTCGAAGTGCCCCGCGTTTCCAGTGAGAGCCCCTTGGCTTCGGCCGGAGGCGGCTGGGCGGTCTGCTCGCCGGAATCCGTCGCTGGGTTCTCGGCAGTAGCTTACTTTTTTGCCAAGTCGATCCGGGTGAGGACTGACGTCGTGATCGGGCTGATCCATACGTCTTGGGGTGGCACGCCAGTCGAGTCGTGGATATCCCGACCAGGACTCCGGCGCATACCGGAGACCAGCGTGCTCCTCGACGATCATCTTGAGCGCATGGCAAGTCCGCAGCTCATGGCCTCCGCCCCTGCATCCGCAAGGCGCCCTGCGTGGTTCCCAGGAGGGCTGTACAACGGCATGATCGCACCGTTCACCAAGTACGGCGTTCGAGGAGCCATTTGGTATCAAGGCGAGTCGAACACCGGAAATCCGTCGCTGTACCGCCGCACGTTTCCCGAGTTAATCCACAACTGGCGAAGAGCGTGGGGGCAGCGTTCATTTGTGTTTTATTTCGTGCAGCTGGCCAATTTCAGAGGCAATCCAGGTTGGCCTGGGCTGCGTGAGGCGCAGTTCATGGCGCTCGACTTGCAGGAGACCGGTATGGCGGTGACCATCGATATCGGCAACACCAACGACATCCATCCGAAGAACAAGCAGGACGTAGGCTATCGACTAGCCCGCTGGGCGCTCCGCGACATCTACGGTCTGTCCGTCGTGCCGTCAGGTCCGCTGTACGCCGGGCTCAAGCGCGTGGGCGCCCGCCTTGAGGTGAGCTTCGATTTTGGCAGTGGCTTGAAGCCTAGCAGCGGGGAAGCGTTGCTCGGATTCGAGATTGCTGGGGCAGACCAGAATTTCGTCCCGGCCCAGGTCCAAATCAAGGGGGACAAGGTGGTTGTCTGGAGCGATCAGGTGCAACTGCCGGTCGCAGTCCGGTACGGCTGGCTGGCCGATCCGAACTGCAACCTGGTCAACGATGCGGGGTTGCCGGCCAGCCCGTTCCGGACGGACGACTGGAACTAAGCGGAACGCTCCGACTGAGCTCAGTCGGAGCGTTCTATATGTCCTATAGGACTTATACGACCTATACCGATCTAGTCCACGGCCATCGGCATGACGACGCAGAAGTGGTCGTCACCACCCTCTGTCGGCCTGAGTACAGCAGGGCGCGATGGCTCGGTCATCTCAGTCGCTATTCCATCCCCGTTGAGCGCGTTGAGCGCGTCCATCACGTACTGGCCGTTGAAAGCGATCTTGATATCGCCGTTCTTGCTGACGCAGGCTACTTCCTCGCGGGCCTCGCCCTTGTCCTCGCTCCTGGCGGTGATAACGATCGTCTCGCCTTCACCGGTGAGCCGGACTCGGTTGGCGTTGTCTCGGGCCAGGATCATCGCTCGGCGCAAGTTGTCGTGAAACTCTTCGCGGTCTACCGTCCAGGATCGCGTGTACTCCTGCGGCACGACCCTCTCCCAATTTGGATACTGGCCCATGAGCAACTGGGAAACGACCTTGGAACTCCCGGCTTCGACGAGAAGGCGTGAGTCATCGAACCGGACCGTGATGGTCTCTTCCTCGTCGACGGGAAGTTGCCGCAAGGTCTTCAGCGCTTTCGCAGGGACGATCGCGTCGATCTTAGATCCAATGCCCTCTCGATGAATCCGTTGGACCGCTAGGCGGTGCGTATCCGTCGCCACGAGGGTCAGCACCTCTCCGTCGTAGGAGAACAAGACTCCGGTCAGCACGGGCCGGCTCGAGTCGTCCGATACCGCGAAGACAACGCCAGACACCGCTCGCACGAACTCACTGAACGGAAAGCTCAGCTCGGAGGTCGGTTCAACGCTGGGCATCGGAGGGAACTCGTCCGCCGTCAGCGCCATCATCTTGAACTCGGATTTGCCGCACTGCAAGAGCACCGTGGTGCCTTCCAGGGCTATTTCAACCTGACCGTCGGGCAAAGAGCCGACGATGTCGGACAGCAGCTTGTACGGCACGCAGATCGAACCGGGAGTTTCGACGTTGGCGGCCGCGACGCTTTCGGCCCACAGCTCGCCGTCGCAGCCCAGCAGATTCAGCGCTGATCCTGCAGCCTCAAGTCGAATCGATGATAGGACTGGAAGCGCGGTGCGGGTGCTGCACGCGGAGCCAGCGATGGCCAGCGCCTCGGCCAAGTCCTTTCTAGTTACTGTAAGCTTCATGATTCAATTCTCTGAGTCTATCCCTGCATCGGGAGCTGGTACTGCCAGTACTGCGGCTCCGGTGCAGCGGTCTCGATCTGCACGCCGGCAGTTCGAAGCTTGAGCAGAATCCTCTGATAGGTCTCTTCCGACACTTCCACATCGTCATGCATCTCGCTCAAAATATCGACCGTCGCCCTCAATGATATCATGTCCTGCTTGAGTTCGTCGTCGGTTTCGGCGTACGCTTCCATCTCTTGAATGAGTTCTTCCGTGAGCTCTCGGTCGGCGTACATATCGACCAGTCTCTTATAAAGTTCGCTGTTCATAACATTCTCTCCACGGCTCCGCCGAGTCGGTCGCGCAACGCTCTCCTTCCTCGGTAGAGGCGCGACTTCAGCGCCGGAACGCTGATTCTCAACACCTCCGCCGCTTCCTTGGCGGAGATGTTCTCCAGATCACACAGAATCAGTGGCTCCTGGTACTCGACCGGCAAGTCCTTGAGCGCTTGGTGCACAGTTATCTTAAGTGCCGCTTTTTCCTCTACGCCGCTGTAATGTGTGTCGTTTGGCAGTTGCAACAGCTTGTGCTGCCGCATCTTATCGATGCAAAGATTCCTCGCTATGCGGAAAATCCACGTTTTGAAGGCCCCGTCGGCACGTAGGTCGCGCGACCTGCGCAAGACGCGCAAAAACGTCTCCGCAGTGGCATCTTCGGCATCAGCCCTATTCCCCAACATTCTGAACGTGTAGCGAAAAATCTTGTCCGCGTATAGCTCGTATAAATTTCCGAGGGCGTTTGGGTCGCCTTGTGCCAAGGCGTTCAACCAGCGCTTTTCGGCCAGTGAGTCATCTTCTGAACTGCTTGACATAAGAGACGGTAGTAAATGCCCATTGGGCGCGAAAAAGTATAGCCTACGTGGGCGATGCTCACCGACGCGTTTTGACTTAGCTTTCCACCGCTAGCAGTGCTGCCTGCTACGGATCGACGTTAGAAAGCTGGATGAAGGTGATTTTCGGCAGCTTGGCGGAGTCTGGGTCGTTCTCGATCCCGCTGACCAGCACGAGATAAACGCCGCCTGGATCCACGGTCTGCGTTATGGAGGCGTAGATCGTATCCGGTCCGGCGTCATCCCTCCGCGCCACCCAATCCATGGTGCCGCTATCGACGGTGAGCAGGGAGGCGCCGGCAAACTCTATGCCGGCTGCCCGGTACTGTGGATTGTCGCCTGGGTTCTGGAACGAGATCGCAGGCGTTTGCTTGCCAACCTCGCGAATGAACCCGTGAAGGATGTACAACCTGGCCTTGTTTCCCAGCGGCGCGACGCGATCGATGATGAGAATAGTGTGCTGGAGCCGTTTGATCTCTTCGCCAGCGACGAAGTTCTTCAAACCGATTGAGAGGACAATCGAGTGCGTGTCCCTCGGAAAAACTCGAT
This sequence comes from Armatimonadota bacterium, assembly GCA_022563855.1. Classification (NCBI taxonomy): domain Bacteria; kingdom Bacillati; phylum Armatimonadota; species Armatimonadota bacterium. The sequence goes on from JADFMN010000001.1 coordinate 70,920, forward strand.
TCTGCGAGTCGTACTCGAAGCCCGTATTGGGATCCGATATGATGACATCGTAGGCGCCGTCATCGTCGCTGATGAACTCAAAACTTACGAAATCGGGCGTAGTCTCAAGGTAAGTGAGGGCGTCCCCGAAGAGCGTCTCATTCAGCCAAAAGTCAAGGGTGTCCGAATCCGGACTCGCATTGACAAAGAGGGACGTTGGATCGTCGCCCAACATCGTTCCGCCGCCGCCGCCACAGCCTACGAGACCTGTTGCTGCAAAAGCAGCCATTCCCAGTCCGACGGACCACTTGACGACGTTGTGCATCATAGCTGAAGGTACCAAATTCCGGGCCATGTTACTCTGGTTCTTGATTATCGCGCTCGACTTCTATTGCAGAGACGAATACGGAGTGGCAAAGGCCGCATCCGACCCGCTGCGTTTCGATGAATTGCTTCAGCGTCCATCCACAGAGCGGGCACGCCTGCGATTCCACCTTCGCGGCGAGCACAGCTTCCTGCAACCGCCCGAGACCTCGGACGCCAGAGCCCCGGTCGATGCCCTCGGCGTCAACCGTAGCCTTGTCGCCGTCACCGTCGATCAGTGTATGTCTCAAGACGTCAAGAACTCCGTTCCGGTTCGCGTCTCGTCTCTGAATAACTGCATCAGCTTCTTCGTGAGCGGACCTGGCTTGCCGTCTCCGATCGGCTGTCCGTCCAGGCTGACCATCGGAATGACCTCAGCTGCCGTTCCGGTCAAGAACGCCTCGTCAGCCTCGTAGATGTCGACGACGGTCATCATATCCTCTATTACAGTGACGCCCTGGCCTCGGGCCAAGTTCATCACGGTGGCTCGGGTAATGCCCTTCAGAATCCCTGCCGACGGGTGGGGAGTCCGTAGGACGCCGTCTCGCACGATGAAGAGGTTGTCGCCCGTGCATTCCGCCACAAATCCCTGCTGATTCAACATCAGGCCTTCGCCGACCCCCGCACGATTCGCTTGGGCCTTGGCCATGATGTTGGCTGGGTAGCGGCCGATGCACTTCAAACCCGGGTCCAGGCTGTCTGGCGGCATCACCCGAAACGAGGTCGTGATGACGTCGAGGCCTGCTTCATAATCTTCCGCCTTGTACAGCGCGAGGGTCGAAACCATAATCATGACGTTCGGCGCTATACCGTCCAATGCGCGCGGATCGAGCCCCAGGCTGCTGCCCCGCGTAACGTTGAGGCGGATATAGCCGTCGCTGATCCCGGCCTTGGCGCAAACGTCGAGGATCGTCGATCTGAGCTGATCCCGGCTCATTTCCATTTCGATGCCCATGTACCGGCATCCTCCGTAGATTCGCCGAAGGTGCTCGTCCAGCTTGAATATCTTGCCGCCGTAAATGCGGATTCCCTCAAAGAGGCCGTCTCCGTACAGGTGGGCATGATCAGATACGCTGACCGTTGCTTTTTCGAGTTCGCTAAGCTCTCCGTTGAGCCACACTAGCTTGGGCATAATGGTTTGATTCTACCGGAGCCCTGGTGGCCTCGCCAGACCCGCTGGGGTCAAGGTTCTGTTCCGCAGAACACATAATGTAAGAAAGACGTCTGATATAGGTGACCCCGACGAGCATGTCCAGCAAACTCAAATCCGTTCTCTTTGCATGCACAGCAACCGTGTGCGTTGGGTCTCTTGCTGTCGGGTACGCCATCGCTGCGTATCCCGAGAAACTCAGGGCATCGACGGAAATCGGTGGCATCGACGTGGGCGAACTCGCCCCGGGGGCCGCCAAGCAGAAGCTAGAGCAGTGGTGGGCCGACCAGCGAAATAGACGCGTGCGGCTGTACAGCCCTAACGTTGATGGGCCCACCGTCGTCGCGACCTTCGCTCAACTGGGAGTCGATCTGGACTACGACCAGACGATCGATCCTCTTGAACGCGACACGCTCGTTGCTTGGGCGCTGCGGAAGGCTGGTCGCAGCTCCGAGCCGGTCACGGTCGCTGCCCCCTCCATCATAATGGGCGAGCAGGCGGTCGATGTGATGGCGGAGTACCTGCGGGTCATCGAGCCAGAGCCCGCAGCAGCGCGTGCGACACTGATCGATGGGGAGGTTCAATTGAGTTTCGAGGTTCCGTCGTACGAAGTGGATCCAAGCGGCGTCGAGCAAGTGCTCCTCGAGGCGTTCTTCGCCAGCCTCGACTCGGACGACATCCCGGAGATTGCCATCCCCGTCATCGCCGGCAGCAAGCGCATTCGTGACTCTGAACTTGCGGTGATCAACACCGTCGTAGGAGAGTTTTCAACGCGGTTTTCAAGTCCGAACAGCAAACGCAGCCAGAACTTGAAGCGAGCCGCTGAGATTATTGACGGCTTGGTGCTGCTTCCCGGCGAGGAGTTCAGCTTCAACGGCCGCGTAGGCAAGAGAACTCTCGATCGAGGATTCCAAAAGGCGGGCGCATACGTGCGGGGACTGCACGGCTTTCAGATCGGCGGCGGCGTGTGCCAGGTCAGCACCACGCTGTACAACGCCGCGCTGCTCGCCAATATGGAGATGGACAAGCGCTCTTGCCACACGTTTGCAGTTCCTTACGTGCCTCTAGGCCGTGACGCCGCCGTATCGTACGGCGAGGTCGATATGAGCTTTAAGAACACGCGCGCAGAACCGATTGCAATTTCCGCGAAGTGGGAGCCGCGGCTTCTTACGTTTTCGATCTTGGGCAAAGATGATCCGGGACTGGAGGTCAACATCTACCAGCGCGTGACGAAAAGCTGGGAGCATCCGATCAAGTACGAACACGACAAGTCGCTTGAAGCCGGTGAGATCGTCGTAATCGAAAAAGGCGGGAAGGGGTATCAAGCCGTCACGACCAAGGTCGTGCGCAGGGACGGGGAAGAGGTTTCGCGCACAGTGCTATCTCGAAGCTACTATCGCGGCGGTCCGAAGGTAGTGGCGCTGAACAAGGACCTCACCGAGGTTCCTCCTGCCGTGGACGACTCTACGGACGACGGACTCGAATGAGCCTCAACTGATTCCCTTCGTACACGATTTCGCCTAGGGGAGTCAAATCTACCAAGCGGATCTGGCTGTACGTTTCGGGCACGGGGGCGACGACGTAGTCGATCCCCCACTCCTCTAGAATGGCGAATCTCTCGTTTAGGGGAACCTCCTGGATGAAGAAGGCTGTGTTCTGATCTCGTCGGCCGTTCGGCCCGCCGTAAGAAGGCGTTTCGCTCCAATGCCCGGCATAGGTGTACGCACCCGTCAATCCGGACAGAATTGGGTTTAGGTCTGACAAGTACGGCGGTGATCCGAGGTCGGCGGAGGAAACTCCAGTCATGGCGATCACCGTCTTTTTCCCAGAGATCTCGTTTAGGAGGTCGACGATTACGGCTTCGTCGCGCGTGAGATAGAGCGCGTGAACGGTGGTGCTGGACACTTTGCTGCGCACAAGCGTCAGCTCGCGCTGAAGCCAGAAAACCGACGTAGCCGAACACACCGCCAGAGCCAGCGCCGCGACGAGGTTTCGCGGTTGCCGATCCATGCGCTGCAACGCCTGAGCCAGCCCGATCGCCCCGATAATTGCCCACGGAACGGCGAGCATCATCGTCAGTTTTCGCTGGAACAGAGCGGGGAAGTACGGGGCAACAAGTCCGACCAGCGCCCACGACCACAGCAGATTCCATCCAAGGTCCTTCCTTGCGAGCAGCGCAACCGCGACGATCGCCAGAACGATCATCGCGCCCCAAGCAACGGCGTTGACAACGTATCCGCTTGATTGCGGCTTTGCAAGAATGAACAGCACCACCGAGCCGCCGCATATCAGTGCGAGCCCGATCTTGCGCCTCATCGGTTCTAACTCCGACCGATGCAGCGTGATCATCGCGAGTACGAACAAGGGGAGGATCCCAACGAGAATCTGAGCGAAGGAGCCGGTGTACGTTAAAGTATTCGCCCGCGCCTGGAACACTTCGTCGACGCGCAGCACGTGCAGAAACCAAAGTGCGGAAGGGAGCGCGCCAAGGCCGATCGCAGCACATCGCACAGTCCACAGCCAAGTGAGCTGGCCGGAAGCGAACAAGCTCGCGACGAAAGCGATCAGCACGAGGACAAGCAACAACACATCGTAGCTGTGGATGTTCATCAGTACGGCCATCGCGGCTGCTGCCGGCAACACCGGCTTCCAAGACTCACGGGCGTTGAGAACAGAAATGAACACGACAAGAATGAGGCACAGGCTGGCCATGAACAGGCCGTTGACGAGCATCGAGGGGAACACGAACGCCTCCGGCTGCCAGTTGTCGATCGGGGAATGGCCGCTCATGATGGACCCGAACCATGGCGCACCAGTCTCGAGAGTGCGACCGAACATCTGCCAAGCGATAAACGAGAGTCCGCCACCTAGAACTGCCAGAACGACAGCAAACTTCCCGGTGAAGCTGTTGAAGTTCAGGCGCGCGAGGAACTTGCCGAGAAGCACGACGGCAAGGAAGCTGAAACCAGCTCGCGCAACCGTCAGCGCCAGGCTGATTCCGATCAGTTTTGCCAGCCATCCGACGACGAGGAAGTAAACGTGGATCGTCAAGCCTGGCTGCTCCATCGTCGTGAAGCGGTTGTCGAACAGCAGTTGCCCGTCCGCTGATTGGTGCACCCAAGCGGCGTACACCATCTGGTCGTCCATGCCGGTCGGGAACGGCAGGTACCGACCGCTCTCGGGCGCGGCCAAGAGCCCGATGAAGACGGGAATCAACGCCAGCAGTGCCACAAGAATGCCAAACCGAATGGCAAACTTGTGAATCTCAATCCGATTGAATTCCGGTGTGCCGTGGGCTGGCGTTTCCAATTCTCAAACAGCTCCAGGTTTGGTTCGCACTGTTTATATCAGATTCTGAGCTTACTGCGCTTGACGCGTGTCGGCCTCGAACGCCTCCAACGCGGCCAGCAGCGCTTGCGCTGCAACTGCGGCCCTACTTGCCGATGTTTCAAATGCGACCATTTCCTCAACTGCCAGGTACTGCTCTCGCAAGCTCGTTGGTACGCCGCGGAGCAGCTTGAGACGATCTGAGCTCGCTGGTGTGCCCGTAGCCTTCCGAATTCGCTCGTCAACTTCCTGAAGCAGCAGATTTAGGGCAGTGCCGGATTTTTTACCGCGCCTCATGGCGGTCGCCACTGCTTCGACCAGCTCGCGGCTGCCGCGCTGCACGCTCCTCCTGCGATCCGGCAAGCCAAATCGAACGCCGAAGGTGAAGATGATCACGGCAAGAAGCAACAGCACCTGCCACCTTGCCGCAGCCGACCATGATCCGAGCATCGTGTACACGGTGGTGGTGTCGAAGTTTCCGATGCCTGCTTCGACGAAGACGACTCGTTTACTGTGTCCGGCCATCTGCCGAACAAGATACAGATAGAACGCGGCGTTATCGTTATCACCCAGGAATCGGTTTGTCATGCCGATCCCGTCCGCGACCGTGACGACTGCGCCCTCTTGAGCCGGGTAGTGCAGGGTGAAGGTCGCTCCGGGGTAAGACCAGCCGCGATACGCGGCCTCCGATATCGGCAGAGTCGTCGACGCATCCAAGTAAGGCCTGGCATTGACCAGATATTCGCCCGACCCAGTTACGTTGGATGAGAGCCGGAGCGCAGCCTCGGAGAGCTTCGAAGCCTCGGAGAACCCTTTTGTCATGAAAACCTGCAGCACACGACCGCCCAACAAGACGTGTACTGCGAGGGCTTCCTCCGTCGGAGACACGTATGGCCCTTCCTCGAATTCCTCCGATTCAAGCTCGTCGAATACGTCCTGAAACGCACCGAAAGGTTCATAAGGCAGCGTGACGAAGATCACGAGGTCATCCGGCTCGAGCCTTGGCTTCTGTTCTCTGTTTAGGGAAACATCGAATCCGTCGCGCCTCAACAGCTCCGCGAACGCCGCCACTCCGCTCGGCTTGACGTTCGTTGTGCTCGGGAAGCTTTGCGGCTCGCTCCTCGATATGAACAGCACGGTCAGCGAGATGACCAGCAGGCCGACCAGCCCCCAGATGGTGAACGAGAACCCCCACCGGTTCATGCGGCGATCGGAACGCCGAGCAGTCGACATAATGTTATGTACTTCTCCTTGAAGTAGCGGACGTCGTCCCCTGTCGCTTTGAGGTTTCCATACCAGATCTGGTCAAAGCTCTGCGTAAGGTCTCGAAAATCTGCTTCCTCGGGCATCTTAGGGCTTGCCTCAATTCGATACAGGTGCTCCCAGTTGGTTTCGTGGCGGATGAACCTCGCCACATTTGACTCGTCGAATCGAACGAGGCTTGCGATGTACAGACATCTCACAGCCTCTCTGTAACGGCCCTCAGCCTCAAGGCTGTTCGCGCGATCCAGCCACTCGCTGGCGGTTCTCTCCGGCTCATCTTCCTCCAGTATTCCGCCGACGCGCTTTCTTCTTGCACGGATCTTGATGTGCATCAGGACGAAAACTAACGCGACTAGCAAGGCGATCGCGAGCAGTACCCATGCGATCGTCGTCACAAAGCCAAGCGGAAGGGCTCCGGGTAGCGAGCCTATCTGCGGGCTTCGGTTGAACAGCTTTTCGAGAAGGGCGGCGATGATTTCGCTGATGCGGCGTCCCAGTCTGTCCAACCAGTTGCGGCCCTCCTTCTCGCCGTAGTCGACATACAGCGGAGACGACAGTATCTGTTCGGCTTGCTGCTGTGCGTCGGTCACTTCGCCGGGGAACGCCTCAAGCTCCATAACCATGCGACCGGACAGGTCCTCGAGCAGCTCCCGTTGCACGTTCTCCCACGACCTTTGTACTCTGTCCAGGTCTGCGAGGCGGCGACTGATTCCCAGTTGGGCGTCCTCGGTCAACGACGTTGGTGCGTTTTCAAGCGCCGTCTGCAGGGACTCGCTGCTCGAGGCGTTCTCGACCAGGCCTCGGAAGTCTTCAACGTCCGAGCCGGAACTTATCGCTGCGGCTAGAGCGATGCTACAACCGCAGATCAGCCTCTTCAGTGCCTTCCAATACATCGCGCGCCATCGTTTCAATGTCGAAACCTTCCACTCTGATTCTACGGTCAAAATAAATCGTTACCAAGGAACAGCTCAAGAATGGGACGAGCAGCCAGAGCGCCAGGAAAGACGGCAGCGCGTTCAAGCCTTCTACTAGCACAGCCATGCCGATGGATCTACCGCCGATCGACTCCGCCCACGCAATCACGCCAGCCATCCCCAGCACTGTGTTGATGCCTGCATAGAGCGCTCCCCATGTGAGCAAGCAGATAAACCAAGTCAGAACGAGCGCCTGGTAACCGTCGGGAATGTGTCTCTGGCGGCGAATCAGCAGTCGGCTTCGGCGAAGGGCATCCTTGCTCGATACTCCCTCTACGATCGCGACGACCGGGGCGAGCCCGTCGATGTTTATCATGATCGGCATTGCAATAATCCCGACGATAAAAGCCATGAATGCCAGCACGCTGGCGAAGTCTAGGGCAGTGCTCGACCCCGCTCCCGACGATTCCAAATAAGCGCTGTACAGCAACAACGCCCCAGCGATGATCAGGATGGCGCTCGCGCGCATAACGATTCTAAATAGTAGCCTCGCCGTCGTCATCGCGCCGACTTTCGCGCTCTGGACCGCCTCCTTCAAATCGACTTCCTGCGACAGGATATAGCCGGAAACCAAGCGACCGCTCAGCGCCGTCGCATAACCGAGGCCCACGGCGAACACCGGCAGGGCGACAAGCAGCCAAACGGCGAACGCAATGGCCACTTCCCCAACCTGCGCAGCGTAGTTGTCTGGATTGCTCGTCCCCCAGAGGCCTGGAAGCACGAACCCTTGGAAGAAAATCAGCCCGAGGAAGCAAAACAGCATCGGCGGAAACGTGAGTCGCAACAGCGGCAGGGCGAGCCGCTGGTACAGGCGGGTTGCGAGGTCCAAAATCTCGCCTGTGCTGCGCGGGGTGAGCAGCCGCCTGCGATCAACGGACCGCATCCGGCTACGGTAGAACTCTTGGGGCGAGTCAAAGGGCATCGACTGCATTCCTGCCGACAATCAACATATAATGACTCAAATGCGGGCACCTTTGACGCTTTGGAGGTCTTAATGTACGTAGACTCACCTGAAGCTCATCGTGAGAAGGAATCGCTGATATGACGACTGCACTGCTTGCCGTAGCTCTGATAACCCAAAAGGACCCAACGATCGAAGATGCCGTCCTGATCGGATTCAAGTCGGCTACGTTTGTTACGACTGTGTCGGGCGCGAAGCAGTCAGAGCTCCGGAAGATCAACAAGGACTTCGCGGCCTCCTACCGATTCAAGCGGATGAAGGTCCAAATGAAGGAGCCGTTCAAGATACGGCTTTCGACCGCCGTCGATGACACCAGGATCGTCATGATCATCAACGGGCCAAAGAAGGTGTACAGAATCCCTAAGGTGAACTTATCGAAACGGGAGGACAACTCGAAGAACCCGGCAAAGCGACAGACGACTTTGGATTTCGGACTGCTGACCAAGTCGCTCTTCGACGGGTATATGGATGCGAAATACGTCCGAACGGACAGGCTTACGGGAGAGTGGGTGTTCGACTTGACCTACAAACCCGAGCACGGCGACAAGTCGCGGCATCGAGTTTGGATCGACCCTGAGAGGAGATTTCTCACCAAACGCGCTTGGTACAGCCGACGAGGAAATCTGCGAGCGACGTTCTTGTATGAAGACGCGACGAAGTTTGGCGACATCTGGTTCCCGAAAACGGCGATCGTCAAGAACGCCGAGAACAAGGTCGCTGGGACCATTATTTGCACCGAGGTCGTGGTCAATCCGACTTTGTCGGACGACCTGTTCAAACTGTAGCGCCTAGCCGAGCACTTTCGTCAGCGTTTCGCTGATCGCTTTCGCGGTGTAGTTCAGCAATCGCGTTCCGACCTCGTAGTTCATTCTCGTCGGCCCGATGAGCGCGATCGCTCCCGCTCGCTCCTCTTTCACGTAGAACGAATGGTGGAGAATCGAAAGCGTGTAGTGGGTCTCGCGCCTGTTCTCCTTGCCGATCGTGATCGTAGTCTTGCCTTTGCTGGTCGAGGAAAGCGCCTCGTACAACGCCGCCTCGTCCTGCATACTTTTCATCAGCAGTTCAAGTTGGGCGCGATCGCGCTGGAACTCTGGCTGGGCGAAGATGTACTCCTGCCCCTCCATGATGACCTTGCCACGCGTCAGGTCCTTCGCGACGGCGCGGATCGTCGAAGCGGCCTTCGCCAGCAGATCGTTTGGCCGACCGAGGTCAGACGAGTCCCATCGAAAGCGCGTCAGCGAGCGCAGCGTCTCGCCGGTCACGGTCGAACCGAGGAACTGATTGGCGCGGCCGAGATCGTCGAGCGTCATGTCCTTGGGGCACTCGACGACGCGGTTCTCGACATGGCCGTTGCTCAGGGCCAGGACGAGCAGCGCGCTGCCGGGCCCGATCGATGTAACGACCGCAGCGCGCACTACCACCGATCCGTTGCGAACGGTCGTTGCGGCGCTGAGCAAGTGCGTCAATCTACTGAGCGCCCGCGTTGATTCGGACAGCAGTTCGCCAAGTGTCTCGTCGTCTTCCGTCGCACCGTCCACCTTTCGGCGCCTCTCGCGGTCGAGCGGAGCGACCTTCAGCAACCGATCCACAAAGTACCGGTAGCCCTGATCGCTGGGAATGCGGCCCGAACTCGTGTGCGGCTGAATGATATACCCGAGCTCTGCCATTTCAGCCAGCTCGTTGCGCACGGTGGCCGAACGAACGCCGAGTTCGTACTTCTTCGCGATCATCTCGCTAGCGACCGGCTCAGCGGATGACACGTACTCGACGATCACCGCGCGCAGGATCTGCTCTTTTCTAGACGAAAGATCGCTCATGCCAACTGCTCTATTCTACGGCCAAACGGCAGCGCGTGTCAGGTGGCGGCGCGACAACGTACAATATCAGGTAATGGTGAACGCGCGCGGCGAGCGGATTTTCGGCGTCGAGACCGAGTTTGGTACCTTGGTCTCGGACAGCGCGGGATTCCCCGACGCCGTAGTCGAACTCATCAAGGACCATATCTTCTACGAAGCGAGGCTCGGGGCGATCGATCTGCATTCGCGCGACGAGGTGTTCGAGCCAGCCGGGGCAGGGGGGTTTCTCATCAACGGCGGTCGGCTGTACGTCGATGCTGTAGGCTCGCATTTGGAGTACGCGACCGCTGAGTGTCGAGACCTCAAAACCCTCATAGCCAACGACCGCGCGGGCCAGCGGCAGATACTTCGAGCCCTTCGAGAGCTAAAGCTGCAAGACGAGGTGAGCGTCTACAACAACTCGGTGGACCACTTCGGCGGCCACACGTTCGGGTGCCACGAGAACTACCTCGTCGAGATGACGGAGGACTTCTTCACCGTCGACGCCCCGAAGCTGTACCCGTTCCTGGTGACACGGCAGATCTTTGCTGGCGTTGGCAGGGTCGGAGGACACGTTCTCATATCCGGCGGCGTACCGGATTACGACGAGGTGAATCGAAACCCGATCGACTACATCTGGGTTTCGCAGGTGTACGACGTTTTGGAAGACGACTCGGTGCCGTTTCAGCTGAGTCAGCGGGCGGACCACATCTTGAAAACGGTCGCGTCCCGAGTGCGGTTCAATCGCGCGCTCATCAATCCGAAGTGGGAGCATTTCTACGCGCACGAGGGCGCGCACCGGCTGCACCTGCTGTTCGGCGAGTCCAACCAGAACACTTACGCGTACGCTCTGAAAGTCGGCAGCACGTCGCTAGTGCTTGCTCTGGTCGAGGACGATCTTATTCCCGATCGCCTTCGCTGCGCCGAGCCGCTCATCGCGCTCCGAGTAGTTTCTAGGGACCAGTCGTTCTCCTGGCCGGTGAAGATGGAAGACGGTTCGGTCATCGGGGCCGTCGATGTGCAGCGCGAGTACTTGAAGCTCGCTCAGCGATACAAGGGCGGCAACGATGACATCGACTGGGTGTTGGCTGAGTGGGAGCTCGTCTTGGACGGGCTGGAGAAAGATCCTCTTGCCCTCGGTGATCGAATCGACTGGGTCGCAAAGCGCAAGATCGTAGAAATGTACAAGGAGGCAGAGGGGCTGGATTGGGACGCGCCTGCGCTGCACTCCTTTGACTTGGAGTATCACAACATTGATCCGGATAGATCGCTCTTCCACGGCTACGCAGCCAGCGAAGGAGTGCGCGACTTCGTCGACGAGATCGAAATTCTGGACGCTATGACCGAGCCGCCTAGCAACACCCGCGCGAAGGGCCGTGCCGCGCTAGTGCGGGAAGTTCTGGAGCGATCTGGGCCTCGGTTCTACGCCTTCGACTGGAGCGGTGTGGCTCTAACGCGAACCGAGTACGTCGAGATGCCCGACCCGTTCGAGACTTATTCAGATGACTGAGTTCGAGAGGTCGAAAGGGAAAGGTCGAAGTCCGGCTCAAAATCGCTTATGGTCGTTGTAGCTCTCTTACTGTCGATATAGGTCCACTTCGATTCAAACTGTGACAAGTCTTCGCGATAGAACTTCAGGCTCGGATCGCTTAGCTTTGTCGTGTTCGACCAGTCCACAGTAATTGTGCAAATCCCGATTTTGCCTGCCCAAGTCGCCCCTGTGCGCAAAACGTATTCGTCAGAGTTCCCATCCCAGACAGCCCCATGTGCGGTCACATAGTCGACGAGGACGAATCGTCGCTGACCGGCCTTAAAATGAACTTCCTTCGTATAGGCGTATGAGCTGATGTAGCCTTCTGGAGCCCACTCCGCAACAGACTTGTTGAACGGTGGAATAGCAACTCTTGTCGTTGCAACAGCTTCGCCATCGACCTTGCTGGCAAACCGCTTAACTATCGGTTCGCTATAAGCGACTGTTTCGAAGGGGAACGCCATCGTCACCGTCGTCTCTGGCCCGTCGTTGCGGAAGGAGAACCACACCCGAACGTGGATCTTATCGTCGTAGATCGTGATGTTGATGTCTTCGCCGAGCATCCGGATCGTCTTGTGTGGCACGAATGCGCCCGCGCCGCCGAACGACACCCAGTTCGCGTCGTTCACCGGGGTACCCAGTGCGACAGCGGACGTTACCAACACAAGTCCCCACACCATCACAGGAGAGACGAATCGCGAGATGCAAGAGTTACCAAACTCTCGTCGTTCACGTCAATCTCACGTACACGCACGGAGTGTCGTCCTCCATTTGCTGGCGGCGGGTCGTGGCGGATTCGGGGGCCATATAGGTCATATACGACGTATATGTCGAATAAAACCTCTTCAAGCCTTCGCCATCGCGAGCTGGATCAGGTCGCGCGGGGGCTTGAACTCGACGTTCTCCTCGGTCGTCGTCAGCACTTCGGTCGTCGCCTCGGGAGACAGAGAGAGCAAGTGGCCTACGATGTCCTCGACGAGGCTCTCCGGCGTCGAGGCGCCGCTGGTCACTCCGACGCAGTTAGCTCCTTCGAACCACGACGCTGAAACGTCCGACGGCTCCATGATCAAATACGCGCGCGCGCCGTGCGCCTCGGCGACTTCGCGCAGACGGTTGGAATTAGAAGACGTCGTCGAACCGACGACCAGCACCACGTCGCACCCCGCCGCCAACTGCTTCACCGCCGACTGTCTGTTCGTGGTCGCGAAGCAGATGTCTTCCTTCTTCGGCATCTCCATGTAAGGGAACCGCTCGCGCAGGGCTGCGACCGTCGCCTGCACCTCGTCGACGCTCAGCGTTGTTTGCGTCACAACCGCGAGCTTGTCGTGTGGCGGAAGCTCCAGAGCTGCGACGTCCTCAGGCGTCTCGACGAGCAACATGCTCTCAGGCGCTTGGCCCATCGTGCCCTCCGCTTCGACGTGCCCCTCGTGGCCGATGTAGACCATGAAGTACCCCTTTGCCGCGTACCGCTTCGCCTCGTTGTGGACCTTGGTCACCAGCGGGCAGGTCGCGTCGATGATCGTCAGGTTCCTCCGCGCAGAGAGGCGCCGGACAGCCGGCGACACTCCGTGCGCGGAGAATACGACCACCGATCCGGGGGGGATGTCGTTGACGTCCTCGACGAAGATCACGCCGCGCGACTCGAAGCTCTTCACGACAAACTCGTTGTGCACTATCGCGTGCCTGACGTACAAGGGCGAGCCGTGGATCTTCAGAGCGAGGTCCACGACTTCGATCGCGTAGGCGACCCCAGCGCAAAAACCACGGGGCGCTGCGAGAACGATCTTCTCCATGCTCTTCTCATAATACGCCCCGTTGGCGCAGAATAGAGGGCATGTTGGCAACGCTGGCGCTGTTCGCAGCCCTACAGCAGGACGGCACTAGGTTGGAACTCTGGTACACAAAGCCTGCTGAGGCCTGGACGGAGGCTCTGCCGATCGGCGGCGGGCGCATCGGCGCGATGGTGTTCGGCGGGATCGAGGAGGAGCGGATCCAGTTCAACGAGGACACCCTCTGGTCTGGGCAGCCGCACAGCTATGCGCGAGAAGGAGCGGTCGAGCACTTGGCAGAGATCCGCAGGCTGCTCTGGGAAGGAAAGCAGCAGGAGGCTGACGAACTAGCCATGCGCGAGTTCATGAGCGATCCGATACGGCAGAAGGCGTATCAGAACTTCGGCGATCTCCGCATCAGTTTCCTGAATCACGCCGGGGCAACCGATTACGTTCGCAAGCTCGACCTTGACTCGGCACTTGCGACCGTCGAATACACGATTGACGGGGACAGGTTTAGCCGCGAAGCGTTCGCCAGCTATCGCGACGGCGTGATCGTCTACCGTCTAGAAGCGCACGGCGAAAAGCGTCTCAATTTCAGCGCGTGGCTCGTCGATGCTCATGAGGGAGAGAAGTCGATCAACAGCAAGAACGAGTTTATCGTGAAAGGCCGGGTCGAAGAAGGCGGCGTCCGATACGAGGCTCGCATGTCGGTTACGATTGAAGAGGGAACGATCTCGTCGAACGGCCTGACGATCACTGTTGAAGGCGCAAAGTCTGCGACTGTCCTGCTGGCACCGGCGACCAGCTTCGTGTCTCCTTGGAGCGTGAACGGCGATCCGAACACCCGCGCGATGGGTGCGCTCGTCCGAGCCCGCAGACGTGGATGGGAAGATCTGCGAAAACGGCACATCGAGGATCACCAGGGCCTGTTCCGAAGGATGTCTCTCGATCTCGGTCATATACCAGAGGCAGAGCGGCTTCCGACCGACGAGCGGCTCGTTCGCTTTGCCGAGGGCAAGCCCGACCCGGGCCTAGCGGTGTTGCTCGCGCAGTACGGCCGGTATCTCATGATCGCATCGAGCAGACCTGGGACGCAGCCTGCGAACCTCCAAGGAATCTGGAACGACTCGAACCGACCGCCGTGGGAGTCGAAGTACACGGTCAACATCAACACGGAGATGAACTACTGGGCGGTCGAGCGCGCGAACCTCAGCGAGTGCCACGATGCGCTGTTTGACGCATTGGAAGAGGTCGCCAGGAGCGGTGCGGAGGTAGCAAGGGAGCACTACGGAGCGCGAGGCTGGGTGCTGCACCACAACTTCGACATATGGCGCGGAGCTGCGCCGATCAACGCCGCGAACCACGGCATCTGGCAGACCGGCGGCGCGTGGCTCAGCCAGCACTTCTGGTGGCGGTGGCTGTACAGCCAGGACAGGACGTTCCTGAAGGAGCGCGCATATCCGATCATGAAGGGCGCGAGCCTGTTCTTCCTCGATGCGCTGACCGAGCATCCGGTAACGGGAGAGCTGGTCTCTGGCCCGTCGAACTCGCCTGAGATCGGAGGGCTCGTGATGGGACCGACGATGGACCATAACATCATCCGCCACCTGCTCAGATCGACTGCCGACGCGGCATCAGAACTCGGGATTGATGAGGATTTACAAGAAGAGTTGCGCACCACCGCCGACCGCATTGCGAAGAACAAAATCGGACAGTACGGACAGCTACAGGAGTGGCTCGAAGACAAGGACGACCCGAACAACAAGCACCGGCACGTCTCGCACCTCTGGGGGCTGCACCCCGGCGAAGAGATCACCGTGACGAAGACACCGGAGCTGTTCAAAGCTGCGCAGAAGTCGCTCGAAATGCGCGGCGACGGAGGCACCGGATGGTCGATGGGCTGGAAGATCAACTTCTGGGCGCGCTTGCGCGACGGCGACCACGCGCACCTGATGTTGCGAAACCAGCTGAAACCCGTGGGAGGCGGAGGAGGCGGGACTTATCCGAATATGTTCGACGCGCACCCGCCGTTCCAGATCGACGGTAACTTCGGCGCTCTCTCCGGCATCCTAGAGATGATCATCCAGGACCACGACGGAGCGATCGAGATTCTACCGGCTCTACCGAGGGCGTGGCCGAGCGGGTCTTTGAAGGG
The DNA here is from genome assembly GCA_022563855.1 of Armatimonadota bacterium. Taxonomy (NCBI): domain Bacteria; kingdom Bacillati; phylum Armatimonadota; species Armatimonadota bacterium. The sequence continues at coordinate 86,230 of JADFMN010000001.1, forward strand.
CGTCAGAGCTAGGGGTGCAGTGGAACTGGACATTTCGTGGAAGGATGGCGAAATGACGGAAGTAGTGGTGCGCGGCGAGCCAGACACGACGGTCACAATTCGCTACCGAGGAAACGACCAGGAAGTTACAGTCGGGCCGGGGGGTACGTCTGTTTCATGGTAGGTCGCACTCATACCTGCGTGTACCCGGTTCTTGCGTGGTTTAGGTGCTGTTGGGCATCAACGACCTGTGCTGTAACCGCGCCGTTCAAGCCGCCATCACTGTCGAACTGATCCTAAATATCATGAGGAGGCCGTGGGGAAGAAAGAGCACGATACCGTTGAGTTTATCGGGGCCTGGTCATCTTTAGACGCACCCCGAGAGAGCCCACCGTGAAAGGCACCGGCGGGTCGAGCTTGTCGATCTGGACCTCAAGAGAGAGCAGGGAAGGGAACCGCTGAAAGGCTTCGTCGCAGACCGCTCTTGCCAGCCTCTCCAGCGTTCTATAGCTGCCTGAATCGCTGACTTCGACGATCAGGGAGGCCAGCTCGCCGTAGTCGACCGTATCGCCGACATCGTCGGTCTCGTCCGCAGAGCCGTCGACCTCGGCACAGACGTCGATCTTGAGCCTACAGCCATGAGCGCGTTCGTCTTGGGTCACCCCGTGGTGGCCTGTGATCTCCAGCCCGCTGACGAGAACCTCGTACACGGGCAGATTTTGACACGTCCATATACCTTCAGCGGTCCGACTCTGTGCTATAATGCAAGTACAAATAGCTGGCGGAACTTTTGCGAGGGCGCCTACAGGGCGGCCTTTTTTATTGGTTCCGTGGGCGGGTGAACATGGACATCCTGCAGCACTTGAAACAGGTATCTACCGAGAGAGGTATTCCTTTGGAGGAGTTGGGCTACGAGCTTGAGCTTGCGTTGGCTGTTGCTTACAAGAAGTTCAAAGGCACGGCTGGCGAAGTGACCGTCCGGCTGGACTCCTCCGTCAAGAGCGGCGCAGTGATCGATAAGGAGATCGTCGGCGAAGTCCTAGAGCCGGCAACGCAGATCAGTCTGGACGTCGCGATGAAACGAGGCGAGGACGTTCAGATCGGTGATTTTCTTGCTGTCGAAATCGACCCGAACACGTTTGGTCGCATCGCCGCGCAGACGTTCAAGCAGGTCCTTGCGCAGAAGCTTCGTGAGGTAGAGCTGCGGCAAATTCACGATCAGTTCAGTGAGAGGGTCGGTGAAATCGTTAGCGGAATCATCAGCAGGCACGAGGAGTCGAGCATTTTGGTCCAGGTAGATCGGCACGAGGTGCGGCTGCCTCGGCGCGAGCAGGTCGGTACGGACGACTACCGCCAGCAGGTGCGACTGTGCGTTTACGTCTTGAAAATCGAAGAGACCAACAGAGGTTTTGAAGTAATCGTCAGTCGTAGCCATCCGAATCTATTGCGCAAACTGCTCGAGCGCGAGGTTCCGGAGATCGCGGATGGCATCGTCGAGATCAAGGCCATTGCGCGTGAGCCGGGCATGCGGTGCAAGGTAGCCGTCATCAGTCACGATGAGCGGATCGACGCCGTCGGGTCGTGCGTAGGCCCGCGCGGATCTCGAATCCAAGTGATCATGGATGAGCTACGGCCGGAGAAGATCGATGTCGTTCCCTGGAGCGATGACTCGAGAACGTTCATTACCAGCGCGCTCAGCCCGGCCAAGGTCAATCTTCTGGTGTTGAACGAGGAAGAGCGCAGTGCGTACGCAGTCGTGCCGGACAACCAGCTGTCGCTGGCCATCGGGCGAGGCGGGCAGAACGTCCGGCTGGCAGCGCGCATGACGGACTGGAAAATCGACATTCGCAGCGAGGAGCAGGCGTCCGCCGAGGGCGGTCCGCCAAAGCCGACCCCGGCCAAGGCCGTCGCTGACGTTCAGCCGCCAAAGCCAGATGCTGAAGACGTTCCGAAGGAGGATGGCGCAACAGAAGTTGCCGCTACTGAGGACTTGTCTCAGGCTGACAAGCCGGAACCGGAACAGGAGGCGACGACCGCCGAGTGATTGCCGTAGCCCATGAAAGCTGTGGCGCGATCGGCAGGCTCCTTGGCGCGGCGAGGTCTGGCCGGATCGCAATGCGGAGGTTGAACTGATGCCAGTGCAAGTCAGCGTTCCAGAGCTTGCTGATGAGCTCAAAGTTGTCCCAGGGCAAGTTGAGGCGGTTCTGCAGGATTTCGGCGTTGCCTCGGAGCACGGGGTCTTAGACATCGATGACGACGCGCTTGAGATGTTGCGTCAGGCGATCACAGAGGCTGCGGGCGCGAAGCAGATCAGGCTGCTGCCCGGGCGCACGCCCAGAGAGATCGCTACGGCGATCGGTGTTGCCGACAACGACGTCCTGAAAGCGCTCATGACGAAGCTCAAGGTTATGGCGACTCTGACGACTACGTTGGAAAACGACGTTAGCGAAAAGCTGGCGAAACAGTTCGGCTACGACGTTTTATGGGGTGAGGCGGCACCGGCCCCGGCCGCCGTCGAAGAGCCGGTATCGCCCAGCAAAGGCGTCATTCGCCCGCCGGTCGTCACGATTCTAGGCCATGTCGACCACGGCAAGACGTCGTTGCTTGACTTCATCAGGAAGACCAACGTAGTCGACAAGGAGCACGGCGGCATCACGCAGCACATCGGTGCCTACCAAGTCGAGTTGAAGGGCGGGACGATAACTTTCCTCGATACCCCGGGCCACGCAGCGTTCACAGCGATGAGGGCAAGGGGCGCGGCGGTCACGGACATCGCGATTCTAGTGATCGCAGCGGACGACGGGATCATGCCTCAAACGATCGAGGCTATCAGCCACGTGAAGAGCGCTGACGTGCCGATCATCGTCGCGATCAACAAGTGCGACCGCCCGGAAGCCAATCCGGACCGGGTCATGCAGCAGTTGACGGAGCACGAGCTGATTCCGGAGGCGTACGGCGGACAGGTAATAACCGCCAACGTTTCTGCGATGACCGGCGACGGGATCGACCATCTCCTTGAGATGATTCTGTTGCAAGCTGAGGTACTCGAGCTAAAGGCCGAGCCGAAGGGCGAATTGGCGGGCGTTGTGATCGAAGCGCAGCTTGACAAGGGACGAGGCCCTGTCGCAACGGTCCTGATCCAGAACGGCACGCTTCGGCGGGGGGACATCATTGTGCTAGGCGATTCGACGGGCAAGGTGCGAGCGATGACGGATCACCAAGGAGTTCAGATTAAAGAGGCGCTGCCTGCCATGCCGGTCGAGGTCTTGGGTCTCGACAGGGTGCCGAAGCCCGGCGACAAGCTGGAGCAGATGCAGACCGAGAAGGCCGGTCGCGCGATCGCCAAACAGAGATTGCACGTCCAGCAGGTTGCGGCGAACGTCGGCCCGGTGCGAAAGGTCTCCTTGCGAGACATCGCGAACCTCGGCAAACCGACCGAGATCACAAGTCTACGGCTGATCGTCAAGAGCGACGTCCAGGGTTCTGTCGAAGCGGTCAAGGGCGTGCTGGACAAGCTCAATCAAGATGAAGTCGATGTGAAAATCCTCCACTCAGGCGTTGGGTCGATCACAGAAAACGACATCCTGCTGGCGGGTGCGTCCGGCGCGATCTGTGTTGGCTTTAACGTGAAACCCGTACCAAAGGCGAAGTCTGAAGCGGAGAGGCAGCACGTCGAGATTAGAACGTACAAAATCATCTACGAGCTTGTAGAAGACATCGAAGCGGCCATGAAAGGGCTGCTCAAGCCGAAGTTCGAGGATCAGTACATCGGCACGGTTGAGATTCGCGCCGTCTACAAATTGACGAAGGCCGGCGTCGTTGCGGGCTGCCATGTGACTGACGGGAAGGTCATTCGAGGCGCGATTTGCAAGGTGACGCGAGGCGACGAGACGGTCCACAAAGGAACCATCGAGTCGCTGCGCAACGTGAAGCAGGACGCGAAGGAGATGGTTGCCGGCCAGGATTGCGGAGTGCGCTTCGTCGACTGGGCCGATTTCAAACAGGGCGACGTCATCGAAGCGTTCGAGCGTGTTCAGGTTGGGTAACGGCGGCCATCGCCTGGCTGTTCAACGAGAGGAAAGTAAAGAGCCGCGTTGCAATTTGCAACGCGGCTCTTTTCTTGGCGACTTGATTTGCGCCGTTACTTGATCTCGACGGTAGCGCCGACCTCTTCGACCTGCTTCTTGATGTCTTCGGCTTCGTCCTTGCCGACGTTCTCCTTGATCGTGTTCGGCGTTCCGTCCACCAGCTCTTTGGCCTCTTTCAAGCCGAGCCCGGTGATTGCGCGGACGACCTTGATGACCTGGAGCTTTTGGCCTCCAATCTCTGTGATGCGGACTTCGAATTCCGTCTGCTCTTCGGCTGCGGCTTCTCCAGTCGCACTCGGCATCATCATCGGCATGCCTGCCATGGGCGCCGCGGCGGTTACGTCGAACTTATCTTCGAGCGCCTTCTTCAAGTCGCTCAATTCGAGCCCGTTCAGTTTGCTGATGTCGTCTACGATTTTGTCAATGGTTATCGCCATGATATTTTATTCCTGTGTTTCCTCGTCGCTTGGTTCTTCGGTCTTCGATTCAGGCTGTCCTTCCGTTTCCGCAGCAGCCGGGGTGTCCGGCTCGGCGTCTGACGTAGTCGCCTCTGTTTCTGCTGAAGGTTCTGTGCTCTCCGTGTCGGCGTCCGACGCAGTGCCCTCTGCTTCTACGGAAGGCTCTGCGCTCTCCGGCTCGGCGTCTGACGCCGTCGTCTCTGCTTCCGGTGAAGGCTCTGCGCTTTCTGTGGTCGAATCGCCGCTGGTGTCGGCACCGCCGTCTTCTGTCGGCTCGCTCTTGCTCGTAGATTCTACGCCGTCGCCCAGCTTGTCGGCAATCGCGGCTATAGCAAAAATCGGCCCGCTGTAGATCGCCTCGATAGTGCTCGCGATGTTGCTCATCGGTGCGGCGATCACGCCAATCAGCTGAGACAGCAGCATGTCTTTGGGAGGCAGCTTCGACAGTTGCTCGACAACTTCAGCGCTGTACGCCGTTCCATCGACGTAACCGCCTTTGACGACCAGAGCTTTGTGCGTTTTGGCGAAATCGAACAGCGCCTTGGCGACGGCGGCCTCGTCGTCGAATATGAACGCGACCGCTGTCGGGCCTGTGCTCATGCCGTCAGGAAAGCTCTCGAACACATCCCCGGTCGCAAGTTTGAAGAGCGTGTTCTTGACGACGGAGAACTCTGCCCCCGCCGCACGCAGATCGCGCCTCAGCTGTTGCATCTGCGGAACAGATAGGCCGCGAAACTCCGTGAAGAACACGCCCGATGCGCGCTCAAATCGCTCCTTGAGATTCTTGACCTGCTTGATCTTTTCTGCTGTTGGCATCTTCCGACCTGTCGTCCAATACAAAAGGCTCCCGCGCTATGTGTCGCAGGAGCCCATACATGCCAGCCTCGGTTCGACCGAGGGTCGGCTCGATATGATTGCTGTCCCACTCCACCTCGACCGGCTGCGTTTAAGACCTTGCGGCCACCGGTTGTCTGCGGCGAGCGAGGGTGATTTTAGCACACATTTTCTGCCGTATGGCTGGTGGGCCCAGTTCAACCTGCCGATGATCAGGTTGTGGGCGTGGTTCAGAAAGAGAAGAAAATGGTGGCGCGAGCCGTTGTTTCACCGTCAATCACGGGGGTGGGCACGCGCGTTTCGCACGAGTATATCGAGAGCCGCCTGGCAAGGAACAGCGCCATTTGGGCCGAGAGAGGGAGCTGGCTGCTAGGGTTCTACTTTGGCGTTGGCGACGACCGACTGTGGGTTCCTCGCCGCCGCAAGGGTGGAGAGCCTGATCCTGAAGCCAGGATCATCAACTTCAGCCACCAGTGCGGCCGACAACCAGCCCAAATCTTGATGCTGGTCTACTTGATCTCAGCGATTACAGTCGTAGTCCTCGGCGCGATCGCCGCTGGCTACCGCTGGTAGCGCTACATGATCACGGGACGATCACCCACACGGTCTGGTCGAAGCTGATCAGCCACGGGAAGAAGAGCACGATCCCAGCCTCCTTGTAACTGACCTTGGCCTTCATATTCTTCGTGCCCGCCTCGATGAACCGGCCCGGATCGACCGTGATGCGCACCTCGACGATCGAGTCCGCCAACGTAGCAATCATGAAGTCGACCTCTTCCCACGAACTGGTGTCGTAGTTCCACAGCTCGATCCACTGTCCGATGTTGTTGATCTCGGCGTGGGCCTCCACTCTGATGCGAAGCTCGGAAGGCGTCTCGGTCGGAGAAGTGCCAGTGACGATGAGCTGCACCTGCCGCTCAGCCTGGTTCAGCGTGATCCCCGGCAGCACCGTCATCCAGCTGTCGTCGCTCGCGAGCAGGTCGCTCAGCCCGCCGCCGGTCAGCACCCCGCGGAACAGCGAGAAGCTGTCTGGCACGACAGTCTCCTCTGGCCCAATAGCGGAGATGTTGTCAGCGTGCTGGAAGATATCGGCTGGCCCGAACCCCGCGCGCACGATCCGCACGCCGACCGTGAACACGCCGGTCGAGGCAGGCGTGAAGATCACAGTCAGGTTTCCGTAGTTCTCTGTTCCAGGGCCTGTCGGGCCGGAATCGGCAGTGGCAAGCGCCGTACCGTCCACGATGATGGAGAAAAGGCCTCCTTCCGAGTTGGTCCCCCCCTCGGTACGCGAAGAGGCCCAGTCAAACGAGAGGACGTACTCCTCATCGACGATCATGTTGAGCTCCTGCGTCATCTCGATCCCTTCTGCGCCACGACGGCCCTCGATCCGACCCACATCGAAGCGCGCCGCGAGAGATTCCGAGCCAGGGCCGCTGAAATCCATGTCGAACAACGTGACATCTTGAACCCCGGTTATTGCGTTTGACGAGGTTAGTACGATGGTCCACGGCTGCAAGCTGCCTGTCTCAAAGTCCCCGTTCGTAAACATGTTCTGCGCGGATACGATGCCGGAGACCAGCACGACCGCCATAATTGCAAGAATCTTTTTCATTTAGCAATCCTCTCAAGATATAGCTATAAATTCGGCCGCAAGTGCGACTGAAGCATGAGGTTACTCCAAACGTTGCCCAAGAAGAGCAATTCATTCGCAAGCCCGCTAAATCTACCGGGTAGGTCTCCTACGGCCCAAGGGTCTTCGGCGCGACCGTTAACGACGTTCACATCTCGCCCGTCAACTGCATGGCCGATGCGCCGAACGGGTGGCCAGGCTAACATTGAAAGCCCCGAGCGAACTGCTCGCTCGGGGTTTTCGTCGCCTGTCGTCTACGGAATGATCACCCACACGGTCTGATCGAAGCTGATCAGCCACGGGAAGAAGAGCACAATCCCAGCTTCTTTGTAGCTGATTTTCGCTTTCATCTGTTTCGTGCCCGCCTCGATGAACCGGCCCGGATCGACCGTGATGCTCACCTCGACTATCGAGTCCGCCAACGTAGCGATCATGAAGTCGACCTCTTCCCACGAACTGGTGTCGTAGTTCCACAGCTCGATCCACTGTCCGATGTTGTTGATCTCGGCGTGGGCCTCGACTCTGATCCGAAGCTCGCTCGGCGTCTCGGTGGGAGCGGTGCCGACGACGATGAGTTGCACCTGGCGCTCCGCCTGGTTCAGCGTGATCCCCGGCCTAACCCGCAGCCAGCTGTCGTCGCTGGCGAGCAGGTCGCTCAGACCGCCGCCGGTCAGAATCCCGCGGAACAGCGAGAAGCTGTCGGGCAGCACGACATCTGAAACTTGCGAGTACTTTATCGTAACAAAGTCCTCGCCTGTGCCGGAGCCGTTTGAGTCACCAGTTACGAACACGTTGCCTTGGCTATCCACCGCTATCGCGCGGGATATATCTGTGCGGTTTCCCGGGCCGTTATAACGCATCTCCGATACAAGGTTTCCGTCTGCGTCATACGCCAAGGTCGCATAGTCGATGCCGGTGCCAATGCCTTCCGAATCGCCAGTCACATACACGTTGCCAGCGCCATCCACCGCCATCCTACGGGCCGTATCATCGCCGCTAGCCGGACCGTCGTAGCTCTTCGACCAAAGGAGCGTGCCAAGGCTGTCATATTTCAAGGTCGCGTAGTCTCGACCTGCGCCGGAAGTCGTCACAAAGCCTGTAACAAACACGAAGCCGTCGCTGTCAGTCGCGATTGCCGTAGCTTCATCAACTCCAACCCCGCCGTCGAAGCTCCTTTCCCAAAGGAGATTGCCATCGCTGTCGTACTTGATAGTTAAGTAGTTGCGCCCCCCCCCCCAACCGGCGACATACAGATCTCCTGAGTTGTCTACAGTCATAGAACTGGGCCAGCCATAGGTGTCATAGCGTCTCACCCAGAGTTGGGTGCCGCTACTGCTGTATTTAACGATCAAATAGTCGAAGCCCGTGACACCGGTTACGTACACGTTCCCCTGGCTGTCCGCTGTGGCCGCAGCAGAATTAGTCTGGCTACCATCGCGATAGCGCCTTAACCAGAGCCTGGTGCCATCCGTATCGTACTTGATGGTCACCATCCATTTATCGCCAAGCTCCTCAGTGGTATGACCCGTGACGATCATGCTGCCGTCGTCAGCCAATACAAATCCCGTCGGTGTTGTTCCAAGATATGCTGGGGCATCGATTCGACTCCATAGCAAGTTTCCATTCGAGTCGTATTTAATCGTCAGAAACGCCCTGCTAGGGAAAAGAGGGCCTAGTGTAGAACCAGTGACATACACATTGTCAGCACCGTCAACTGCAATATACATTGGAACCTCAGGGCCGTAAAGAACTCCACTGAATTGGCGTTGCCACAACAAGTTGCCGTTCGTGTCGTACTTTTGTGTTAAATAGTTATGCTCGTCGTAAGCTAGATATGTAGATCCCGCCACATAGACGTTGCCGGCGCTGTCTGTTGTAACCACACGGGCGATATCTTGTCCAGCACCAGGTCCGTCATACCGAACCACCCACTCCTCCTGCAACTGGCCAAGCGCGACATTGGCAACGCAGATCGCGATGGCGATGCAGAACACCCTCTTCTTGTTGATAGATGCGGTACGCATGTATTTATCCTCTTTGGTACTGTTTGACCGTACCAAGCTCAAAGGCTACCACAACCTTTGTAGCATGGACTTGCTCGAAGTGCGAACTCCCCGTAAATTCACCGGGGTGATGCGTACCATCGCGACCGACCGCTCGCAGACCCGGCCCCGCCATCCCTCCTTCACACGCAGTGTGGAGGGTTAAGACGTCGCCCGAGGGTTTGTCCCCGCTGTGCCTTTCGGCTCGAGAGATGAGGATCCGCTACGGCAAGAGCACCCACACCGTCTGATCGAAGCTGATCAGCCACGGGTACGAGAGCACAATCCCAGCTTCTTTGTAGCTGACCTTGGCCTTCATCTCCTTCGTGCCCGCCTGGATGAACCGACCCGGAACTCCTGTCGTTAGACGGCAGCGGCTACTCTCTGGGGAAGCGGCAGACCCATAGCCTCGAGCCATTCGTTGAGCTTCTTGAGCCTTTTTGAATTGTCTGCGGGCAGAAGCAGCGGCCTGCCGCGGCAGTCGATGATTATCCCGACCGTGCCGCCTTCGAGCGTCGTTGCTATCGATTTGCCCTTGCCCTCTCCTATATCAAAACCTCTCGCCGGCGATACGGTGACTGTCATGGTCTCGCCGCGACCGAGAGGGATGACCAGGATTTGCCCGACGCGGACGTCGTGCTCTATGCCATCGCCGGAGATCGAGATGCACGGATCGCCCTCCTTGCCGCGTCCAACAGCGGAGATGCAATGACCTGCTTTGATGATGCAATCGAACTCGAAAACCTCGCGCGCCGCCTGATAGAAGTGCTCGCTCAGGACGCCGAGGTGCGGCATCATGAAAATCGAGTCAACCGTCAGCATCGTTATCCCCTCAGGTTCGTAGGCGTCCATCATCATCAGCGCTGACTGTGCCCTATCGGGAGCGTGCGAAAGCACCCCTCCCGAACCGATGATCATGTCCAACTCCATCATTTTGATCAACGTTTGACCCGTTCCCTTCTGCTCAAAGATTTCACCGATATCGCGCTGCTGTTGCATGCCCTTCAGACTTCGCGCAAGCGATTTGTGGTGGGCAAACGCGAGGCGGAGAGCCTGTCTTGCGACCGCGTGCTCGATCAGCAGGTCTTCGTACGTGTGAGGAATCGTCGTCGGGCGGATCATCTTGTTTCGGAGCCGGTTGCGAACTTCGTGCCGATCCATTTCAAACGGCAGCCAGCGCACGATGTCCTCGATCCCAGACTCCTTCAAGACGTTGCAGATCGAGTAGCTCAGCCCTAGGTTCGCCGAAACGGTGCGGTTATAAATTCTCTCATCACCATCTGCAGCAAGGAACACGGAGAACACGTCGGTCGTCGCTCCACCGATGTCGACGCCGATCACGTTTAGCTTCTCTTTGACCGCGTACTCGTTCAGGAGCTTGCCGACCGCGTTCGGCGTAGCCATGACCTCTTCGCTCGTCCACTCAAGAAGCTTTGAATACCCAGGGGCTTGCTGCATGACGTGCTCGAGGAACAGCTCGTGAATCTCGTCGCGCGCGGGCCCGAGGTTTTCGCGCTCGAGCGTCGGGCGAATGTTGGCGACAACCTTGGTTTCGATGTCGGAACCAAGGACCTCCACTACCGCATCGCTAGCCATGTTGTTGCCGGCGTATATCACGGGGAGCTTCATATCGCCAAACCTCGGCTTCGGATCGGCGCGCATGATGACCTCCGCCATATCGGTGAGGTGCGTGACCGTTCCGCCGTCGGTGCCCCCTGACATCAGGATAATATCAGGCCTGAGCCTGCGGAGAATGTCCACCTTCTGAAACTCTTCTCGGCCGTCGTCCACAGCGAGAGTGTCCATCAGAATCGCGCCAGCACCGAGAGCGGCCCGCTCGGCGGATTCGGCAGACATCGCCTTCACGACACCAGCGACCATCATCTGCAGCCCGCCACCGGCCGACGAAGTCGATACATAGAGATCTGATGCTTCGAGATCGTTTGACCTTGTCCCGGTCACCTCACCGTTTTTCAACAAGCGCCATACGCGTCCGTTGTCGATCAGCTTTCTGCGACCCTTTTCGAATCCTTCCGGCACCTGTTCGGCCGTGATCTCCTCCACCTCAGTAATAGCGTTGATTACGCCCAGCGTGACGTCTTCAAACGGCTTTTCCACGGTCGTCGGCGCCTCTCCCCTGGCCACGAGTCGATACTGGCCTTCGGGGTTGCGCTCGATCAAAATGGCCTTCGTCGTAGTTGAACCGCAGTCAGTGGCGACGATGCGCCTGATGTCGTCGGGCATATGCCGGATTATGGCCGATCCCGTAGCCGCTGGCAAACGGCAGCAGGGCGTTGGCGGCGCAGGCAAGATTCCTTGGTGATCAGTTTGCTATACTGCTACCTGACTCAGCCCTACACGGGCATGGAGCCACGATTTTGGCAGGGGTTACTTTCAAAGGCGTTACAAAGGTCTTCGGCAGCGGCGAAAAGGCCGTCCGCGCGGTGGACAATTTCGATCTCGAAATACGGGATCAGGAGTTCATGGTGCTCGTCGGTCCGTCCGGCTGCGGCAAGACGACGGCGCTGCGCATGATCGCCGGACTTGAGGAGGCCACGGAAGGGGATCTGTTCATCGCCGACAACAGGGTTAACGACGTGCCACCGAAGGATCGCGACATCGCGATGGTGTTTCAAAACTACGCCCTTTACCCGCACATGAGCGTTTACGACAACATCGCTTTTGGGCTGAGGCTTCGTGAGCTGAAAGGGTTTTTCTGGCAGCTGGCCAATCTGAAGGCCGCGCGCCAGGTCAAAAAGAACATCGATGACCGCGTGCACGATGTTGCAAAGATGCTCGACATTGACATGCTGATGCATCGCAGGCCGAAGGAGCTCTCAGGCGGGCAGCGTCAGCGAGTCGCGCTCGGGCGCGCGATCATCCGAAAGCCGAAGGTGTTCTTGATGGATGAGCCGCTTTCAAACCTTGACGCAAAGCTGCGCATCCAAACCCGGGCGGAGCTTGTCCGCTTGCACCGACAGCTGGGCATAACGACGATCTACGTGACGCACGATCAGGTTGAGGCGATGACGATGGGCCAGCGGATCGCCGTCATGAAGGACGGCGTGTTGCAGCAGTGTGGCGATCCGGAGAGCGTCTACAACACGCCGACCAACAAGTTCGTTGCAGGTTTCATCGGCGCGCCGCCAATGAACTTTCTCGACGGTACTGTTTCCAGCGGGAAACTCAGCCTTGGGACGCTGACTTTGGCTATTCCCAGCGGGCATCCAGCGGCTGAGATGGACGGAAAGAAGATCACCGTCGGTATTCGTCCCGAAGACGTTTACGATGCGGCCAACAACTGCCCGGTGCCGGTGACTGACGGCAACTCGTTTTCGGCCCAAGTTGACGTGCTCGAAAAGCTCGGCTCGGAGGACACGGCGTACCTGGTCGCCGACGGCACTCATATCACGGCTACGCTCGATCCTGGGACGCGGATCGAATCGGGGGTTACGGCCACGTTCGCAATAGACCTCGATCAGATTCATATCTTCGACGCCGAGACGGAAGAAGCGATCCGGTAGACGGTCGGCTCAGGGTTTATGCCAGGAACCGACCGGAAACCGCGACGACTGACGACGATGGCCTTGACCGGCGATAATTCAGTGCCCAGCAAAATTAACGGGTTTTGTGGATAAATCGCTCTTCATGACCGGCGATGGAAGTACCCTGGTAGCTAGGCCGCAATTTCGGCCGAATTTATAGTTATATCTTGGAGGGTTGCTATATGAGAAAGATTCTTGTACTTATAGCGGTCGTGCTGGTTTCTGGCATCGTATCCGCTCAGAACATGTTTACGAACGGGGACTTTGAGACAGGCAGCTTGGCGCCTTGGACTATCACGGCCACATCGTCGAATGGGATGACAGAAGAGCAAGGAGTCGTGTTGTTCGACATTGATTTCGCCGATCCTCTTCCGGAGTCGCTCGGTGCGCGTTTCGAGGTTGGTCAGGTTGAGGCGCAGCGCGGATTCTTTGAAGGGATCGAGATGACGCAGGACCTCAACTTGACCGCCGGGCTGGAGTACGCCTTCTACTTTGACTGGGCCGCATCGTATACCGGGGGCGGAAACTTCGGTGACTGCGGCTTTTTCGACCTCATAGTAGACGGTGTCGTTCTAGACAGCGGAGTGGCTGGCAACTGCGGCCCTGCTTTCCCCACTTCGTTCGGCAGCCTGAGCGCAAACTTCACACCGACTACGACCGGCGTGCACACGGTTGGGGTGCGGATCACGAGGAACGGGGAAACGGGTTTCGCTGAAATCTACCAGCACATCGACAACGCGTCCGCAATAGGGCCAGAGGAAACCGTCGTGCCGGACAGCTTCACGCTGTTCCGCGGGGTTCTGACGGGCGGCGGGCTGAGCGACCTGCTCGCCAGCGACGACAGCTGGATGACGGTGCTGCCGGGGATCACGCTGAACCAGGCTGAGCGCCAGGTGCAGCTCGTTATTGAGGGCACGTCTCCGACCGAGACGCCTTCCGAGCTTCGGATCAGAGTGGAGGCGCACGCCGAGATCAACAACATCGGACAGTGGATCGAGCTGTGGAACTACGACACGAACTCTTACGAGCAGGTCGACTTCATGATCGCTACGACGGTGGATTCGATCGTCGAGGTGAGCATCACCGTCGATCCGGGCCGCTTCATCCAGGCGGGAACGAAGAAGATGAGGGCCAAAGTCAGCTACAAAGAAGCTGGGATTGTGCTCTTCTTCCCGTGGCTGATCAGCTTCGACCAGACCGTGTGGGTGATCGTTCCGTAGACGGTTGACGACGAAAGCCCCGAGCGAGCAGTTCGCTCGGGGCTTTCAATGTTAGCCTGGCCGTCCCTTCGACGCATCGGCCGTGCAGTTGACGGGCGAGCTGGGAACGTCGATAACGGTCGCGCCGAAGGCCCTTGGGCCGCAAGAGACCTGCCCGGTAGATTTATCGGGCTTGCGGATGAACCGCTCTTCTTGGGCCGCGTTTCGAGTAACATATTGCTTCAGTCGCGCTTGCGGCCGAATTTATAGCTATATCTTGGAGAATTGCTAAATGAAAAAGATTCTTGTAGTTATGGCGGTGGTGCTGGTCTCCGGCATCGTATCCGCCCAGAACATGTTTACGAACGGGGACTTTGAGACAGGCAGCTTGGCGCCTTGGACTATCACGCCCACGTCGTCGAATGGGATGAGCGAAGAGGAAGGCGTCGTGCTGTTCGACATTGATTTCGCCGATCCTCTTCCAGAGTCGCTCGGTGCGTATTTCGAGGTTGGCCAGGTTGAGGCGGCGCGCGGCCAATTCGAAGGGATCGAGTTCACTCAGGATCTCAACTTGACCGCCGGGCTGGAGTACGCCTTCTACTTTGACTTTGCCGCATCGTACACCGGGGGCGGAAACGTGCCTGACTGCGGCTTTTTCGACCTCATAGTAGACGGCGCCGTTCTAGACAGCGGAGCGGCTGGCACCTGCGGCCCTCTTTTTCCCACCTCGTTCGGCAGCCTGAGTGCGAACTTCACACCGACTACGACTGGCGTGCACACGGTCGGTGTGCGGATCACGAGGCTCGGGACAACGACTACCGCCGAGATCTACCAGCACATCGACAACGCGTCCGCAATTGGGCCGGAGGAGACCGTCGTGCCGGACAGCTTCACGCTGTTCCGCGGGGTTCTGACCGGCGGCGGGCTGAGCGATCTGCTCGCCAGCGACGACAGCTGGATGACGGTGCTGCCGGGGATCACGCTGAACCAGGCTGAGCGACAGGTGCAGCTGATCATTGAGGGCACTTCTCCGACTGAGACGCCTTCCGAGCTTCGGATCAGAGTAGAGGCCCACGCCGAGATCAACAACATCGGGCAGTGGATCGAGCTGTGGAACTACGACACTAACTCGTATGAACAGGTCGACTTCATGATCGCTACGACTGTGGACTCGATAGTCGAGGTGAGCATCACGGTCGATCCGGGCCGGTTCATCGAGGCGGGCACGAAGGAGATGAAAGCCAAGGTCAGCTACAAAGAAGCTGGGATTGTGCTCTTCTTCCCCTGGCTGATCAGCTTCGATGAGACCGTTTGGGTGATCGTTCCGTAGACGGCTAGCGACGAAAGCCCCGAGCGAGCAGTTCGCTCGGGGCTTTTTACGTTTGGCTTGCGGTCACTTCGACGAAAACGCCATCTATCAACATCTCGGCGCGATTCATGGCGTGATCAGACCATTTTGGCGTTACACTGCATATCAGGAGTTCATCTTGCGTCGAAAAATCATTTGCGCGCTGGATACCGGCGAGCTGTCAGAGGCTAGGGCCATGGCAGCACGGCTAGCGCGCTATGCGGGGGCGTTCAAGGTAGGCCCAGCGCTGGTGCTTCAGTACGGTCTTGACGTCGTCGATTACTTGCGCGAGGATGGCGTGGACAGAGTTTTCCTCGACATGAAGTTCCACGACATCCCGAGCACGGTCGGACGGGCGGTACGCGAAGCCGCTAATCGAAACGTATGGATGCTGACGCTGCATATCTCTGGCGGGCCGGCGATGCTCACTGCCGCAGTGGAAGAGGCAAAGTTCCACGGAGACACGAAGGCGCCACTCTTGATCGGCGTGTCCGTTTTGACTTCGTTGGACCAGCACGTTCTGACCGATCACCTGGGCGTCCGGCGATCTGTTGAGGAGCACATGGTTTACCTTTCGAAGCTAGGCGTGGACTGTGGCCTGGATGGAATCGTTTGCAGCGTTCATGAAGTGGCTGCAATTCGAAAGGAGATCGGCCGCAGCATAATCGTGACACCTGGAATTCGGGCTGCTCACGATGACAGACACGATCAGCAGCGCGTCGGTGACGCGAAGTCTGCGCTCAGCGCCGGTGCCGACTACCTCGTTCTGGGACGTGCGTTGACGAGCGCAGACGACCCGATTGCGGCGTTGCAGGGGCTCGGCATAGAGACCGAGGAGTGGCACGCCGTTTGAACGGCGCTGCAGAACGGCTATTGGCGTGGTTTGCGGCAAACAAGAGGCCGTTGCCATGGCGCGGGACAGCTGACCCTTACAGAATATGGGTCAGCGAAGTCATGTCGCAGCAAACTCGACTGGAGGTTGTGGCGGAGTACTTCTTGCGCTGGATGGACAGGTTTCCGACAGTAGAGTCGCTTGCTGCCGCAGACGAGGACTCGGTGCTGGCAGTCTGGCAGGGGTTGGGCTACTATCGCCGTTGCAAGAGCTTGCGGCTTGCCGCAGCGATCGTTGCCCGGGAGGGTTTCCCAACTGATAAAGCTGGCTGGCAAAAGCTGCCCGGCATCGGCGATTACACGTCAGGAGCGATCGCTTCCATCGTTAGCGGTGAACGCGTGACTGCCGTCGATGGCAATGTCCAGAGGGTGTACGCAAGGTATCACGCAGACTCGAGCCACAAACTCAAGAAAGCGGCGGACTCCTGGTGTCAAGAACTGTTGGCTGAGGCTTCGCCCGGCGATTTGAACCAAGCTCTGATGGAGCTTGGCGCAACCGTATGCCGACCGTTGTCGCCGTCATGTTCCGAGTGCCCTCTCGAGTTCGACTGCGAGGCGTGCGCCACGGGCGATCAAGAGGCGTATCCGGCCAGGGCTAAGCGGCCGCCGATGAAAGAAGTACGATTGCGCGTGCTAGTCCCGAGATGCGCGGGGCGATACGGATTGCGAAAGATAACGGATGGACCGTGGTGGGTCGGCATGTACGGATTCCCGACTTTGACATCTGACGAGTATAGCGCTGATTGGCCTTCGATGCCGCTGATCTCGATCGGCGAGCATCGACACACGGTGACGAATCACCGGCTGATCTTCCAGGCATGGGTCTGTGAATTCCCACGCGCTGACGATCGATTCATGTGGGTGACTGAGGAGGAACTGCAAGCGGTTGCGCTGCCCTCGCCGTTCCGCGCAATCGCACGCTCAGCACAAACGACGCTTGCTGACACAGTAGAGGGAGACTCCGACGATCACGACATGCGCAAGAACTCTGTCGGCTGTACGAGCAGGCCGTCTTCAGCGAGAAAGTAGATGGCGACAGGTGGGAGTTCCTGCCTGTTCCGCAATATCTTGAACAGGAACGTGATCGGCTCGTCCCCAGCCTTGAAATCCATGATGTACGGGTTTTTCGGTCTCGGAATCGGAGTGTGCACGTCGTGGTACCAGAGCTTCTTTTCGCCATCGAGCCACACGACCATGGCAACGCCGGCAGCCGCCACAAGGCGGTAACTGCCCGACTTTGGAAACACGGCCTTCGACCACAGATAGACGACGCCCGGGCCTGTCTTGAACAGCGGTTCGGCGTCAAAGACGACGCCAGGGAAGTGTTGTTCGCTCCACTGCACCGGCAAGTCGCTGCGGCCATTGAATATCTCGTCGACGCTGAACTTGGTTTCGGCTTGGAACTTGTGTTCGTAGCCGGAGCCGTCGTGATTCACGAACGGACCGACCGTGTACCAGAGCTGAGAGCCGAAGATCGGGATCAAGACCTCATATTTGTTTAGCTTGAGACGCAGGTTCGCAAGGCTCGCCTCGTGCCTCTTCGGTGGTTCGACGACCGCTGGAAACGACGTGCTTTGGCCGGGCTCGAGCCTTGTGCTAGCCAGCTTCGTAGCGATCTTCCACCCTTCCGGGGCGGTCAGCTGTGAACGAATCTCCTCGTCCGAGGTTCCAATGTTCGTGAATGTCAAGGCCATTCGCAACTGCTTTCCAGGCCGGACGATGGGCGGATCGATGTACCGGGCGGACAAGCGGATGTTCTCAATCTCCGTGATCGATTCGTTCGGCGCTTGAGCAAGGAGTTCCGCCAATTTTTCAGGAAACTCTGGCGCGGGCGGCTCGGCGACCGGTTGCTCCTCCTCCTGCGCCTCAGCGTCAGGACTAGGTTCCGGCGGTGCGGGGGCCGTTGCCTTGCCAAACTGCTTGCAGTCGTTGGCAATCTGATCGACGAACTTGGCGATTGTCGCCGGAGGATCGACGTTGCCGATGCCGTGCCCTGCAACGAAGTTAGCCCCGAGCGGCTTCAGCCAGGGTTCGGGAACCGAACCAGATAACGCCGCAGAGATCGCGCCGCAAGCCAAGCCGGACTGTCCCGAAGCGCCACAGCAGCCTGCGGTCGTCAGCACTGAGGGTTCGAAGTCTCCCTTGCCGTTCAGCAGGCCTAAGAGAATCCAACTGAACGTGAGGCTGGCGTCCAAGTCGTCCGTCACGCCGATGCTGGAAGCAAGCGTCTCCCTCACTACCGTCACTCCATCCGGATTGGACAGGCTCTGCATCAACATGGGCAAAGCCTCAAGGATTCGGCTCTCCTTCGGCAGGCAATCAGTCGCAACGCGAACGAGGTCGGTTAGCTGAACGCCCGGTGCTGCAGAGGCCATCATGCGGGCGAGGGCGACGGCGGACCAAACGCCGTCGCCTGCGTGATCGATCGACGCGTCGTAGTAGGCGTACTCTGTCGCAGCGTTTGGATCTCCGTGGAACGCGATCCCCCAATAGATCGCCCGGCCGATCGCCTGCGATCCGGTAGGCAACGGATTTGCAAACGACCCGGAGATCGGAGAGCTCAACCCGCGAGCAGCGTTGGAAAGGCCGAACGCCGACTCGTCGACAGGGTAGTTCCAATTTGCGAGCAGCGATTGGCTGACCGTCTGGGCTGACTTCTCCGACCGAATGTGCTGCGACCAGACAAGCCACGCCTCCAACGCTTCAGATTGTGCCATCCGCGCTGGGATAGGCTCGTAGAACGATAGCTTGCGGAGTTTCGAGCCGCCCTTGTGCGGCGCGCCAAGCGTGGCGCCGACGAGAGCGCCCTGGATTGCAGCCCGGATGAAGTCGGCCATCGACGAACATTGTAACCGTTCGGACACTCGCTTTGCCGGGTAGTACAATGGGCCGTGCGAGAGATCGACCTAATCATCTTCAGGTGGATCAACAACTGGCCGGAATGGTTGGAACCCCTGATGATGTTTTTCAGCGAAGGGAACAAGCAGTGGTGGGTTCGGCTCTCGCTGCTGGCCCTGTTGATCTACTGGATTTACCGTCCTAAGACGAGGCCGGCGGCGATTCTCGCCATGGTCGCGTGGCCGGTGGCAAACGCCTTGTGCGACGTTCTCAAGTCGACGTTTCAATTGACCAGGCCGCTGGCTGATCTCGCGGAGCTGAACGCTCGCCTGGAGCTCACCAGTTTCGGGACGGCCAGCGCGCACGCGGCGACGATGATGTCGATCGCAATGGTGTTCCTGTTCTACAACCGCACGCTTGGCTGGACTTGGTTCGGTGTTGCGATCATAGTGGGTTTGTCGAGGATTTTCGTCGGTGTTCACTACCCGTACCAGGTGCTGCTGGGCTGGGGGATCGGAGCGTTCGTTGGCTTCGTGGCGGTCAAGAGCTGGCAGGCGTACATCAGTCGTCGACGTCCAAGTCGGGCCGACGAATCACCGGCAACGGATCAGTAAGATCGATGTTGCCGAACGTCTCCAAGGGTCTGCCGCCTGCGTAGAACTTTGCAAATTCGATCTCGGGGAACTGTCCGAGTGTGACGAGCAGGCCATTCACGAGGATCTGTTCGTCCTCGGTGCCGTACGACCGGCGGAACTCGCTGCTAAAATACACGCTTGCGATACCGTTGTTCAACTCGATTTTCTCAGCAACGGCGTCTGACGGCACGACGTCGAGCTGGTCGAGGAAGAGGTTTACGGCGAACACCGTTTGATCGACCCCTTCCGGTACTTTGACCGGTTCGGAACTGAAGTCGAGCTTCTCGTCATACGTCGGTATCACGAGAGTGACGCTGCCATCGACGAGAGTCTCCTCTTCTCGCGGGATTTCGTCTGCTGGCGCAAACTTCACGTACGCGGCGATGCCGAGAACGACGACCGCCGCGAGAACGAGCACGACGCCTACCGGCGACTTTCCAGAGTTAGTTCGTGTCATCGCCTAAGAACACCTTTAGTCCCTTCACGATCGCCTTCGCGACCGACTCCTGAAATTCGAGCTCCTGTACCCGGACCCTGTCGTACGAATGGTTCAGGAACCCCAGCTCTATCAACACGGCGGGCATCTCGGTAAATCGTAGCACGGCGAACCCCTTCACGCTGTAGATTCGGCTATCGCTCCAGACTCCCATATCCGGAATCTTGCTGACTCCGGCGATCTCTGTCTGTATGCACTGGGCTAGGAAACGAGAGGTCGCCTGCTGCATGTGAAAGAACGTCATTCCACCCGATCGGGTCTCTGCCACTCGATTTGAGTTGTGATGGATGCTGATGAAAAGGTCGGCGTCGCTTCCGTTCGCCATATCCGCCCTCTCTTGCAGGCCCACCTCAGAGTCGTCGCCACGAGTGACGATCACTGATGCTCCGGCTGCCGTCAGTTCGGCTACGAGGAGATCGGAGAGCTGTAGATTCAAGTCCTTCTCATCCAAGCCGTTCCAAATCGTGCCCGTTTGTTCGCCTCCGTGTCCGGCATCGACGACGATCACCTTGTTCGTAAGGCTGCCTGACGCCTCAGACGGTCGAAAGAAACGCAGCGTGATCAATCGTTCGTTGTTCTTCAGCTCGAACGCCAGCGGCTGGAGGAGGTTGAAGACGATGTGGACGTTCCCGTGGCCGTCGTCCGTGATCATGGCGGATTGCAACAGATCGGAGTCGTACACTTGCACCGCGCCGGGACGGGTCGCGCTTGCGCCTGACACGACCAGCTCGATCTTGCCGGGATTGATGTACTTGGCGGTTGGCCCGGCCGTCAGAGAGCCGGTGAACGGCAGCATGAGTACGATCTCCTGCTCCGATGCAGAAGCGATGTTTGGAATGGAAATGACGGCGGTGGGATCGACGTCCAGCTCGTCGGCCGGTTCATCCGGCGGCTCTTGGCCAACGATGCCACCGATGGAGCCAGGGTCGCCGGACTGTTGCCCTGCGTTTGGCGGCTCGACGTCGGGGTCCTCCGGCTCGTCAGGCTGGGCGTTCGCGCCAAACTGTATCGTGAAATGTCGCGCCGGGCTTAGCGTCGGAACGTACTGGTCGGCCATTTCAGGAGACTCGATGACGACGCGCACGATCTCCGGCTTGAACTGGCCGATGCGCCAGCCGTCTGGCAGATCTCCGATCTGATCACGTGAAAACACCGCTCCTCGCAGATCAACGATGAACCGAACGGGATCGTCAAGCTTGAAGAAGACGGGCAGCACCGGGAGCGTGGCGTCGATCCGCAGTCCAGCCTCGGTCCGCTCGACGTTGCGAACGACGCTTCGCACGATCAAGAGCAGGCCGCTCTCGTCCCAGGAAAGGTTCGCGCCAAACAGTCGCCCAGCCTCGTGCAGCGAGACCATCTTGCGCTCTTCGATCATCTGGAAGGGAAGCGTAATATCGCGATCGCCGTCTGACACATGGAGTTCGCCATCGGTGGCATTGGTCCCAAACCCCCAGGCATCGAGCAACGACGGGGCGATCCAGCATTCGTCATCCATGCGAACGCTATCGTCCTCGAACGTACCGTGGAATGTGAAATCGACAGCAACAGCGATCGGGCCATCTGCCCAGGCTGCCGTCATCACCATCCATGGAAGCAGAGCGGCAAGCCAACGCCTCATTCCATTGAGTTTCTCTATTGTACTAGAAGACGGCCTCAGACGGCTGTGGTTTCACTGTAGTACAATTCTACGGGTCCGGGCGATTAGCTCAGCTGGTAGAGCGCCTCGTTTACACCGAGGATGTCGGGGGTTCGAGTCCCTCATCGCCTACCACCTCACTCAGGGGCTAGGGCCAGCTTGCGCATTTCGTACTGCTGCGACACGGCCCAAGTTCCGCCAGGCTCCCTTTCTTCGGTCACCACCAGTGCCCTTGAGGCGCCGGTTGATCTGATGCGCTTGCGTACTTGGATCAGTTCCGTTTGGTCCTTTCTGCTGCCGATCAGCTCGACAGTGTCGGAGGTGCCCGTAGCGCTTCCGTCGAACACAGTGCCTTCTTCGGTCGCGCCAGCGACCAGCCACGCCCCGTCGCCCTTCGAATAGTAGTACATCAGGCTGGATACCAAATCGGTGCCGATAATCGTTCTTTCATTCAAAGAGAACCCTTGAGTGGCGAACCTGTATTCAATCCGCCCTACGGGTCCGCCTTCCTGCCACAGCGCCCACGTTCCTTCGAGTACGTCGAGAGCGTTCCCGGCGGGGAAGCGACCGACCGGCTCGCTAATCATCTGCAGTAGCTCTGCGTACTCGTCGGTATTGCGGATCCTATTGAGGTCTGAGTCGCTCTCGAAATTCTGAACGTCGGTGAACCCCGCTTCAACAGCTCGCTTCAGCGTTCCAAGTCCGTCTTTCTCACGGCCCAGCAGCACCTCTGCACAAGCCTTGTTGTAGAGGACGAAGTGCGGCGCGTAAGACCGATCTGCAGCCTCGTCGTACGCGGTGATCGCGTTCTTGTACTGTTTGAGATTGTGAAGGGAGTACGCGAGCCGGAACCACGACCGAGCGTCGTCGGGATCGCTCTTCACAATCGCCTTGTAGCCGTCCGCAGCCTCGTTGTACCGGCGAGCGCGGAAATCTGCCTGGGCTTCGGTGCGCTCAGCGGACATTTGTTGCGCCGTAGAGTCTCCCGCAAGCAGCAGTAGGCACACGATCACGATTACAGCCCCAAGCACCGTGGGACGCGACAAGGATCGAGACATCTATCAGTAGTATGCAGCGTTTGGCGCCATTGTTCCGTTTAAGCGGCTAGTCGGCAGATTCTTCGAGAAGACGATCGAACAAACGCACCATCGCGAGGGTGTCGCGCTCGCAGTACTCCTCGAGCGCTTCTCGGATACTCGCCCTGGATTGCGCGGTCAATCCGTCGCCGATCAGCCGCTGGAATTGGTATGCGGCAACGTCGCCTCCTTGGATCTCCAAGTCGTCGTAGCTGAGGTCGGGGACGATCGCCGGCAGCACGCTCTTGATCGAAAAGCTGCCGTGAAAGCCCGGATGGTAGTAATGCTTCTTGATAACCGCGAGCAGATCGAAACCTTGTTTCTCAAAGGCCTCCAGTGCAAGGTCTGCGTTCGGAACGGTGTGCGAGGCTAACTCCTTGAGCCGGCTGACTTCGTAGTTCGAGTAGTACACAAAGGTCGCCGCCGACTGCACCGCGTTCCAGAGGCTGGTCGTAAACTCCTTCCGAGGATCGTGGGATCCGTCGGCCAGGAACGACTTGTGCACTGGTTCGGCACCTGGTTTGGAAACGATGTGCAGCGACCATTGGAACGGCAGAATCTGAAACGGCCTGACGCCTGCATACGGCGGGATCGCGACCGAGAGCGCCTCGAAGTCGACGAAGTGCAGCGGATACGGCAGATTCCGCAAAACGGCGCCGAGATCGTCGCTGACGAAAGGCGCGTCGAAGCGCACGACATCGGCGATCTTTCTTTGCGTAGGCGTCAGCTTTTCGTCCTGCGGTATTTGATCGATGGACGCGATGCCGGATCGGCGAAACTCAACGACTCGCTCGGCCTTTATCCGCGGAAGTTGGACAAGGTCGTGTTCGACGGCAACCTCGTGACAGTAGTCGTAAAAGGTGCACTTCGGTCTGAGGCAATGCACGTTCGTCTCGACTTGTGGCTCTGGGCCCGCAATTAGCTCAACAACTTCGTGCAGTTCGCCTTGCAAGTTTGGCAATCGATGGAACACATCCTCCGTCACGTCGACCGTCTTGAAGAACCGCTCGTGGTCTATTTGGCCCGCAGAGCCGACGTACCCCTTGTCAATATGGATTAGTGACGCCTTCATGACCCTCACGCCACACTCCAACAGGGCAGCGACCTGAAAGGCAATGTCGTCCAAGTAGCTCTTGTTTACCGCGCCGCCGCTCTTGACCTCGATCAGGTGCCAGGCCTCCTCTTCGCGAACCAGGATATCCGGCCTGCATGCAATTCGCTCGTTTGAGAACGCCGCTTCGAAGAGGCAGTCCGCACCGTCTGCCATCGCCTTGGCCGTGGCGGAAGTCGCCGCCGGCCAGTCGCTGGAAGGAGTCTCGATCAGCACACCGGTGAAAAGTCTGCGCGCGAGCTGGCCGACGTGTCGCCCAGTTTCCATGCGCGCTAGCTCATCTGGCTTGAGAGGCGCGGCCAAATCCTTTCGATGAACGGACAACCATGCGCGCTTGGTGCACGTTGAGGCGCTCAGGAATTGATGCTTCGTTATCGGCACAGTCGCCGGAATCGTACCAGTTTCAGAAGTTCACGCGGCTGCCGGACGAGGCCGGTTTCAGAATGTGCGTAACAGTGGGGAACCAGATGAACGCGTCTTCGTCCTGAGCGTCGTTGATGCTGTATTCGAGGTTTCCATCGCGCAATCTGATCTCGATTCTGCGAACGCGCTGTGTGCCGTCCAGCAGCTTCAGGACACCCTCGATCGAGATGTGCTGCGCGATCTGAACGACGCCTCGGAAGACGCGGCCGTTGCCGTCGATGTACCGGTAGTTCCAATCTCCGGTCGCCGGGTCGCGCAGCCAAACGCCGCGCGCGCCGCCAGTCGCAATCCCCGCCCACCTCTCTTCAATCCCAGCGCCGTCGCCTCTGCGGACGAAGTCCACGCGCAAGTTCTGACTAGCGGTCCATCGACCTTGCAGCAAACTGAGGTCTTCGTCGAAGCCCGGTGCCGACTGTTCGTCTCCTGACAGCAACGCCGCAAATCCCGACAGCCGACGCACCGCCGCAAAATCCTCCGCATCTTCTATACGCCCGAGGTCCGTAAAGCCTGCTTCGAGCGCGTCGCGGAGCCAGTTCAAGGCGAGCTCAGGCTCTCCGATCTTCGCGTATTCGCTGGCCACGAGATACCGGACTTCGGCGGAAAGGTAGTCCGCATCGTCCGCATCCATGAACGCACGGATCGCTTCGTCAGACTGTCCGAGCTTCTGGTGCGCGATCCCCTTGTAGTACAGGTTCTTGCCGCCGTCGGTGTCGAGGTCCATTCGGTCGAAGTACGTCAGCAACAGCTCGTAATCTCCAGCGCGCATCGCAGCGTTGACTTCCGCCTGCGTCGGAATGTCCAGCCTTAGCTTGATGAATACACCAGCCACTGCGGCGACGACTACAAAGCACGATGCCGCGATCAGGAGCGTCTTCTTCTTCTTGGGCGTCAGATTCATTCTGGGTAGTTACGAAACGTCTGACGGGCAGCGGTAGTTCCGGCGCGAGGTATCACGGTAGCATATCCGGGCGAGCCCACCTATGGCAAAACCACCCAAGATGAAGACGAACTCTGTCGGCAACCGGCTGAGAACACCGCTTCCGAAGGTCGGCATCCGCCCCGTGATCGACGGGCGGTACGGCGGTGTGCGAGAGTCCTTGGAGGATCAGGTCATGAAGATGGCCGAGAGCACGGCGCGCCTGATCGAAGAGGAGTGTATGCACTCGTGCGGCGAGCAGGTCGAGTGCGTGATCTCTGTCTCGTGCATCGGTGGCTTGGCCGAGTCGGCGGAGTGCGATGATCTGTTCGCTCGTTCAGGTGTTGGGTTGACCTTGACAGTCACACCGTGCTGGTGCTATGGGTCGGAGACGATCGACATGGACCCGATCCGGCCCAAGGCGATCTGGGGTTTCAACGGGACAGAGCGACCGGGGGCCGTGTATCTAGCGGCGGCGTTAGCGGCGCACAACCAGAAAGGTTTGCCGTGCTTCGGAATCTATGGCCGCGAAGTACAGGACTCCGACGACATCAAGATCCCCGAGGACGTCCAGGTCAAGATCATGCGGTTCGTTCGTGCTGGTATCGCTGTCGCGACGATGAAAGGCACATCGTATCTGTCGATCGGCGGGGCGTCGATGGGGATCGCCGGGTCAATCGTCGACGTGGGATTTTTCGAGCGGTATCTCGGCATGAAGGTGATGGCCGTTGACATGGCCGAGTTCCGTGGACGGATCGAGAATGGGATTTACGACCAGGCGGAGTTCAAGCGGGCGATGTTCTGGGTGGCGGAGACTTGCGACGTAGGAAAAGACTGGAACCCGCCTGAAAAGCAGCGCTCTCAGGCGCAACAGGACGAAGACTGGGAGACCTCGATCAAGATGACGCTGATCGCGCGCGACCTGATGGTCGGCAACCCGCGTCTTGAGGAGATGGGTTTCAAGGAGCAGGCGCAAGGGCACAACGCTCTCATTGGGGGTTTCCAAGGCCAGCGGGGATGGACCGACTACTACACGAACGGCGACTTCATGGAAGCGATTCTGAACACGTCGTTCGACTGGAATGGGATTCGCGAGCCGTACGTCTTTGCGACTGAGAACGACTCGCTGAACGCGGTGTCGATGCTGTTCGGCAACTTGCTGACCGGAACGGCCCAGCTATTCAGCGACGTGCGGACTTACTGGTCGCTGGATGCGATCGAACGAGTGACGGGTCAACGTATTACGATCCCCTCTCCCTTGGGAGAGGGTGGAGAGAGGGTGCAAGCAGACGGCGTGCTGCACCTAATCAACTCTGGACCATCCGCGCTTGATTGGACGGGCGAATCGACGGGCGATGGCACGAGCAACCCCTCCCCCTTGGGGGAGGTTAGGGAGGGGGTGAACTGTCTGAAACCCTGGTGGAAGGTGAGTGATGAAGACGCCCAGCGGTGCCTCGCCGCTACCAAGTGGTGCCCGTCGATGACCGAGTACTTCCCGGGCGGCGGGTGGAGCACGGACTTCACCACGCGTGGCGGCATGCCAGTGACGATGTGTCGGGTCAATCTCGTGGCTGGGCTCGGCCCGGTGCTGCAGATCGCTGAGGGGTGGACCGTCGACTTGCCGCCAGAGGTACACGAGGTTCTTGACGAGCGCACCAACCCGACCTGGCCGACGACTTGGTTCGTTCCGAGACTGACGGGTGTCGGCGCTTTTTCGGACGTGTACTCCGTGATGGCCGCGTGGGGCGCCAACCACGGCGCGGTGTGCTACGGCCACATCGGCGCAGACCTGATCACGCTGGCCTCGATGCTCCGAGTACCGGTGGACATGCACAACGTCTCGGACGTCTTCCGCCCGTCCGCATGGACGCGTTTCGGGACGGCTGATCCGGAGTCCGCCGACTACCGCGCTTGCAGCGCGTTCGATGCGCTGTACGGGTAGCGTCTCTAGTTTCATGAGGTCAGCGCTTCAGGCTGAAACGCTCGAACATGCGCACACACCTCCAAATGCTGCAATAGTCGATTTTGGACTATGTGATTCTAGGGTGTAACCTCTTTGTCGTAGCTCGATGGAAAAGTCCATATATTCGCGTGACTATGCGATCCTCATCAATCTGTTAAGGGAGCGTAGGAGGGAAGTCAAAATCACGCAGGTAGAGCTTGCAAAGCGACTCAACCAAACGCAGTCCTTCATCAGCAAATGCGAGCGTCTCGAACGTAGATTGGACGTTATCGAACTCCGGGCATGGTGTGAATCGCTCGGAATGGAATTGGCTGAATTTATCGCTTTATTCGATGGGCGGCTCTCAAATTAGGAAACTCGTGATACGAAAGAACTTCGAGATAGTGGCTAATGCCAAGCGTTTTAGCATGCCAGCCCTTTACAGGACCGTTTGGCCCCTCCTCGAGGGCCACAAACAGTTGAAAGAGCCGCTAGCGGCGGCAAAGGATGTCCTTAAGGATAGTTACCGGAACTTTGGTCAGGCCCTTCTGCGTCACGTGTTTCTCATCGAGGTTGTCAAGACACCCAAAATAGAAACCACAAAGACAAGAGTTCGCTGGTTCAAACAGTTGAACGATGATCCGCGTTATTGTTCTTTTGACGAGTGCCTATCCATCGCAATCGACTTGACTAATGATCTGAACCAAAACTTGATCAATGACAAGATAGAGCTAAGTAAACTCAACCTCTTCTTTTCTGGCGGGATTCTTCCATACGAGGCTCCCTTGGACTACATCATCAGGCCGCTAGACGCCGCGAGAATTCATCGACCCGGTAACATCGCTTGGACATGCACCGATAAGATGCTGAGAACAATGAAGCTTCGGATATTCTTGCAAGATCCTGACACCAGTCCTGCCGCGAGTTTCTTCACTAGCGTCCTAGAAGACAAGGTCATGATCAAGACATACTTGACGGATCGTGTGCTCACTGGAGACCACAAAACTAATCGGGAAAAGCGATGGGAGGTACATCCACAATCTGTCCACTTCGCGTTGCGAAGGGACTGTATGGACATTGAGTACTCGCTAATCGAACAACTCTGTCGCTTCGAGGACTTTCCTGAAGAGTACCGAAAACCTTTACAGCAACAAGGAATCCTTCCTGAAGAGCATGTGACGTTCAAGTGTCCAATTACTCTCGAAAAAATGTCCTTCGCCAAGTTCAGGAGTGAACTAGAGAATCCGATGCACGGAAAGTCAGCCTTTCAAGTCGGCCATCTGAATCCGCTTAAACTAGACAACTCCGCTAGCGTAGCATCAGGACATACGGCTAAAAACATCAGCTGGATGTCCGCGGATGGAAATCGGATCCAAGGTTCATTGAGTCTCGACGATACACGATTAATGCTGAAACGCATCGCCTCGAACTACAAAGCAGAGAAATGAGTTGAGGGATGGCTATCTGCCGATTCCAGCGACCTCGGCACGTGCCGCATGTGATAATTCGCGAGCCTCGATACGTTTGCAAACGGAGCTACTGACCATCTCCGAAATCCGTTTCCTCGTTTGCGCAACTTTTGGTATCGGCAGCACTAGCTCATGTATCCTATCACCAAGGCTATCGATGATGTCCTGACTGAATTGCTTCGATTTCACCTGGCGTAGAACGAACGGAGAACTTAGGATGGCAAGAAGCAAATACGAGTCCAGACCTCGGTTGTTCTCATGAACTCGAATTTTGTAGAGATGGCTCTGGTATACGATCTGCGTATCGAGATAGGAGACCATTGCACAAGTGCCAACGAGATACGTGCCATCTTTCACCATGAAAATATCTCGAACTTGAACATCTTGCTTCTTCTGCAAAGCCTCATAGAACTGCCTATTAACTTCATGTTTTGGGTCTGCTTTGATTTCCCAGTTTGATATGTCGGAAGTTCGAATGAACGGTATGTCACCCGTTCCATATGCGAGCTTTCCTAATTCGTCTCCTGTTTGCACCGACAGGACGCCTTCACTAACAAGCTCACTAAACGTAGGCAGGTCGTGCGTTTCACTGAGTGCAGTTCTCTCAACACTTATTTGCGGGTCGTAGTAGCGAGGGCACAACACGTTCGATACGACGTCCGAGCATTCAGTGAGAAATCCTAGCGGTGTCGGATTGAGAGGCTTCCCGCGACGAAATAGGGCGAGATTCTCGGCGATCTTGGGTAGGTCATTGTTTGGAATTGTTCTCGCCCTAGAATCGTGCCCGCACCACTTTGCTTCAGCCATAAAAATTGTCTTTCCACGAGACTTACCTTTGGTCGCAACGAGGAGGCATGTCTTCGTATGCGTCCCACCCTTACCAGATGTTTTGAAGAGCGCCTCAGGCATCCCGATGACGGCTGAAATGTCTGCATGGGCAAGAAGATACTCAACAACGTATCTGTATGATTTATTTGAGAGGATACTTTCAGGAACGACAATGCCCATGCGACCGCCTTCTCGCAGCAAGTTCAAGCACCGTTCTACGAATAGTACTTGGGGAGGTACGGATGAACGAAACTCGCTGGTCGGCTCAAGGCGCTGCGTCTCTTCATTAATACGCCAGCGACGCGCTAGATCGAACGTCCTCAAGGTGTTTGGGTTCGCAGCCACTATCTTTGTTCCAAACGGTGGGTTGGTGAGGAGCACGTCAAAACCATCCTTAGGCAGCTGATCCGTTATGCTCTTCTCTCCGTCGTGCAAAGCGATGCTATCAGCACACAGAATATGTGGGTGCCCGCCCGTCAACACTGCTGTATGCATGAGAGCAAGTTTAGAAAGATAAGCGTCTTTATCGATGCCGTACAGGTTTTGCGAAACAAGTTCGGCAACATGATCAGGCTCTACACCGTTCGCGATATAGTGACGTGCCACGGAGGTCAGAAACCCACCGGCTCCACATGCGGGATCTACTACGGTTTCTTCGGGCTGAGGATCGATCACTTCGACCAGAAGATCTGTGACCGAACGCGGAGTGAAGAATTGCCCACTGCGGCTACGAGACTCACTTCCTACGAAAACTTCAAATGCATCCCCGATAGGGTCACTGGTTGCGCTCAACAGCTGAAAATTGCAGTCATCGAGCACGAACGTGATTGCCTCCGGATCCAGCAGGATCTCAGTTCCTTCCGGATAGATGTCAGGAAAGTCGCTGCGTACTTGAGCGAAAACATGTCGAACGTGCTTCGCTCTTTCGACCGCGTCAGCATCGGCTATGTATGTGCTTGACAGGCCCCTTTCCACATATAGCTTACAGAAGAGGATCTTCAGCAGTTCGTCGAGAAGGGTCTCATCGCGAGTCGCACCGACGAACTGCCCCGCCAAGTAATTTCGGATCGAGCGGAAAGCCTCTTTGGGGCTTTGCATGTCTCTGATGAGCAATTGCTGAGCGTGGTTACTATTGAGGCGAGCCATTTCTAGTGTTCACAGGATATGTTTACGTGATTGTACCGAACAGTTCCTGCTTGGCGCCCTCCGACTTTTCCAGTGTCTTAGGGGCAAGTGCCCCGAACTGATCCAGTGTGCCACTGTAATTTCGGTCTACGTCCTGCGCAACAGTGCTTCCGCGGTAACTCTGGCATTACCAGTGCGCTTCGTTTCTGGCCCGAATACATAACAGCTGTCAGGCACGGGCAAGCCGCCTTCCGGATGCTGAATCAGTTAGGGCGTGACGCGACGGAACGCGAACTCGTCGGACGTCGGCTCGCCGTCCTGGACGCCGTCTATCCGGCAGAGCATCGTGTCCGAATCCCCCTTCGTATAGACGATCCGCTTTGGGTAGTCGTCGTCAGACCGCTCAAAGCAAGCGTGCGCCGAGTCATGTTCAGACAGCCTGAACGCGACTGGGCTCTTGTCGCCCTTCGAGGGTGCGCCGAGGATCATGTACAGCGTGAGCGCATCGCCGGAACCCTCGATCGACATGAACTCCATGAACTCGATCTTGCCGTCCTTCTCGAACCGTCCCACGCCCTGCATCGTGCCGCGCTTCGGCGCCATCCAATGCTCCTCGAAACGTCCGCCCCAGATCTCGCACTCCCACGAGCCGCTCATCCAGTCGAGGGTCTCGACCGTCACCACGATCATGCCTCAATCATGGCAGGTTTTTCCTTGATTCGAGTGCGCTATCGGAAGGGTGCGCCATTCCCCATTTGCAAGCTACTCAGCTCGCAAATACGCCGGTGAGAAGACTATGACGACGTCGCCTATTTTCAGCCCGTGAGACTGTGCTGCCGGCTGGCGGATCGACTGATCGCCCGACTGCACGGCGAGGATCAGGCGCCCGTGCAACGCCTCGACTTCTGGAGCGGTCTTACCAATGTCCTCCAAAGTCACCGGGTAGTCGTAGATGTCCGCGCCTCGTCCGTACTCGTACAGCTCTTCCATCATGCTCGCCGCATACGGCGAAGTCGAGGCCGCCGCGAGCAACCGGCCGCCACTTGCCGCTGGCGCGATCACGACCTGGGCGCCGCTGCCTCGGATCAGCCTCACGTTTTCGTCCTCGCGCGCCGCCGCGATGATGTTGACATGCGGCGCTATGTCGTGGATCGTCAAGCAGATCAGCACGCAGGCCTCGTCGCGGTCGGGGACGACGATCGCTTGTGTCGCCTTCTCGATCGCCGCATCGCGCAGCGCCCGCTCGGTCGAAGCGTCGCCTCGGATGCCGGTCAACCCAAGTGCGGTTGCACCTTCCAGCGCCGCCGAGTCCTTGTCGATCACGACGATCGAGCCGGTTTCGATGCCCCGCTTGAGCAGTTCGGCGGCCGCCGACCGGCCCTTGACCCCGAAACCACAGATAACAAAGTGATCCTTCAAGGAACGATGCAGTTTTTTCATGTCGAATATCTCGATCGAGCGGCGCAGCAGAAGCTCGTATGCGGTGCTCAAGAGGATGAGCCAGATGGCGATCCGGAGCGGTGTGATCCCGAACGCGACCATCGCGCGCGCCTCGGGAGTGGCCGGCACGATGTCGCCGTATCCCAGAGTAGTGACGGTGACGATCGTGAAGTAGAGCACGTCCATCGCCCCGACATCGCCACCAGCAGAATCGTGCAGCCCGTCGCGCTGGAACCAGAGCAGCACCCACGCGACCACGACCAGCGCCAGCGCCCAGAACATACGCGCGAGCAGCGTCTGCATCGGTCGCTTGGTAGGGCGGATAATTCTCGGGATGTGCTGGTCAGGTCGCACGCCGTTAGCGTAGCATAGAGACGCGTTGCGCAAAGCCGGGGCACGGCCATATTTGACAGTCACCCGCATACGTAGACCATAATTTCACCTATGGCTGTACCCAAGCCGATCCGAAACGCAGCAGGCTCGTACTCCGGCGAATCTACGCTGCACATGCCTTGGATGCCCGAGGGGCAGCGGCTCGATGCAGGGCCGAGCAAGCTGCACATCGAGTTCGACATGCACACGAAGTACGCGACCGTCACCTACACGTGGACGTACGAGAAGAAGGAGCAGGAGGGGACGATCCTGATCGCCAGCGACGACGAAGGCAAGGACGTCGAGATGGGATGGTCCGACAGTTGGCACCAGAGCGCGGGCGTCCTGCACCTCAAGGGATCAGTGGACAAAGAAGAGATTTCGTGCAAAGGGAAGTACCCTGCCGCCGAGGGGCCCGACTGGGGCTGGCGCATCACGCTCGGGGGTTCTGGCGACAAACTCACGATGCAGATGTACAACGCCATGCCGACGGGAGAAGAGATGCTTGCGGTCGAGGCGATCTATACAAAGGAGTAGCGATCAGAGCCGACGCTCGCGCTGCTGTCAGGTACGGGCATCCTGACAACAGTGGCAGACGGACAGGATAACGACGTCCCTTGCAATCCCTCCCCAGGCTCTCCAAATTGCGAACGCTGCAAGCCGTGGTAGCCGGGGGAGGTTAGGAGGGGGCCAGACCCACACTCGTGCTTCCCCCTCCCATCCTCCCCCTGTGACAAGAATCCTCTGTGGACGAAAGAATCGAGCACATGGGGAGGGGTTTCAAATCCCGCTCGATCCACGTCGAACTCTATACTGAAGAGTTCTTTGGTGGACACTCTCCCCTGTGACAAGAACCTCTGTGGACGAAAGAATCGAGCAGCTGGGGAGGGAAGTGAAGGTCGCGCACGCTCAACGGGAGGTAGCGTCCGTCGAACGTCCCCCCCGCCGACTAGCGAGGGCGCTCAAACAATATTCGAACCTGGCGACTATGAATCCAAACCGGACTGCTGGTAGGCTGACGCGTCTCCTGCGACGATAGAAAGAAGGTCAACAGATGCAGTTCAACCCCGCCGACACCGCCTTCATGCTGATCGCCACGGCCCTCGTGTTGATCATGACACCGGGCCTAGCCTTCTTCTATGGCGGCCTGGTCGGACGTAAGAACGTGCTGACCATCGTGATGCAGAGCTTCATCTCTCTGGGCGTCACGACTGTGCTCTGGGTGACGGTCGGGTTCTCGCTCTGCTTCGGAAGCGACATCGGCGGACTCATTG
The DNA here is from genome assembly GCA_022563855.1 of Armatimonadota bacterium. NCBI lineage: Bacteria > Bacillati > Armatimonadota > Armatimonadota bacterium. Next base: position 119,825 of record JADFMN010000001.1, read on the forward strand.
GCAACCCAGGCGATTTCTTCTTGATGATGGGCATCGGCGCAGAAGACATCCAGCCTGGGCTTGGGATTCCCGTCTTCTTGTTCGCCGCCTATCAGCTGATGTTCGCGATCATCACTCCCGCCCTGATCACCGGCGCGTTCGCCAACCGGATGACGTTCAAGGCGTATCTTACGTTCTTGATCTGCTGGCAATTGGTGGTCTACTACCCGTTCGTTCACATGGTGTGGGGCGGCGGCTGGATGGCGCAGTACGGCGTGCTGGACTTCGCCGGCGGCATTGTGGTCCACGCGCTTGCAGGCATGGCGGCGCTTGCCACCGTGTTCTTCCTCGGCGAGCGGCGTGCCGCCGAGCCGGAACCACACAACATCCCGTTCGTCGCGCTCGGCACGGCGCTCCTATGGTTCGGCTGGTTCGGCTTCAATGCCGGAAGCGCGCTGGCGGTAAACGAGATCAGCGCGCTGGCGTTCATCAACACGCAGATCGGCGCCGCGTTCGCAGGCGTGACCTGGATTATCCTCGACTGGAAGCTGAAGAGGAAGCCGACCTTGGTCGGGTTCTGCGTCGGTGCGGTCGCCGGCTTGGCCACCATTACGCCAGCGGCTGGGTTCGTGTCGCCCCAGGGCGCGATGTTGATCGGGGTTCTCGCCGGCAGCATTCCGTACGCCGCCATTATGTACCGCCAGCGGAAGAAGTGGGACGACGCGCTCGACGTGTGGGGCGTCCACGGCATCGGCGGCATCGTGGGGATTCTCGCCCTCGGCCTTCTGGCTACCAAGGCGATGAATCCCGCCGGGGCAAATGGCTTGTTCTACGGAGACGGTGCCTTCTTCGTGACGGAGCTGGTGGGCGTATCGGTGGCCATCGTCTGGGCCTTCATCGTCACCTACGCTCTTCTGTGGGTTATCAACAAGATCACGCCCGTGCGCGTCTCGCACGCGACTGAGCATTCGGGGCTCGACGACGCCCTTCACGGAGAGGCAGCCTACACCAACCCAGAGTAGTTGCTCGTAATCCGGCGGTACAATCAAACGCTTGAGCCACGAGGTCCCCGACCGGTTCGATTGCGCGGCAGACGGTGTGCGGGCGACTTTCGTGGCGGGATTACGAGAGAAAGGAAGCAATATATGAAACAAAAGACACCCAAGATAGTACCGGCTGGTTCGGGCTTAGAACGTCAATCGGTTCCCGGTGAATCGCTCGTTTTCAAACTCACTGGCGATGAGACGGGCGGGGCGTTGGACTATATCGTGTGCACCGTCGGCCCGAAGTCGGGACCACCTCTGCACCTCCACCATACTCAGGAAGAAACCTTCCATATCACCAAGGGCCGTTTCAAGTTTCAGATCGCGGACGAGACGAAGATCTGCCAGAGTGGTGACTTTGTATATATTCCGCCGGGCACGCCCCACGCCTTCGTTAACCTTTCCGACGAACCAGGGGAATTCATCGCCGTATTCACTCCAGGCGGCACGGACAAGTTTTTTGCGGAATTCGGCCCCATGATGAGTAGTGGTGGCCCGCCAGATCAGGAGAAGATCGCGGCCCTCTTGGAAAAGCACGGAATGACACTGCTCGGACCACCGCTCTCACCGGAATAGGCCATGCCCATATAGCTGGTCAACTTGGGTTGCAGTGGATGGTCCGCTCCAAAGGGCGCGTCAGGCACGTCGGGCCGCCGCACCCTTTTGAGCAGATCTCATCACCGTTAAACTCATGTGCAGTCGCCCCTGCAACTTCGAGCCGCTGACGGGTCTCGGGGTTGCCCACGAGCATGACGCACTCCCGTGGAGCAACCGCGAGCACGTTGCATCCCATGGTGTGGAACTCACTCTCAGGAACGTCGACGAGTTTCATTCCTCGCGAAAGCAGCATCTCACGAAACGGAACCGGCATCAGGGGGGAGTAAACCAGCGCGAGATCCCGGTCGATCGGGCTGATGACAGACATCAGATGGAAGACGTCGCCCGGTCCGCGGTAGTGGGGAAGGGGAACCACGATCAAATCGTCGATACTGTCGGCGAGAAGCTCTCGCAACTGGCGGATTCCCTCGTCGTTGGTCCGATATCCTCGTCCGACCGCGAGCGTCCGTTGGTCGATCCATACGACGTCGCCCCCTTCGACGCGGCCGTCGCCGATGATCGCGCCGCAGATCGGTATGCCCAGTTCGCGAAGGGCCGCCTCCTGTGCGGCGGGTTCGGTCCTCCGCGCCGCCTTGCCCATGCTGCAAAGGATCGCGCCTTTCCCGCAAAGGATAGATGCGTCGCGCGTGTACATGGAGTCCAGGCCGACCGTATCGTCCTCCGGGAGAAAGTGAATCTCGATTCCGAATCCGGTTAGCAGAGCAACGTACCGATCGTACTCTGCAACCGCCTTGTCGAACGAGGGTCGTCCGGCGCAGTTGAGTTCTTGCCACTGTTCATCGACGGCCCTTTGGGCAACGAACGCATCCCGCGCATGTTTGATTAGGACGGACTTGAGCTTTCCGACATCAGACTGGAAATGTCCGTTCATCACGCCTCTATCTCTGCGAACTGTGCTAGGGGCTCCTCAGAGTGACCTTCTCGATTGTGGTCGTCCGTTTGCACGGCGTCAGGGTAGCACAGACCGGGGGGACAACCTGCGGGAGCAAATTGAGCTTTGTGAACTGCCGCTGTCCTCATCTGAGCCCGCTGACTAACGACGAGGCCGACAGTTCGCGGCGATATTCGTCGCCGCTGTCAGAAAGAACCGTGAACACCGCTCTCCGGTAACATTCTAAAATGCGTGCGAGACGGTCAGGCGGCGGATTCGCCGCGCTCTCTTACTCCTTGAAAAAGGCAAGGGACGCGGGCGGTTTCCTGAAGATGTATCGCGCGCTGCGATCGCGCAACGCCTGCAAGACTTGCGCGCTCGGCATGGGCGGCCAAAAGGGCGGGATGGTGAACGAGCGCGGGCAGTTCCCGGAGGTTTGCAAGAAGTCGATCCAGGCGATGGCTGCCGACATGCAGGGGCGAGTTCCGCAAGAGTTCTTTGAAGAGTTCGACCTTGAACAGCTCAAACGCTTCTCTCCTCGGCAGTTAGAAGCCGCGGGCCGGCTTGTCGAGCCAATGTATGCCGGACCGGATGACGAGCACTACCGGACGATCAGTTGGGATGACGCGCTGGATAAAGTCGCCGACCAGCTAAAGAAGACGGAACCGAAAGAGTCGTTCTTCTACTTCAGCGGAAGATCGTCGAACGAAGCCGGTTTTCTGTTGCAGCTAGTGGCGCGACTTTACGGCACGAACCACGTCAGCAACTGCTCATACTACTGTCACCAGGCGTCTGGAGTCGCACTGTCCTCCGTGACGGGTTCCGGTACTGCGACCATCGTTCTGGAAGACCTGGCGGGTTGCGACCTGATCTTTCTGATCGGAGCGAACCCTGCGAGCAACCATCCGCGCCTCATGCGAACGATGGTCGAACTGCGTCGGCGAGGCGGGAAGGTGATCGTCGTCAACCCGCTGCGCGAGGTGGGACTTGAGCGGTTCAGGGTGCCGTCGGACGTGCGGAGCATGCTCTTCGGATCCAAGACTTGCGACCTTTACGTACAGCCGCACGCTGGCGGCGACATCGCGTTTCTGGCAGGTGTTGCGAAGGCGACGATCGAGCTGGGAGCAGAGAGCCAAGAGTTCGTGGAGCAGTTCGCCGAGGATTGGGAACCGTTTCGCGATCACGTGATCGCTCTCTCGTGGGACGAAATAGTCGCTGCAGGTGGAGTGGACAGGGAGACGATCGAACAGGTCGCCTCGATCTACGCCCAGTCCGAGAAGACCGTGTTCTGCTGGGCAATGGGCATCACTCACCACGAGCACGGTGTCGGCAACGTCCAGATGATCGCCAACCTGGCGATGACGCGCGGGATGCTGGGCCGACCGAACTGCGGCTTGCTGCCGCTACGAGGACACTCCAATGTGCAGGGCATCGGTTCCATGGGCGTCGTGCCGAAGATGAAAAAGCAGGTGTTCGAGCGGTTGCAGACGCACTTCGGAGTGTCGATTCCATCTTGGAAGGGACTCGACACGCTCGGTAGCATTGCGGCTGCCGCCGAGGGGAAGATGAGAACGGCGTGGTGCCTCGGCGGCAATCTATATGGCTCAAACCCCGATGCCGCATTCGCTCACAGTGCGCTATCGAAACTCGACCAGATCGTCTACCTCTCGACGGCGTTGAACACGGGTCACGCTCTCGGAAGAGGGAAGGAGACGATCATTCTGCCGGTGCTAGCGCGCGACGAAGAACAGCAATCGACGACCCAGGAATCGATGTTCAGCTTCGTGCGGCTGTCCGACGGCGGGCCGCAGCGCCTGCGCGGGCCGCGAAGCGAAGTGTCGGTGATCGCGGACGTCGCAGAGCGGGTCTTTGGCAACACCACGCCCGTCGATTGGACAAGCCTGCGGCAGCATGGGAAGATTCGAGCGGCCATCGCCGCGATCATTCCGGGCTATGAGAAGATAGCCTCTATCGACAAGACCAAGAAGGAGTTCCAGATCGAAGGGAGGACGTTCCACGAGCCGCGTTTCCCCACTGAATCTGGTCGAGCGAAGTTCCACGTCGTCCCATTGCCAAGTGCGCCGGACGGATTGAGAATGATTACAGTGCGCTCAGAGGGGCAGTTCAACACCGTCGTATACGAGGAGGAAGACGCGTATCGCGGCCAGAAGCGGCGCGACGTGGTGATGATGCATCCATCTGATATCGCTCAGCTTGGATTTTCGGTGGGCCAACTGGCCGAGGTCTCGAGTGAGATCGGTTCGATGACCGCGACTGTTCGGGAGATCGACGTGCGCCCTGGCACGGTGGTCATGTACTACCCGGAGGCGAACGCGATCATCCCGCGCCGCGCCGATCCTGCCTCGCGTACGCCAGCGTTCAAGAGTACGCCCGTCAGCATTGCCCGGGCGGGCGACTAAACTCTGCTGGTTGCGTGGACGAGAACAGCAGTCCGCCTTCCTCGCACCGAGTTGACGATCTGGACGTGTTCGGCGCGTTCTAGATCCTGCAGGGTCAGAACCCGCTCCTGGATCGCACCCGTGTCTATCAGCTCGCCTCTCAACGTCCCCGGAAGCAGTCCACAGGAAACGGGCGGCGTGTACCAAAAGCCGTCGATCTCGACCAGCACGTTGGTCGTGCAGCCCTCGGTCACCTCGCCCCTTTCGTTCGTGAGGATCACCTCGTCGCAGTCGGGGAACTTCGCACGCGCGGTTTCGAAGACAGCTCGCCGCGTCGTCTTGTGGCGGAGGAGCGGATCGGAAGAATCGACGGAGTTTTCAAGAACCGCGACGCGGGCAGTGCCGCCGGTCTCTTCGATCTTGGAGTTGTGCAGTTCGATCTCTCCACTGGGCGACAAAAGCAGGCGGACTTTGTACCCCCCGTCGTCCATCTCGCAATCAAGGTCTGACAGAGCGTTGACCACGCTCGCTCTGTCGCAAACGAATCCGAGCGACGCAGAAGACGAACTGAGGCGGTCGAGGTGTCGTTCCAGAAGGAAGTAACCATCAGGGCGTTGGTACCGGAGCGTTTCGATGAGCTTCGTCTCTCCGTCCAGCGCGCCGAGCACCGCGCCCTTCAGTAAGCTCTCCTCCCACTCGCTGCCGGCGTCCGAGTCCCACACGATACCCGCTCCGACTCCATACTCCGCGGTGCCGCTCGACTTGTCGATGACAGCCGTGCGAATGGCGACGGAGAACGCACCCTTCCTCCCCGGCCCAAAGACGCCGATGCAGCCGGTATAGACCCCGCGCCGCGACGTCTCCAGCTCATCGATGATCTCCATCGTCCGCACCTTCGGCGCGCCGGTGATCGAAGCAGGAGGGAAGGTCGCTGCGAAGATCTCCAATAGAGACGCATTAGACCTCGCACGGACTTCTGAAGTCAGTTGGTGCAGCGTCTTGTACGTCTCTACCGCGAACAAATTCGGCACGTGTACAGAGCCGACCTCGGCGATCCGACCCAAGTCGTTGCGCGCCATGTCGACGATCATCAGGTTCTCTGCCCGCTCCTTCTCGCTCGTGGTCAGGTCGTGGATGAACGCCTCGTCCGTCTCCTGGGTACGCCCACGCGGGCGCGTCCCCTTCATCGGTCGTGTCACGAGATCCTCGCCGTCGATCGTCAGGAAAAGCTCTGGAGAGACGGAGCAGACGACCTGTTCGCCTGTGTCGAAGTACGCGCCGAACGAATCTGGCTGCGCGTCCACGAGCCGCGCCATCAGTGCCTTGCCATCGCACTCGCAAGAGCGCAGCCTGAAAGTGTAGTTCACCTGGTACGTATCTCCGGCCGCCATGTAGCGTTTGATCACCGCGAAGCTCTGGAAGAACTCCTCCTCCGTGACCGAGGACCGCCAGATCCTCGGCGTGCTCGGATCACAGGCAAATGGATCAGGCACTAGCTCGAACGACCTAAAGCACTGGAACCAGGCCAGCGGGGCGCGAGATGCGCGCGGTGATCGTTGCGCTACGTCGAGCCCGCCGAAAGCCTCGTAAGTCAGGAATCCGGCGCACGTCAGCCCATCCGTCGCTGCCGCTTCAAGGTCCTCGATAACGCCCGGCACTTCGTCGAAGGAGTCCGCGCGAAGGGTTTTGACGAGGTCGCGTCCGATGAACCACGATCCAGGCTCGCCGAAAAACCGTCCTTCCAAGTACACGTCGGAGCCCATGCTTCGCTCAATGGAATTATGACGCCTGTCCAAGTGCGGAAGAGTCCTCATCCTGACGACTTGTGCACCGGCTCAGCGACCCGCCTGTCCCGAAAGCACACTCCACAAATAGTACGCCCGTCAGGAATTCCCTGACGGGCGATTAGTTTGGTCTCAGATGATGTTTCTGTCGGCTTACCAGTCTCGGCGACCGCCGCCGCCGCCGCCGCCGCCCCGCGGCTCGCGGGGTCTAGCTTCGCTGACGATGATCTTGCGACCGTCAAGCTCGGTTTCATTCATCTCTTCGATGGCTTCTGAAGCCTTCTCTTCATCGATGTCGACGAACCCGAACCCTCGGCCTTCGACGATCCGAACGTCGGTAGAGCCATACTTTGAAAATGCGTCACGAAGCGTGTTCTCGCTCGTGCCGTAGGAGAGGTTTCCTATGAACAGTGATTTTGCCATTGCTAATTGTCCTATTTGACGTTTCGCTCGCGGGCAGCGACGCGGTACAGAATCCAGGACATTCGTCAGTGGCTCCTCCGGCCGTTCGCTTTTGCGCCAGTGCGCGTAACCTCGATATTGTAGCAGGAAGTACCGGTATTTAAGCGGGGTTCACGGTTTTTGGGTCTGGCCAACCCAAACTCGTTGACGGCGCAGCTCTGATTGGTACCCGGTTACCTGAACTCGCGTGCTGTCTGGCCTAGTCGCAAAACCCGATGAGCGGCAAATACGCATTCAAAGCTGTGAAACGTTGCTTGACCCTATTCACGGCGCTTCTTTTGGCGTCGTTCGCGCTGGCGCAGTCGGATGCCCTGAACTACGTCTCGCTGATCGAGACCGGCGATCAAGCCGTGCGGGACCGTGAGTACGAGAAGGCGGCCACCGCTTTCAGACAGGCGACGGAAATCGCCCCGTGGGACGGCGCCCTGTTCGCCAAGCTCGGACGGGCAGAGGGCCGCTTGGGAAACACTGAAAACGCCGTGGAAGCCTACAAAGAGGCGATCCGGCTTGGGAGCGTCATGGCGAAGCACAGGGCCAACTACGAGTATCAGATCGCTCGCATCTACGCTGACGACGAGAACGCCGACGAGTGCTTCAAGTGGCTCGAGCGCTCTGTGAACCACGGCCTGCGGCAGATCAGGCAAGCCCAGTCCAGCCGATTCGCCCTCTTGCAAGACCGTGACGACTACAAGAGCCTGATCGGCACAATCGACACAGACGGCATGACCAGGGTGGAAGGCATGCTGACCGACCTAAGGCACATGGACAGGGAAGTGCGCCGCGTCCACATCGCGCCGTACGGCGTCACGCCAAAGGAGGAACTGGACAGGGCGTTCGCGCAGCTGGAGAGCGACATTCCAAACCTGTCAGACGAGCAGTTCTACGTTCGCATGCGCCAGTACATGCGCCTGTTCGGGGACGGGCACACGAACGTCCGGCTTGGCAACTGGAAGGAGCTTGCTGACACAGTCAAGCGCCTTCCACTCACTTTCTACTGGTTCAGCGACGGCATCCACGTCCTCGGTGCCAAGCCCGAATTCGAAGAGTATATCGGCTACAAAGTGCTCAGTATGAACGGGCGTTCGATCGAAGACATAGCCGAGCGAATCGGAACGATCGTCAACCAGGACAACCCACAAGGAACCAAGTACGCGGTGCCGGTCCTCATGAACAACAGCCTGATCTTGAACGGGCTAGGGATATCGAGCGGCGAGGACGTGAGCCTGACGCTCCAAGAGCCGGACAACGGAGCAGTCTCCACGTTCACTTTCCAATTAGGTCAGCAAGAGATGACCGGCCTCAGTTACGCCTTTAGCAAGGAGGGGGTTCGCGTTCCCTTCTATTTCCAGCACGTATTAGACGGTACGTCCTATTGGTACCAAGTCATTCCGGAAGAAAACGCGCTCTACTTGCAGTACAACGCCGTCCGCCAAGATTCCAAGTTGCCGATGAAACAGTTCATGGACGAGGTCATGGCGAAGATCGAGGAGCTAGACATACAAAAGCTGATCATCGACGTGCGGTTCAACGGCGGCGGCAACAGCTTCTTCAACGCGAACATCCTCCATCCCGTCATGCGCAGCGAGCGGATCAACAAGAAAGGCCACCTGTTCGTCATCACGGGGCGGCAGACTTTCTCGGCTGCACAGAACTTCGCAAGCGACCTGATGCGCGAGTCGGAAGCGATCTTCGTAGGCGAGCCAACCGGCGGTGCACCTCAGTTCGTCGGCGAGAACGTCGGGAGCTACCTGCCTTACACGAAAATGCGGATATCCATCTCCGACTTGTTTTGGCAGCGCGGATGGCCCATGGACCACCGGATTTGGATCCCGCCCGACCTCCCAGCCCCGCTCAGCGTCAAGGACTACCTGGAGAACCGTGATCCGGCCTTGCAGGCCGCCCTGGATTACCGGGTAAAGGGCTGAGATAATCAGCCAAGAGTATAGGTACTGACAGGTCCCTTGAAACTATCAAGACACGAAGTTAGTTATAATAGCAACGGCACATGCAAGTGCGAAGCACCAAGCTCCTGGCGGTACTCACCGCAGCGGTTTTGACCCTGGCATCGGGAACGATACAGGCGTACGCTTCGTTCTGTCAGCCCGCTGAAAAGGTCACGCAGGAGGCTTGTTGCCCGAACGGTGACCATGGTGTTCAAGCTGAAGACTGCGAGATGGACGGTTGTGACTGCTCCTTCGACAGCCAGCCCACAGAGCAGAAAGACTCTCCCGCCACAGTCTCGGCAAAGGCTCCCTCCTGGGACGTCCCGATGACCGAGGAGAGCGAACGAACACCATCCTTCGACGACGAGGCTCCGATCTCGGAGATTGTCGTCACCTATCGCGACCGGGCCCCACCAACAGGGCCAGACCTCTCCGGCAACGGCCTTCGGGCCCCTCCGTCCCAGCGCGCCTGAGCGTCGCTGGGGCTTTTCGCGCATCTCCGGTGAACCGTTCTCTGGGCGCATCCTCTCTACCTCCATTAGGTCGTCGCGCGTGGACCTCTTGATGCAAGTTTCCGGAGAAAGTAATGAAAGTCTTTTTGACAATTCTGAAGAAGCAGGGCGTGGCCCTAGCGATCCTCGTCGGTTCATTCCTCGTCGTGCGATGGGTCGTCGCCGAGTTCCGTCCGCCTGGCGCGATGACCGTGATCGAAGCGCAGGCCATGGACATGAAGGCGATGAGGGCGCCGATCGGCGTTGTGCCAGTCGGCACAGACTATGCGTTGGAACGAACGGTTGGCGGAACCGAGACGTTTCCCGCTACGATCGTCGCGCTCAGCGATGAAGACGTCGTGGCGCGAGTGCCCGGTTTAGTCAGTGAAGTCTTGGTGTATCCAGGCGACCGTGTGCGAGCCGGAGAGCTAGTCGCAAGAATATCGGCAGATGAGTACGACGCGAAGGCGCAGGCGGGACTGCTCAGCGCCGCCAGCAAACAGAGCGAAGCAGAAGTAGCCGAACAGCGCTTGGCGCGTGATCGGGCAGCTCTGAAGACCGCTAATATCAAAATCGAAGTGTCGGATGCTGGCGTCGAGGCCGCAGAAGCAGAGCTTCGGGCGACCGAAAACCACGTGTCCCACCTACAGGGCGAGGTACAGGAAATCGTGGCAAGACGAGAGGCAGCGCAAGCGGAACTGGACTATGCGCGTCTTGACTACGACCGCGAGAAGCTGTTGTTCGAGGGCGGAGCGATATCGCGCGACGACCTGGACCAGGCTTACAAGCGGATCACGTTGGCGCAGGCAATGATCGGTCAGGTTGACGCCCAGCGCATGCAAAAGAACCACGAATTAGAGGCGCGTTACGCCAAGCGAGATGCCGCAGTCGGATTGCTTCGCCAAGCCAGAGCAGGTGTTAACGCCTCGCGAGCAATGGTGTTGCAGGCGGAAGCGACGGTCACGGCGGCTGAGGGCAGTTTGCGGGCAAAGGAGAGAGAAGTCCAGGCGTCGCGCGCGATGGCGATGGCATCCGGCGCACTGTCTTCCTACACTGAACTGCGAGCGTCGGACGACGGAGTAGTCACCGAGCGACTGGTCAGTCCAGGTACGCCGGTCATGCCCGGCCGGGCGATTCTGCGGATCAAAGTCGATCGCGTTGTGCGCGTGCAGGCGGACCTGCCGCAACGGTTGGCCAGTTCTGTCCTGGTTGGTTCAACAGTGCGTATCTCCTTCGAGGACAGATCTATCGACGCGCAGGTCACCAGCGTGTTTCCGTTCGTAGACGGCAGGACGCGCACCTTCCGCATCGAGGCTAAGATCTCGAATGAAGACGGCGCGTGGCAGGTCGGTTCGTACGCTAAAATAGAGGTGGCCACGTCGGTTGCAACAAGGGTCTTGAGCGTGCGCAACGAGGCGGTCAAGACAGGCACCGACGGCTCTCACTACGTCTGGCTCCTAGTCGGCGAGCAGACGCAGATCTCCGAGGACGCGATCTTCACGTGCACGATGCACCCAGAGGTTGAGCACGTCGGGCCAGGCGACTGCCCGATCTGCAGCATGCCGTTGGTGCCTGTCGATGCGACAGGCAACGTGCGCGCCGAGAAGCGGCCCGTGTCGATCGGTCCGTCCGACGCGCGATACACCGCGATCTTAGACGGCCTCGCGGAAGGCGACACCGTGACGTGGGCAGGCGACGAGGAGCTGTTCCCAAGTGCGGCCGTTCAGGCTGTCGAATGGGACGAGAACGGCCCAGTAGAACTTCCTAAAGGCGCCGGGATGGCAGGCATGGACATGGGAGCCGATGGTGGCATGAACATGGGCGACAGCGAAGCAGACGACAGTAACACGGGTGACAACCAGGCGACGTCCCTAAAGGGCCACGAAGGCCACGCCCACGGCCCGGACGACAGCTTCACGTGCGAGATGCACCCCGAAGTCCACAAATCAGAGGAAGGCACCTGCCCGATCTGCGAGATGGACCTCGTGCCGATAGAGGACGGAAACTAGACCGTGAGCAACGACGCGCAGACGTCAGCGAGTGGCGCAGGCAAGATCGTCCGCTGGTCGGTCGATCACCCGTATGCGGTGATCTCGTTCTTCCTGGCGACGATCCTGCTCGGGTACCTGGCGGTCACGACATGGATGCCCCGGCGCTTCATGCCGTACGTCGAGACCCCGATGATTGGGATCGTCACGCAGCAGCCGGGCCTCTCCGCCGAGGAGATGGAAACGTACTTCAGCTCGCCGATCGAGCAGAAGATGATCGTCATCCAGAACGTCCGGTTCATCCGGTCCGTCAGCCAGGACGGGTTCAGCATGGTCGTACTCGAGTTTGAGTACGGCTACGACATGCAAAAGGCCTACACGGAGGTGCAGGCGATAATGGACGTCGTTCAAGGGGAGCTGCCTAAGGGGGACGCCAACCAAGTGCCGAGCTTCATCGTGAAGGTCGATCCCATGAACCTGCCCATTCTGACCCTGAGTCTGAGCGGGGATCCAGACATGGGGTGGGACATGGCGAGCCTGCGCGACCTCGCCGACAACAAGCTCATCAACCGGTTCAAGACGGCGCACGGAAACGTGTACTCAGTCTCGACGTTCGGCGGCTACCGGCGCCAGTTGCAAATTCGCGTCGACCGGGAGAAGCTGAAGAGCTACGGAATCTCGATCCTCGACGTGCGCAACGCGATCGACAAGTACAACGTCGCGAGGTCGGCCGGACACATTACGGAGGACGACTTCGAACCGATCCTGCGGATCGATACGCTCGCCAAGAGCGCCGCAATGGTCAGCGAGTACCCGATCCGCGCGGACGGCGACCGTGTCGTCAGGGTCGGCGACGTCGCAGAAGTAGTGGACACCTACGTGGAGGAGAGGTCGGCGTACCGCCACATGTCCAACGTGGAAGTCGACGGGGAGATCAAGTCGGAAATCAGGGACGCGATAGCCGTCCACATCCTCCAGAACCCCGACGCCTCCTCGCCCGTCACGATCGAGGCCGTCAAGGAGATCGTGGCCGACCTCGAGGAGGAGTACCCCGGCATCCATTTCGAGATCGCCTACAACAACGCCAGCTTCGTCGAAATCCTGTTCGAGAACATGGTCCACGAACTGATTCTCGCGATCGTGCTGACCGGCCTGCTAGTACTCTTTTTCTTGGGCGACATTCGCGGCACCATGATCGCGCTGACCGCGATCCCAGTTTCAATGGCGATGACCCTGCTGGCGATGGCGCCGCTCGGCTTCAGCCTCAACTCCAGCACCCTGATCGGCCTGCTGATCGCCATCGGCCGCCTTGTGGACGACGCGATCATCGGCGTTCACGCTGTCGAGCGGCACATGCGGATGGGCAAGGACCGCAGGACCGCCACGATCGACGGGATTAGCGAGGTGCTGAGGTCCGTGCTTGCAGGGACCATCGTGCTGGTCATATTGCTGATCCCACTGCTCCTTTCAGGTGGGATCACGCAGCTGATGTTCGTCGGCCTGGCCTGGCCGATCATCCTCGGCATCAGCTTCAGCTACATCGTCTCGATGACGCTGACGCCCGTGCTCTGCTCGCGCTTCATGCGAGCGCCAGAGGAGCGCTCTCGCGCATGGTTCAGCAGGGTTGTGCTCGGACGCTGCGACAAATGGCTCGTGGGGCTGGAGTCGGGATACGGAAATCTGATCCGCTGGCTTCTCAAGCGCAGAGCTTCGAGCCTGATCGTGATCGGATCAACCGTAGTCGTCGGCTTCGGCTTCTACTTCTTCATCGGATCTGAGATGATGCCGCTTGCGGACATCGGCCAGGCGAGCATGCAGATGGAGATGAAGCCAGGCACCAGTTTCGAGGGCACGAAGAAAGCGGTGCGCCAACTCGAACAGATCATGTACGAGGAGGGCGGCAAGCAGGGCTGGATCGAGCACGCGAGCATAGAGATCGGCGAAGAAAAAGGCCCCGGTATGCCTCAAAGGGTCACCTACAGCGGCTACGGCATGCGATCGGTCAACGGCGCTTCGGCGATGATCACGCTCACCGACAAGGACACAGGGAGGGACTCCGTATTCGACATCATGGACCGCATCCAACGCCGCGCCCTGGCCGAGATAGACGGCATCCGCCGCATCCAGCTCAAGGAGATGGGCAGCGACGTGATGGCTACCGCCTTGGCACCGGTTGCCTTGGTGATCTACGGAGACGACCTCCAGATCCTCGACAAGCTCGGCAAGCAGGTCCTAGAGATCGCGGAGAACGACGTGCGGGATCCAAGAACGGGAGAGATCGACATCGCGCAGCCGTTCCTGAGCTGGGAGATGTCGAAGCCGACTTACACGCTCGTCGTCGACAAGGACAAGGCCGCGGCCCACGGGCTTTCGTCGGTGAGCATCGCCGAGCAGGCGTACTACGGCCTAAGAGGCGGGCTGACCAAGGAGTTTTACAGACTGCCGAACAAGAGGCCGATGTCCATGCTGGTGCGGTTCGACGAGGATTCGTACGACGACCTCAGCGACCTTGAAGGGATGTTCATCACAGGAGCCGGGGGAGAGCAGATCCCGCTCCTGGAGCTCGTCAGCCTCGAAGAGCGCATGGGGCCCAGCATGATCGAGCACGACCAGCTCCGCCGGGTCATCAGCTTCGGCGGCTACTACCGCAAGGACGGCCGCCCGAGCATGGACCTCACGATGGACCTTCAGATGAAGGCCTTTGAGCTCAACTGGCCGCAGGGCTACGGCATCGACGCGCGCGGCGACATGACGCAGATGATGGACTCGTTCCGAGCGATGCTGGTCGGCCTGGTGATCGCGCTGATCCTGATGTACTTCATCCTGGCGGCGCAGTTCAACGGGTTCCTGCAACCGCTACAGATGATGTTCTCCCTTCCGCTGGAGCTCTCGGGCGTGTTCTTCATGCTCTGGATCATGCACCAGGCGTTCAGCACCGTGTCGATCATGGGCATCATCGTCCTGAGCGGCATGGACATCGTCACGGCAATTTTGATGATCGACCTGATCATCGTGTACAGAAAGTCGGGCATGCCCCGCAACCAGGCCGTCATCAAGGCCAGCCCTCAACGGTTGAGGCCGATTCTCATGACGGCGATCATCACGATCTTCGTCATGTCGCTGGTCGGCTTCAATCCGAAGACCGGGCTCGACGCCTACCAACCGATGGGCACGGTCATCGTCGGCGGTCTGATCGCTGGCACTGTGCTGTCGCTGCTCATCATCCCAGTCATGCACACGGTTGTCGACGACTTCGTGCGCTGGATACAAGTTCGGATATTGAAGAGAGATCCCTCGACCCTAGACCCGATAGAGGCAGAAAATGAAAACGATTAGTGTATTCCTGTTCCTGGCCGTTACCGTGTCGAGCGCGCTCGCCCAAGGGGGCGAGTCGCTCAACGCCATCATCGAGCGCGCGCTGGTGATCCACCCGCGGGTGCTTGAAGCGAAGGCCGCCCTCGCTGGCGAACTGGCCAGGCGGGGCGAGACCTTGTCTCCTTACCGACCGATGCTCAGTCTGAACGGCTACTTCATCGGCGGCGACGGCTCGATGGTGTTCGCCTCTTCGGTGAAGCCGATCAACTGGGCGCACACGCAGCGCGACGGCGTCGCGATCGGCAACGTCATGCTGATGTGGCGCGTCTGGACGGGCGGGCGCGATGCCACGGCTCGCGACCTCAGCGCCGTGAGGATTGCGGCCGCGCGGCATATCCTGACGACCGTCGAGCAGGACGTCGCGCTCGGCGTGCGCCTGTCCTATAGCGAGTACGACTATCGCAAGGGCCTTCTCGAATCCGAGAAGGCGAACGCGAAAGCCGCGCAGGAGACCGAGCGGAACGCAGCGCAGCGCGAGGCGGCAGGGAAGGCGCCCAAGGCGTTCGTGCTACGGGCTGCTGCCGAAGCTCGCAAGGCGGAGCGGCAGGTCGCTGTGGCAGGAGCATCCGCAGAGACTGCCCTCGCAAAGCTGGTCGAGGCCGCTGGCGGGCACGCAGACGTCAAAGATACGTCTCTGCAGATGGACCTGGAAGGGCCCCAGAGCCTTGCCGACGCGCTCGTGAGGAGCGGGCAGAGGACGGAGCTGGCGTTCTTTGAAACGATGGCCAAGGCGCAGGGGCTGGAGGCCAAGATGGTCCGCCAGTCGTTGCGACCCGAGGTCTCGTTCATGGCGATGGGCAGCGTCCTAGGCTCCTCTTTCATGGATACGGGCAGCAAGGCAAAGTTCGGGCTCGTCGTGAGCTTTCCGCTTGCTGACGGCGGCTTGAGGAGGGCGAGGGCGAAGAAGTTCGACGCCAATGCCGAGCGATTCATGGCGCAGATGGAGCAGATGCGCCTGACTGTCCGCCGCGAGGTCGAGAGCGCGTGGGCCGAGTGGGAGAGCTCCGATGCGGTGTTGGAGAGTTCGCTGGCGGGCCTTGAGTCTGCGGTGGAGTCGTACGACGTCGAGAAGCTTCGCTTCGACAACGGAAAGTCGATCCTCGCCGAACTGCTCGACGCCCAGTCGATGCTGTCGGAGGCGCGGGCGGAAGTTCTGTCAGCCATGCGGTACCGAGACGCGGCATGGTCGAAGCTCATGCGTGCCATGGGCGAGCCACCAGAGGTCTTGATGAGTTTGCAGTTGGCAGAGGGCAGTTGGCAGAGGGGGGGTCTAGGGTCGGACAAACCGGAACCCCCGAACTCATGGCTCAAAAGCTCGCCCCATTAGCTATGGACCATGTCCGGTTTACACAACCCCTATGAGGACTGGACGTGTCCGGAAGCCTCTGGGATTCAACACCTTTTTCGGCACCCGGAAAGTTGGCAAAAGATCGCTGACGAATAGTCCCGAAATAGTCCCGAAATGGTCGATCTTCCCGCAGGTCATAATGCGAGTGGCGCACGCGAGAGTCGTCGCCGAACAGGGTGTCCATGTTACTGAAGAGCAAGAAAGACCTGGCGCTATACGAGCTCTTAGAGCGGCAGGCAAACGTCGCCACGCGCTCGGCCGAAGCGTTTTTGGAACTAGTCCGAGACTTCGACAACCTACCGAAGCACACGAAGATCCTCGACGACCTGGAGGACGAAGGGGACACCGCTACCCACGAGCTGCAGAACAGGATTGCGACCACCTTCATCACGCCGCTCGACAAGGACGACCTTCGAGAGCTCAGCTCCGCGCTTGATGACGTCACCGACCTGATCGAGGCCGCTGGCGCCCGAACAGAGATATACGGGCTGAAAAAGGCGAGGCCCGACCTCGAAGGACTCGCCGTCCTCCTCGTGACGATCACGAAGCTGACCGAGGAAGCGATCAACGGCATCCGCCATGGTTTCCGGAAGAACCATCCGCTCAGGGAGATTCTCAAGGAGATCCACACTGCGGAGAACACGAGCGACAAGGCGTTCCGAGCGGCGCTCAAGCTGCTCTTCGAGGAAGAGGCGGACAACCCGCTGATGGTCATCAAGTGGAAAGAGATGTATGACCGGATAGAAAGGGCTACGGACAAGTGCGAGCACATCGCGGCGATCGTCGGGATGATCATCGACAAATATGCCTGACATCACGCTCCTGTTGATCGTCGTCATCGCAGCTGCGTTGGCGTTCGACTACATCAACGGGTTCCACGACACGGCCAACGCTATCGCGACAGTCGTTTCGACTCGTGTGCTCTCCCCGACGGCGGCGATCATCATGGCGGCGTCGCTCAACTTTATGGGAGCGCTCGTCGCGACCCACGTCGCCAAGACGATTGCAAAGGGCATCGTCGTTTTGGATGCGGCCACGGAGACGCTGGTGCTCGCCGCGATCATCGGCGCGATCGTCTGGAACCTGGTGACTTGGGTTTACGGGATTCCGTCTAGCTCATCGCACGCTCTGGTCGGCGGTCTGATAGGGGCAGCGCTCGCCAAAGGCGGCACGGCGATCGTCCAGTGGGGCAGCCTGATGGAGAAGGTCGTCTACCCGCTCGTCGGTTCGCCGGTCGCCGGGTTCGTCATCGCTTTCTTCCTGATGAAAGCGATCGCAAGGTTCTTCAGGCATAGCAACCCGGGCAGGATCGGCAACGTTTTTAGGCGCCTACAGCTCCTGTCGGCGGCTTCTATGGCGTTCTCGCACGGCATGAACGACGCCCAGAAGGCGATGGGCATTATCACGTTGGCGCTCATTGCGCACAACGTGCTTCCTGCGGATGCTGACGTGCCGGTCTGGGTCATCTTCGCCGCCGCTTCTGCGATGGCTGCGGGCACGGCTGCCGGAGGATGGAGGATCATGCGGACCATGGGCCAGAAGATCATCCGGCTCGAGCCGGTTCACGGTTTCGTGGCGGAAACGGCGGGAGCGGCGGTCATCACGACAGCCAGCGTTTTCGGGATGCCGATCTCGACGACTCACGCGATCACATCGTCGATTTTCGGCGTGGGCACGTCGAAGAGGCTTTCGGCAGTTCGCTGGGGCGTGGCGAAGAAGGTGGTCGCCGCCTGGGTCATCACGATCCCGGCCGCCGCCGCTGTCAGCGCAGTTAGTTATTGGTTGCTCAGCTTCGTCTGGCCGGATGTTTAGGGGCGAGTTGGCAGTTCGCACGGCCTGCCTTGTCGGGCCAGACCGTGACACCCGGTTGGGCATTACGAGAAGGGTGATGCGTCACCCTCGATCCGCTGAACCCCCGAACCCCCGAACTCATGACTCGGTACTCGGGACTCATGACTCGGGACTACAACGGTGGTGGGCAAGGGGGGACTCGAACCCCCACGTCGTGAGACACTGGAACCTAAATCCAGCGCGTCTACCAATTCCGCCACTCGCCCACGGTTCGGTGTCAAAGGATACCTACCGGATTATGTGCTGATAGGACACAACCAGGAGACGACTTGGCGACTACCAGGCGACCACTAGGCGACGCCGCCAAAAAGGTATACACACGATCATGGTCCTGGTCACGGGCGGCGCTGGCTATATCGGTTCGCACGTTTGCAAAGTTCTGCGCCAGAGCAGAATCGATCACGTCATATTTGACAACGTAGAGCGGGGACACCAGAGGGCGGCGGGGAAGAGTCCGATCTTCTACGGAGACCTTCGGGATCGAGTGTCGATCGACCGGCTGTTCACTGAGTTCGACATCGACGTCGTGATGCATTTTGCCGGGTACATCGAGGTCGGAGAGAGCGTTGAGAAACCGAGTCAGTTCTATCGGAACAACGTAGGCGGCTCGCTGAACCTTCTTGAGGCGATGATGCGAGCAAGCGTCTCTAAAATCGTCTTCAGCTCTACGGCCGCGGTCTACGGCGATCCGAAGAGCGTGCCTATCGAAGAAGATCACGCGAAGTCGCCAACAAACCCTTACGGCCACTCAAAGCTGATGGTCGAGCAGATGCTCCAAGACTTCTCTCAGTCATACGATTTGAGGTTTATAGCACTGCGGTACTTCAACGCAGCCGGCTCTGATCCGGATTGCGTCCTCGGTGAGGATCACCGCCCGGAGACGCACCTAATCCCCCGCATTTTGATGGCGGCAGCGGGGAAGACGTCCGGCTTCAAGGTGTTCGGCACAGACTACGACACGCCGGACGGCACGTGCGTCCGCGACTTCGTGCACGTCATAGACCTGGCACAGGCGCACGTGCTGGCGATGGAGTCGCTGCTCGGCGGGTGCGGGTCTACTCAGTACAACCTCGGCAACGGGTCGGGCTTCAGCGTCCGCGACGTGCTGACCGAGGCAGAGCGCGTCGTCGGCTCGCCGATCCCGTGTACCGATGAGGCGCGCCGCGCCGGAGATCCGGCGCAGCTGGTCGCCAGCAGCGATCGCATCGCGAAACAGCTTGGCTGGAAGCCTGAGTATCCGCAGGTCGGCACGATGATCGAGCACGCGTGGAAATGGATGCAGGAGTTTCCAGACGGCTATGACAAGTGATCTGGAGGCCGCAAGTCTCCGGCCAAAAAGATGGTGCCGTTCTCGGCTTTTACTTCGGTCAAAGTGACGGCGATCGGCAACTGAGATACGTCGAAAAGCGGGTTGATGTTCGCGAGTTGCGCCTCAAGTATCTGTCGCCCAGCGGCAGGAGAGACGTCTAGCAGCTCTAATACCAGTTGAATCTCGTCCGTTATCGAGAGCGAGCAAGTAGCTGCGACCGGAATAGAGATGATCATTTGCATGACCGCTTGGATATGCACGATGCCGTCCTCGATCCTGACGGAGAATCCGGAAAGACCTCCGGGTTTGAGGTGCTCTAAGAACGAAGCGATGGATGACTCGGAAACCGAGATTTCTGCCGTGCCGGCCTCCTCGAGTTGGATTTGTAGGGGATCGGACGTGATGTTTGTCTCTTGAACGTTTATCTCGACGGTATCCAGAACCAGCCCGATCGGAAGGCGCAGGTTCTTGGCGGTCAATGCTAAATCGTTGGCGGCCCACTGTTGCGACATGATATTGATCGAGCGCCCTTCAGGCGTCTACCTCTGAGGTACGGTTGCGCCATGCTTTGCGCTGTGATGCAAGTTCTTTTTACCCAGAGTGGGGGCATCGAGAGCCCTGCCAGTAGGGAGTTTAGAGGCGTTTGGATCGCGACTGTGGCAAACATCGACTGGCCGAGCAGGCCGGGACTGACCAACGCAGAGCTTCGATCAGAGATGATTACGATCTTGGATCGGTGCGAGAGCAACAACTTCAACGCGATCGTGTTTCAGATTCGCGCGTCCGGCGACGCGTTTTATAAGTCCACATATGAGCCTTGGTCGTGGTACTTGACGGGCGAGCAGGGAAGGGCGCCCGAAGGCAACTGGGACCCGCTGACTTTCGTGATCGAGGAGGCGCACGACCGGGGACTGGAGGTTCACTGCTGGTTCAATCCGTACCGAGCGAACCACCCGGCGCAGGACGGCGCGCTGTCTCGTCGGCATCTCGCCATGATCAATCCATCCGTCGTGAAGACCGTCGGCGACTACTTGTGGATGGACCCTGGCGAGAAGGAGGTGCAGGACCACTCGTTCAACGTTTTCATGGACGTGGTCGAGAGGTACGACGTCGACGGAATCCACATCGACGACTACTTTTATCCGTATCCGTCCTATGGCGGCGGAGCTGACTTTCCTGATGATCCGAGTTGGAACCGGTACGTCGAATCGGGAGGGAAGTTAAGCCGAGCAGACTGGCGAAGGAAGAACGTCAACACTTTCGTCGAGAGGGTCTACAAGGGGATCAAAGAGCGGAAGCCGTGGGTCAAGTTTGGGATCAGCCCGTTCGGCATCGCTCGGGCAAACACGCCGGACGGTGTCCAGGCTACGTTCGACCAGTACGAGGTGCTCTACGCCGACGCCGTGAAGTGGATCGAGAACGGGTGGTGCGACTACTTCACGCCCCAGCTCTACTGGCCGATCGAGGGCGACCAGAGCTACCGTCTTCTGCTCGAGTACTGGCAGCGGCACAACCCGAAGAACATCCACCTTTGGCCCGGGAACATACCGAGCAACCTCAACCGCAGCAGAAACCCGTGGCAAACCAAGGAGGTCACAGACCAGATCCAGATGACCCGCGATATGGGCGCTGGCGGCAACGTCCACTTCAGCATGAAGGCTTTCACGCTCGACTACAAGGGGGTGAACGACGCGCTGACGACAGGGGTGTACAAAGAGAAGGCTCTCGTACCTGCGACGACCTGGCTCGACGACGTTCCGCCGTCTGCCCCCGACTGTTCGCTGAACAGTAATAATGGTCGTCTGACGCTATCCGGCGCGACCGAGGACGCCCGTTTCTATGCGATCTACGCAGACTTCGGCGACGGCGCAACCCTGATCAAAGTGACGAGCTCAGCCAGGAAATCGATCTCAGGTCTCCGCCTGAGCAAGGCAGTCGCCGTCTGGGTCTCCCTGCTGGACCTGGTCGGCAACGAAAGCCCGCTGCAGCGAGTGTCCTGAAAGTCGGACTCGCCAATCCTTGGCAGGATGTAAACTGCAAGCCATGTTTCGTTCGACCACAGTGATCGGCGTCACGAGAGACGGTCAGACTGCAATCGCCGCCGATGGCCAGGTGACGATGAGTGAGGCGACGATCGTCAAGAGCACTGCGAGGAAGGTGCATCGCCTGGCGGACGGCAAAGTCGTCTGCGGTTTCGCGGGCTCCGTTGCAGACGCGCAGGCGTTGCTCGATCGCTTCGAGGCGAAGCTAGAGGCGTACAGCGGCGCCCTGCGCAGGTCGGCGGTTGAATTCGCGAAGGATTGGCGCACGGACAAGGTTCTTCGGCACTTGAACGCGGTGATCATTGCGGCTGACAAAGACGGCATGTTGCTGATCAGCGGTGACGGCAACGTGATCGAGCCGGATGACGGTGTTGCTGGAATCGGCTCAGGCGGGCCGCTAGCTCTCGCCTCAGCACGATCGCTCTTGAAGCATACGAGCATGACCGCCGAGGAGGTCGCCCGCGAGGCGCTGCTGATCGCATCTCAAATCTGTGTATACACCAACGACATCATTCAGGTGGAGCTTGTTGTTTGACCCCGTCCTAGGTAAATTGATTTTCGATGAAGCGAATTGAGGCATACATACGCGTAAACCGGCTGGAGGAAGTCAAGATGAGCTTGGAGGAGATCGGTGTGCGCGGCATGAGCGTTGAGCAGGTTCGCGGATACGGCCGCCAGCAGGGGCAGACGGAGCAGTTTCGCGGCAGTACGTACGCCTTGAACCTCGTGCCAAAGATGAAGCTGGAAATCGTTGTGTGCGACGAGCAGCTTGAAGAGAGCTTGAGCGCGATCATCTCTGCGGCGCAGACTGGAGAGCTTGGAGACGGCAAGATCTTCGTGACGAACGTGCTGGAAGCGGTGCGGATTAGAACAGGGGAGCGCGGCGACGCGGCTCTGAGTTGACTTCACGCGATGGCAGCTTGGAAGAACTTCTCGATTTGGCGGGGCCGGCTTCCGCACTGGCGGGCGGAGAACGTCACTTACTACGTGACCTTCCGGCACAAGCGGTCGCTGGAGGATTCAGAGCGAACAGCGCTCGTCTCAAGACTGCTGAAGTGCGACGGGCGGAAGCTCGACTACGCGATCCTGTGCGTTCTTCCAGAAAAGACTGAGATGGTCTTCACCGTTATGGACGCGGCGTCAGGCGGCAAGTACGAGCTGAGCGATGCCGTCGAAAAGGCGAAAGCGAAGGCGGGCAAAGACATCATCAAGAAGTCGAAGGAGCGATGGCCTCCGTTCTATTTCGAAAGTTACGACAGAATAATCCGCGATGATGAAGAGTACGAACAGACCTGGACTTTGATTCTGGACGGCGCGGCGGAAGCAGGTATGTGCGACGATCCTAGCGAGTACGAGCATCTGCACGTTAAGGGCGCTCCGTAGCCGTCTCCCCGCTGGCCGCAGAGCGAGAAGTCGCTATACTTAGTGTATGAAGTGGTTCGTCTTAACGGTACTGATTCTGCTGATACCGGTCTTGATGATCACTTGCAAGAAGCCGGACATTACCGGTACCTGGATTGATTACGTTGGAGTCGAGCAGAGGGTGCTCAGAGCGGGCTCAGGAATTACGCTCCGCAAGGACGGCGCGATCCTGCACTCCTATCACCGCACGAGCGGCCAAAGATCCGAAATGAAGGGGCGTTATAGGTTTGAGGACGGTCGGCTCAAGGTGATTGAAGAGGAGAAGTACACGATCGACGCCGACGGCAACCGGACTGACCATCTTCTTGAAAACTGGGTGGCAGAAATCGAGTTTGTAACGCCAAACGAAATTGTGATGAAGCACCCCACGCAGGGGAATGTCCTGTTTCGCCGCGAAGCCCGCTGAACCGGGCAAACGGTCCCGATTTTGGCTCAAGAGCATAACGTGAGGGGTATTATCTCCGTATACATGAGTGTGGGGCGCTCAACTTTAGTGAGTGTCTAAACATTAACGAGGAAATTGATGGGCAGAGTAGTAGGAATCGACTTAGGAACGACGAATTCGGTTGTCGCAGTAATGGAAGGCGGGGAGCCGCAGGTAATACCGTCGGCTGAGGGCAGCCGTACCCTTCCGAGCGTGGTCGCGTTCAAGGCGAACGGCGAGCGCTTGGTGGGGG
Source organism: Armatimonadota bacterium (assembly GCA_022563855.1). NCBI lineage: Bacteria > Bacillati > Armatimonadota > Armatimonadota bacterium. The sequence goes on from JADFMN010000001.1 coordinate 143,427, forward strand.
AGACAGCAAAGCGGCAGGCCGTGACAAACCCTGGCAATACCGTTTCGAGCATCAAGCGGTTCATGGGCCACAAGATTTCAGAGGTGAAGACCGAGTGCGAGCGGATGACGTATGAGGTTCGGAAGGACTCGAAGGGCAACGCCGTGGTCCACATTCCCGCAGTCGACAAGGACTTCACGCCTGAAGAGATCAGCGCGATGATCCTGCAAAAGCTGAAGGCTGACGCAGAGGCGTACCTCGGTGAAACCGTCGATCAGGCCGTGATCACGGTTCCGGCGTACTTCAACGACAGCCAGCGAAAGGCGACGAAGGACGCTGGCGAGATCGCAGGGCTCAAAGTTCTCAGAATCATCAACGAGCCGACCGCGGCGGCGCTGGCGTACGGGTTGGACAAGAAGGAGAACGAGACCATTCTTGTCTTCGATCTTGGTGGCGGGACGTTCGACGTCTCCATCCTCGACGTGGGCGAGGGGGTGTTCGAAGTGAAGTCGACGGCCGGCGATAGCCACCTCGGAGGCGACGACTTCGACCAGAAGATCATCGACTACGTTTCAACGGAGTTCATGAAGGAGCACGGCACTGATCTCAGGAAGGACACAAAGGCTCTGCAGCGGATGCGAGAAGCTGCCGAAAAGGCGAAAGTCGAGCTGTCCAGCGCTGTCTCCACCGAGATCAACCTGGCGTATATCACCGCGATCGATAACGAGCCCGTCCACCTAGAAATGACGTTGACGCGCTCGAAGTTCGAGGATCTCTGCAAAGGCCTGCTGACTCGAATCAAGAAGCCGCTGGAGCAGGCTCTGGCGGATTCGAAGAACAAGATCGACGAAATCCAAGAGGTAATCCTGGTCGGCGGAGCGACGAGAATGCCTATGATTCAAGAGCTTGTCAAGAAAATGACGAAGAAGGAGCCGAATCGCACTGTAAACCCGGACGAGGTCGTGGCGGTCGGAGCAGCCATTCAGGCTGGAGTGCTCGGCGGGGATGTTCGCGACATCCTGTTGCTCGACGTTACTCCCCTCTCCTTGGGCGTTGAGACGCAAGGCGGAATCTGCGACAAGCTGATCGAACGGAACACGACGATCCCGACGAAAAAGACGCGCGTCTATACGACAGCGGTCGACAACCAAACGGAGGTCACGATTCACGTTCTGCAGGGTGAACGAACGTTGGCGAAGGACAACAAGAGCCTAGGCCAGTTCAATCTGACCGGAATCCCTTCGGCGCCGGCGAGGTTGCCGCAAGTCGAAGTGACGTTCGATATCGATGCGAACGGGATCTTGAACATCAGCGCCAAGGACAAGGCGACAGGGAACGAACAGAAGATCACGATCTCTGGTTCTGGCAGCCTTGACAGCGAAGAGATCGACCGCATGGTGAAGGAAGCAGAAGCCAACGCTGAGAGGGATCAAGAACTTCGCAAGATCGCGGAGATGAAGAACGACGCGGACAAGTTGACGTCGAGCATGACGACGATGCTCAAAGACCTTGGTGACAAGATCGACGAGGACGAGCGCGGTCGCATCGAAGAGCACCTTGACTTGCTCAAGGTCGCGCTTGAAGCCGACAACCACGACAAGATCAAAGAACAGATGGAGCTTCTGGAGGCAGAGAGCCACAAGCTAGCGGAGCGGCTGTACCAGGACCAAGGCGAGCCTGAGGCGGCCAGTGAGGAAGAGACCGTTGGCGCCGGGGTGGCTGCTGGCGGCGACGACGCTTCTGGCGAAGACGTGATCGACGCGGAGTTCAACGAGGAGAAGTAGCACAAGGCCCGTGGCGCTTAGAGTACGGTAGCATCTCGGGCCATCTCTGCCTGCTGCTTCTTTTCGAGAAAGAACTCTGTGACCCAGATCGCCCTGGTCGACATCGTCACTGCGATCTCTTCCAGTATCCCAACTTGGTACAGTACATTCGGTATGAAAAGGCGGAACGCGAGGCTGTCATAGTGGCTGCACCAGGAGCCGAGCATGTGGGACGTGTGCCAATTGGCTCGCTCGTTCTCGTTCAGCTCGAGGGCCATTTGAGCGATGTGCTGAGCCGATGCCCTTAGCGGGATCATCAGTGTGAAATGGAGTCCGTTGCCGAGCAATTCGTGCGGCTCGTCCGTACTGATCGCCAAGTCAATTGACTGAGACTCGTCCGCAGCCCAAAAGAAGCGTGCGGCGAGTTGGCGGCCCGGAGTCATTTCATAATCCAACGCCTGGCGCTCCATGGCCCAGTCGACCTGCTTCCACTCGTCTACGTCGATCCATCGACAGTCTTGTGCTCCGCCGGTTGTGAAGAGCCCCAGCGCGGTACTGAGCAGCTTGTCCGGTTCTTCACGCAGGCCTGCCGTCGGGTGTCCGCTAATGGCCGGAGCAGCCCGGTTGCTCTTCGCAAGGTGCGCGGCGATCGCTTTAGCTTCAACTACTTGCAACGTCACTGCAGCACTGAAGAGCTTTGAGATCCAGTGGATGTTGTCCTCCTCTGCAAAAACGCTGCTATGAAGTCGATAGGTGTCGCTAGGCTGATCGTACACCAGGGCTGACAGGTTACACTGATCCATCTCGTGCTCGAGCGCGATGTTCAACTTGGCGCTTTGTCCACGACCGCGAACAAGGTCGATTTCGGTGTGAAGCCTGTAAATAGACCGGCTGTTGCGAAACACCCCTTCGTCGGTCCAGACCGATTGGGCGAATTGGTGCGGCCACCAAGTGAAGCCCTCCGCATTGATCACCGACCAATCCGGCGGTACTTGCAACTGGCCGTGAACATCCGCTACGGCCTGTTGTCCAACTGTCTCCCTATCTTGCCAAGACACTCCTATGAACCTCTGCGCTCGCATTGCGCGAGCGCACACCTTATTCTATGACATAAACGCAGATTCGGCAAGCGAATCTCGAATTATCGGTCGAGACGAACTGGATTCTCGACCGTGATCGACAGAAAGCGGGCCTGAGGCAGATCGCCCCGGGCCCGCTTAGTCGCGATCCGAAAGGAACCTAGAATTCTAGGCCTATAGATACTCCTATGTATACGTTTTGGCGATTCGGCGCGCCGGCAAGCAGATCGTCGCTCGCTAGCGTTGCGTACGTGACGCTCGGCGTCAACGTGAAGTTGCCTCCGATAGGAATGCCCGTCGACAGTCTGACCCCGGCGTCGGTGATCCCCGATGTCGCAGATCCGTAGTAGAAGAAGTTGTGAGCCTCGTTGGCAAATCCAACCCAAAGCCGCACGTCGAGAGGTTGCGACTGACCGCTGAACGCAAAGACATTTGCGAGGCTCGTCGAAAACGACCCCATGATGTAGAACCCTTCGACGACATCGACGTCTTGGAACGCCGTTATAGTCGGATTGCCAGCAGTCTTGAACGTGATCGACGCGACTACCTCGGCCGTGTCTGCCATAGCCGTATTCGGGTAGGTGTATCGTAAGTAGCCGACCCACATATCCGCATGCGCGGTCTGGAACATGTACCGAACGCCAATCCTGGTTTCGGTAATCTCACCCTCGAGTCCGTTTGCATCGGTCAGATCCATATTGCCCCAGACCATAACACTGAGCCCGCTGTCGTGCTCGAAGTACAGGGCCGGTTGGAATACCGAGCCGTCAACGATGTTAATCCCACGCCAGACGTACATTGACTGGAGTTCACCGCTGAAGTTCAGGCGGTAGTTGTTGCCGGACTGCGCAAAAGCTGTTGCAGCGACGAATCCTAATAGGGAAGCAGTAATCAGCCGTTTCATCATATTTGTGTGCCTCGCACCAGCACCTATCCGTAGGTGCCGCTGGCTAGGATACCCGTGATTCACCTGGTAATAGTGTCAGGCTCCAGGTAGGACTTCGGTTCAAAAGGCTCGCGCCTGAAGGGACGCGATGCAAAAGCGGCCCGACAGAGTGCTGAATTACGGTTGATCTATGCCCAGCTGATTCGAGCAAGGTGTGTTGCGAAGGCTGGCTGCAATCGCCAGCAACCCGACGCTCTCAGGGCCGATCCTAGACAGGATCAGCCCTGAAAGTCGCATTCCGAAGGTTCTGATTGCCTATCCGTGGCCTTCGTCCTCATCACCTGGCGCGTCCGCGACGGCCGCCTCTGTGGTCAGCAGAAGACCTGCGATCGAGGAAGCGTTTTGGAGGCATGTTCGGACGACCTTGGCGGGATCGACGACGCCCGACGCCATCAGGTTTTCAAACACCAACGTCTCGGCGTTGAACCCTTCGCCTGTCTTGCCGTTCTTGACCTTGTCGACGATGACCGAGCCCTCTTCGCCAGCGTTGTCCGCTATCGTCCTGAGCGGCGCCTCGATGGCGTTTTGGATGATCCACACGCCGATCTGCTGATCGCCGTCCAGCTCAAGCTTGTCCAGCACCTTTCCAGCCTGAATGAGCGCCGAGCCGCCGCCTGCAATGATGCCCTCTTCCAGCGCTGCGCGCGTGGAAGCGAGAGCGTCTTCGATTCTCGCCTTCCGCTCCTTCAGCTCCGTTTCGGTTGCGGCGCCGACATTCACAACGGCGACTCCGCCAGCGAGCTTCGCCAGCCTCTCTTGCAACTTCTCGGTGTCGTACTTGGACTCCGTCCTTTCGACTTCGGCCTGAATCTGTTTGATCCTGCCTTGAATCTCAGATTTCTTGCCCTTGCCATCGATGATCGTCGTGTTGTCCTTCGTGATGATCACGCGGCTCGCCGTACCGAGCATGTCGACCGTGACCCCGTCCAGCTGCAGCCCCAAGTCCTCGCTCACGTACTGTGCGCCTGTGAGGATCGCCATGTCTTCCATCATTCGCTTTCGTCGATCGCCGAATCCAGGCGCCTTCACAGCGGCAAGCTGCAAGTTTGCCCGGATGCGGTTCAGCACGAGCGTCGCGAGCGCCTCGTTCTCGACGTCCTCCGAGACGATGAGGAACGGGCGGCCCAGTTTGAGAACCGTCTCCAGCAGCGGGACCAAATCCTGCACGTTCGCGATCTTCTTCTCGAAGAACAGAATGAGCGGGTTTTCGAACACCGTCTCCATGCGTTGGGGATCGGTTATGAAATACGGGCTCAAGTAGCCCTTGTCGAACTGCATTCCATCGACGATCTCGAAGCTGGTCTCCGCCGACTTTGACTCCTCGACGCTGACGACGCCGTCCTTTCCGACAGTGTCCAGGATTTCGGCGACCAGCTCGCCGATCTCGGGGTCGTTGCCAGAGATTGTCGCAACCTCGATCATGCCCGACCTGCCCTTGACCGGTTTGGACATCTTCGCGAGCTTCTCAACGACGGCGTTGCACGCTTTCTCGATCCCGCGCTTGATCTGCATCGGATTCGAGCCAGCGGCTACATTTCTTGCGCCTTCGTGGAAGATGGCCTGAGCGAGCACGGTCGCCGTCGTTGTCCCGTCGCCTGCAAGTTCGTTCGTCTTCGTGCTGACTTCCCGGATCAGTTGGGCGCCCATGTTCTCGAATCTATCTTCGATCTCGATCTCCTTTGCGATCGTCACGCCGTCGTTGATCACGGCAGGCGAGCCGAACTTCCTTTCGAGCACCACGTTGCGCCCGCGAGGACCAAGCGTCACCTTGACGGCGTTCGCGAGCTTGTCGATCCCGCGCTCGATAGCCTTGCGCGCCTCGCCGCCGAACAACAACTCCTTGGCCGGCATTATCGGGCACCCGCTTTAGCTTTCTTCTTTGCCGGCTCAACGATTCCAAGAATGTCGTCGGCCCTGAGGATCACGTAATCCTTGCCGTCTACGGTCACTTCCGTTCCGCCGTACTTTCCGTATAGAACCGTTTCGCCTTTCTTGACGTCGATCGGTGCAAGCGCGCCGCTGTCGAGCTGTTTTCCAGGCCCGACCGCGAGCACCTTGCCGCGCATCGGCTTCTCTTGCGCCGCGTTGGGCAGGATGATCCCGCCAGCGCTGACCTCTTCTTTGTCCGAGGCCTCGACGACGAGTCGGTCGTGTAAAGGTTGAATCTTCATTGCAGTGTGGATTTGTCTCCCAAATCGTACTGGCAGTGTACCAGCGAGAGTGCCAATGAGCGGGCCTTTCGTATACTAGAGGGGTGAGTGGCGAGAATAGCAGGCCGAACCGGGGTTGGATCATAGAGCAGGCAGTCCTTTCCGTACTGCTGATCCCGATGAGCCTCGGAGCCTACTGCTACTGGCACAGCCTTGCGTTTCAGCCAGGCTCGGAACGATCGGGAAGCGTTCTACTCTTCCTGATGGGCATTTCGCAATTAGTTGCCCTCGGTCAGATACTGGCGTTCCTTCCGGTCATCATCGTCCTCTGGGTCAGGGCAGTAAAGAAGAAAAACTACGGGAATCTAGTCCGGTGGTCACCGACGCTGGTCGTGATTGCAGTGTTCAACTTCGCTCTCCCATTTAAGATTGCTAGGAGTGACTATTTCGACATGGGTGTCGAGCGGTTGATCGCCAACGGCGAGCCTGTAGTCAGTGCCATCGAGGGGTATCGATCCGAACACGGACGTTATCCGGAGAGTCTGGAAGACGTCTTTGGTGGTCGTAGCATTCCAAAGACAGGAAGTCGCCTGTATCGACCCTGGGAGTACTCTACGGACCGAGACGGCACAGGTGGATACGAACTTTTGGTTGAGACGACCATGGGCGGTGCAAATTGGGACCGGCTCATCTACTGGCCGGCCAACGACTATCCGAAGCGAATGTACGGAGGCTCCGTCCAACGTTTCAGCGGGTGGGCGTACGTCCACGAGTAATCACGTCTTCGACTTTCGCAAGACGCGCTTGATCAGCGTGATCTGGCCGATGTGATACGAGTCGTGGATCGCTAACTGCACCAGCGTCTTGACGGCGGCGTCCTTCGACTTCATCTTGTGCCGGAACGGCTTGGCAGACGCGATCGCGTGCGCCTTTTCAATGTTGGCTAGAAAGCTCGCTCGCACGTCCGGCCACTCGTCTGGATGTGGCGTGCGCCAGTTCTTCTCCCAAATTCCCTCTTGCCTGCGCCCCTCGAGCTTGTCGACCCAGATGATTTGCCACACGTCGGCGTGCCACAGGTTTTCTAGAATTGAATACGGGAACGCCGGCATTCGCAACGCCGCCTTTTCTTTGGTGATGTTGCGGAGGAGCGACTTCGGCGCGGTGATATCGACACCCTCGATGATCTGTCGCAGCATCTCTGAGGCTGTACTCTGATCCATGCCGTCAGTTTAGCGGTGTATGTGTAGTGAGACGGCCCCGAACGGAACCTTCGTCCTTGTGTTGAAAGCTTGAACAGGGCCTGGGAGTCCAAAGAGGCCTTTTACACGTCTGCACTGGTAGATGGGAACGATCTTGGCGTTGTTAGCGCTCGCCGTGAGTCCAAGCGCACGGACGATCGACGCAACGTCCAACGGGGCTACGGTCATCGTAAACGGCCTCCCGATCCATGAGGTCTTGACACCCGCTGGCGGGCTGTCACCCGTACAACGAGCCGAAAGAATCGTCGAGATCCTGCTGAGCGTTGACGATGAGGCGGCGTTCACAGAACAGCAAGGAGAGTACTGGTTGGTCAAAATGGACGACCAGGTCGTCCTTACGGTGACGGTCGCCGAGGCGCTCGCGTCGGAGACCACCCGGCTGGACCTGGCGACCGCTGTCGCTTCTAGCATCAATCGCGCAGCCGCCCTCGGACCGCTCGACATCGATCCTAACCGAATCGAGCTGTCGCCCGGAGCCTCCGCAGGCGTGAGTTTGATAGGCTATGCAGCTCGCAAGGCGGTTGTTACAGTGACGCCGCAGACGGTGTGCGACGTTGTGCAGCGTGACTGGTCCTTGCGCATAACGGGAAGGGTTACAGGTGAGGCGGTCGTGACGGTGAAGACCGGTTCAGTCACGAGAATCCTGGCAGTTCGCGTTGCACCGCCAGCTGGTGAGCTGCCGGATTCCGTGGAGGCGATCGTGCTTGGCCGCCCTGCCGATGCCAGCTTGGTTGCGGCCACGATCCGATCGGCGGTAATGGCTAAAATCAGAGCAGGTGCGGACGCTAACGTACAGTTCATCCGCGAGAGCGGCACGCCACAGCTGGTTCCCAGTCAGCGGGCGACGATGAATCCGCTGGTGATGGTCTCAGCTCCTGGCCACCTGACGACCAGCCGCGAAGTGGCGGTCAACGTCAAGAACGTCGGCGCTGAGGCGTTTGCTGAAGCAGAGCTTTGGTACAGCAACCACCCGGAGCAAGTAACGGCGCCTCAGCGGCTGTACTGGGCAAAGCTGGAACCGGGTTCTGGCGCAAGGCTGCTCTACCATCACCGAAACAGGTCGTCTCGGCCGATGATCATGCAGTTCGTGCTGGCCAACACCGGCGATGAACCCGTTCGCGTGGCGATCAGCATGGGCGAGTCCGATCCGGTTGAAAACCCAACCCTGGCCGGATACCAGGCTGGCGAAATGTATTTGAAGCGATGGGCGAAGAGCAGTGCGGCGGTTGCGACAGTACCAGCGCACAGCATGGTTCCGCTCAGCATTCGTCGACTAGGCCCAACTCAGACGATGAGCGGATTGTGTACGCTGCGACTCATGGGGAACAGTGGCAACTTGCTGTTGATCGGGGACGCGTTCTGGGCGACCGACGTGGACCAGCAGTGGAAGGATGCAGCCAAAGAACCACACACCTGGGCGTCGATACTGCCGCGAAAACTGCACGAGTTTCCGATGAATCTGACTGGTCAAAGATCGCACACGTACCCCGATCCCACCAAGAGGATCCACGTTACGTATGAGACTGGCGGGCAGTTCGGTTTCGTCCGCTTTGGTGAAGATGCGATCGGCCGCAGCGACGGTCAAGGGAGCCTGTCTGGCAATTTCGGCGTCGTCTACAACGTCACGGTACGGATGGTGAACACCACATCGGCGCCTGTCGAGATCGTGATCGAGTACGAGGCGAGCGCGGGGTACGGCGGCGCTGTTTTCAGGATTGACGGGCTGGCCAAACGGACAAGAATGCTGCAGCCAAAGGAGAGCGAGATCGTCGCACGGTACGTCGTGCAGCCAGGACAGGAGAAGGTTGTGACGCTCGAGACGATCCCCCTTTCCGGCGGGAGCTATCCGACGACGCTCACGATTCGGCCGGCTGGCTCCCGTTAGTCGTCAAGCGCCGTTCGCAATCTGTACGATTTGGCCGATCACGACTGCGGCGAACGCGAGGCGAACGAACCGTAAGCGCATCATCTTTCGCTTCTTCTCCTCTGTCGGTGGCGACATCACGATGAGAAAGGAACCTGGCAGATAGACGAACGCCCCGCAGAACAACAGCACCATCGGCGCGATCGGTGAGATTCGCCCTGCCGCGAGACCACAGGCCGCGATAGCAAGTCCAGAGATCGCGATCGGCAGACCGTAACGCAATGCGTTGGACGGCAGGCGCATGGCACGCAGTGTATCCGAAGGTAATCTTGCCCCCGCTCCGATGGACCTTCAGCCTGTCATTGAATACTGCAAGTCGATCGGCTTGCCGCTTGACGACGGGCAGATATCGCGCTTTGAACAGTTTGGGCGGGCGCTGTACGAGCTGAATCGATCCGTGAATCTCACTCGCGTGCCGGAAGAGGAGTGCCCGGTGCGTCACTTTGTCGAATCCCTGCTCGTCTCGCCGCTGATCCCTAGCGGATCTACAGTTCTCGACATCGGTTCGGGCGCAGGGTTTCCGGCGTGGCCGCTGGCCTGTGTGCGATCCGATATCCGTGTGACTGCGCTTGATGGTACGAGCAAAATGCTGCTCGTTCTACGTGACCAGCCGCTCGAAAACCTGAGTGTCGTCAATGAGCGAGCAGAGAGTTGGGGCGTTCGCGAAGAGTTCGATATCGTCACAGGGCGTGCAGTTGCACCTTTGCCTGCACAGCTGGAGATTTCTGCTGCACCGCTGAAAGTCGGTGGACTTCTGATCCCGTTCAGAACGCCGTCTGAGCGAGAGCTTTTCCGTGATAGCGATTTCGCGAAGCTCGGGCTGGCTCTTTCGAAGGTCGTCGACGTCACGCTTCCGACGACTGACGTCGTGCGATGCTTTCCGATCTATGAAAAGACGAGTCGCACACCGAAGCGATTCCCAAGATCCTGGGCCGAGATTCGCAAGGCTCCCCTGGGCGGCTAGCCTGAGTTCTATAGCGACTCAAGCAATTCTTGAGCAGGCTGATAGTTTGGATTGGATGCAAGCGCTTGCTCGAGAGCGGCCTTCGCATCGTCGATTCTGCCAAGCGCCCGGAGGGTCTCCGCCATCGAGACGGCTGCTGACGGCTCGTTTGGATCAAGCTCGATCATTCGTCGCAGATCGATGAGGGACTCCTCGAGGATACTCCGTTCGGATTCAAGCAGATCGACCCCGTTTTTGAACTTCTCAAGAGGGCCGGAAATCATTTCCTCCGCTTTCATCTTGAGCTCCTCGTACTCTTGTTTGGCGGCAGTAATGGCTGGCGACCGGTCGGCAACATCACGGTTCTTGAACGCGAAGTAGATCACAGCGCAAAGACCGACGAGAACCGCAAGAGCCAAGAGCCGACGGAACATATCCCTCAGTCCGCCACGATGTTGACTAGACGTCCGGGCACAACGATCACCTTTCGCACGGTTTTTCCTTCGAGGTGTTTCTGAACGGTCGCAGATGCCTTGGCGCTGCTTTCGAGCTCCTCGTCGGACGCATCTGCCGGCATCGTGATCGTGTCCCTGAGTTTTCCATTTACTTGCACCGCAATCGTGATTTCTTCTGGCTTCGCGAGGTACTCGTTCGCGATCGGCCAGCTAGCCTCGTAGACGAACTCGCGATGTCCTATGTCGCTCCAGATTTCGTCGGCCGTATGCGGCGCGGCGGGCGACAGCACGAGGATCATGCTGTCCAGAGTTTCGCTTAGCGCGAGTTTCTCGTCGTCGCTAGGCTTTGTTGCACGTTTAAGAAGGGCGTTGATCGTATTGACGTGAGTCATGAGCTTCGCAATGTAGGTGTTGAAGCTAAACGACTCTATGTCCTTCGTTGCTCCTGCGATCAACTGGTGCGTTGCGCGTCGCACATCGCGTATGATGCCGTCCTTGCCGACAGAGTCGATCTCGCTGTGCCAGTCCGAGACGTAATGTTTCGCTAGTTCCGCTGCTAATTTGAAGACGCGAGACAGGAACCGGGTCGAGCCTTGAATAGCTTCTTCCGACCACGTGAACGACTGCTCGAACGGAGCGACGAACAGTTCGAACACTCGGAGGCCATCGGCACCGTGTCTCTCGACCGCTTGTTCCGGAGTGACGACGTTCCCCTTTGACTTGGACATCTTTGCGTCTCGCCAAAACACCTCGTCCTCTGGTAGCTGGCGTGCTTCTTCTGCCGTTATTTGGATGCCATCTTCGCCGACCTTCAGCTGTTCACCTTCGCGCGGTCTTCGGTACGGAGTCGGTGCGAGCACCATGCCTTGGTTCATCAGGCGCGCGAACGGCTCTTTGACCTTCACATACCCCGCGTCGTACAGCACCTTGGTCCAAAACCTGGCGTACAGCAGGTGCATCACAGCGTGCTCCGCGCCGCCGACGTAGCAGTCCACCGGCATCCAGTGCTCGGCTGCATCGTTGCTCCACGCCTCGTCGTAGTTGTGCGGATCGCAGAAGCGAAGGAAGTACCACGAAGAGCAGGCGAATCCGCCCATCGTGTCGGTCTCGCGGCGACCCAGCCGACCGTCCGGATCGGTGACGTTGACGAAATCTGGGATGAGCGCGAGCGGGCCGGTCCCGTCATCGGGCGGCTCGTAGTTTTCGACGTCCGGAAGTTCGATCGGCAAGAGGTCGTCTTGCACCGCGTGCATCTCGCCGTCCTTGTCGTGGATGATCGGGATCGGGCAGCCCCAGTACCGCTGCCGGCTGATGAGCCAGTCACGGAGCTTGTAGTTAGTCTTTGCCTCGCCAAAGCCGTTTGCGATGATCCAGTCTGAGAGGCTCTTCTGTCCGTCTTTGACGGTCATGCCGGTGTACTCGCCGGAGTTGATCATCACGCCGTCTTCGGTGGAGAACGGAAGGGATACGCTGAAAGCGGATTCAAACGCTTCTTCCGAAGTGTCCCCTCCCCCTTGGGGGAGGGTTAGGGAGGGGGTTTCACCGGTATCTGCCGCCGCCCCCTCTCCAGCTCTCCCCCAAGGGGGAGAGAGTCCCTCCGCGCCAACAGGTGCTATGACCGGCACGACGTCGAGCCGGTACTTCTTCGCGAACTCGTAGTCGCGCGCGTCGTGCCCTGGCACGGCCATGATCGCGCCGGTGCCGTAGCCCATCATTACGTAGTCGGCGATCCAGATCGGCACGCGCTTCCCGTTTGCTGGGTTGATGGCGTCGACTCCCGTGTAGACGCCGGTCTTCTCACGGTTCGTCGCCTGCCGGTCGATGTCGCTGAGCCCTTTCGCCTTCTCGCAGTACCCATAGATCGCCGCACTGTGCTCGGCGTCCGTGACCCCTATGATCACATTTACTAGAGGGTGCTCCGGCGCGAGCACACAGAACGTCATGCCGAAGATCGTGTCGATACGGGTCGTAAAAACTCTGAAGGAGTGCTTCTTGATCGGCAATTTGGCTTCGAGCGCACCCAACGTTCCGCCGATCGCGGCAGCGGCTCGCTCAAACTCCGCTTGTCCCGCAGCAGCTTCAGCAGCCTTGTCGTCGAGCTTCGTCTTGATCTCTTCGATCTTCTCAGTGACGGCAGGATCGGCTGTCGCACCCTCAGCAGCGACCTCTGCTTTGAGCGCTTCGAGCTCTGGATCTGACCCTTCGTCCACTTGGCGACTGCCAGGCGACGGCGAAGTGGCCGACGCTCCAGCAGGCGACACAGCCAATGACATCTCGAACTCAAGCCCCACCGACCGACCGATCCAGTTGCGCTGCTGATTCTTGATCCCCTCCGGCCAGTCGAGATCGTCCAGATCATCGATTAGCCGGTCGGCGTACTCGGTGATCTTGAAGAACCACTGCGGGATGTTCTTCTTCTCGACAGGGTTGTCGCACCGCCAGCACAGGCCGCCGACGACCTCCTCGTCGGCAAGCACCGTCTTATCGTATGCGCACCAGTTCACCGCCGCGTCTTTGCGGTAAGCGAGACCGCGCTCGAACAGCAGCTTGAAAATCCACTGCGTCCACCTGTAGTACTGCGGATCGGAGGACTTGAACGACCGCGACCAGTCGAAGCCGATCCCGATCAGTTCCATTTGCCTCTTATAATTAGCGGCGTACTCGTCGATCATCGGCGCGGGGTGAACGCCCCTATTGAGCGCTTCGACCTCGGCGGGCAGGCCGAACGCGTCGAACCCCATGGGGTGCAGCACGTTGAACCCCTGCATGTACTTCATGCGGCAAAGAACGTCGGTCGGGATGTAGTTGCGACAGTGCCCGACGCTCAGTCCGGCGCCGCTCGGATAAGGGAAGTAGTCGAGCGCGTAGAACTTCGGGCGGCCGTCCTCGTCGCGGGTGCGAAAGAGGTCTGCGTCTCGCCAGCGCTCACGCCAACGGGCCTCGAACTGATCAGGTTCATACCGCCTCCGCATGGCGCTGATTCTATCTGAGTGCCAGCGCCAAACGGATCAATAGAGCCTAATTCTGCGGCGGTGGAATCCGTCGCCTGCTCACTGGCCTCTTCGCACCAGCTTGTTGCGCCCTTTGGATTTTGGCGATCGACCCTCGGTAAGCGACTTCGTACTGGTCGGCGTAACTTTGACCAAGTGCGTCGAAAGCCCGCCAGCCAATCTTGAAGTCTGGCTCGATCCAGCTGACCAACGTCGTCGCCGTGAGGCCATCCGCGAACCGGTAAGTGATCGTCCAGTACCTCTGTTTCACCGGCATGAACTCGTTGCAGACGAGGATTCCATCCCACCGCGCGTTCGATTTGCCGATCTCTGCGATCGCATTGGCGTAGGCCAATTCACCGACGGTCGATCTTTGAATGAACCGGCGTTCTTCGTTGCGACCTTGGAGCATGTCTTTCGACGCCGGCGCTATCGTTACTGCAAGTTCCGAGAACCTGTGTTGGAGTAGGTCGGTGACCTCGATTGGCGGACTTACTCTCGCCTGCCCTGGCAGGGCAGAGCGAATCTGCCCCTGACTGCCAATGGTTAACGTGTTGCTCCACGCGATGTTCGTTGTTCTCGTAACTGGCAATCGACGAGTGAAAATATCCTGCCTGACCGAGTTGATAGCCGAGCCCGAAAGCTGGGTTTCCGTCACATCGCTTCCAGCAAGCGCGGTCAGCAACATCGACCTGGGCAGCGTAGAAAGCGCTTTGAAAGTTGAAAACTGTCTGGAGAACGCATTGATCGCGTTTCCCGCCACGCTCATGTCAAAGTAGCCCAGGTACCCAGGCAGGAGCTCGGTCGAGCCCATAGCCTTGCGAGGAAGGTTGTTGATAAGTTCTAGCGGATTCAGATCCCCGGAGGCGCGCACGTTCTGCACCAATTCGCCGAGTCTGCGCCTGTCCATCCTGTCCGATCTAGCCTGCGACGGCTGTATCGGCGAGAGGATCGTCCAGTCACCATCGCGCTGGGTGCGAAGGACTGATTTGTCGAGACTTTGCAACGCTGCCAGAGATCGGATGGTCGCGGCTCCAAAAACGTAGTTCCCGAGTGACATCGCTCTGTCGGGCAGGAGTGCGACCAGGTCACGGCCTTCGAGCCTTGCTGCTTCATTCAGTACCGGAGAGACGAATACTGACAGCGGCTCGACGGTTGCTGCGCTCATGATGAACTGCTCGACGCCCGCCTTGAGATTCGGATCTATCGCGAGGTATTTTGCTACGAACTGGGGGACGTCGGACGTCGGCGATTGCGTGAGCGAGGTCCAGAGCTTTGCAAACTCGCGACGGACGGGATCGAGAGCGATGACCACGCCTTCGCCGCCGCCATCAGGCGTAGCCGCTCGAGAAAACCTCTCGGTTTGAATAAGGGTGAACGAAGTGCCGGCGATGATGGCGCCGTTGGCGTCAGTCGCATTGATCGTGATCTGCACGTTGTTCCCGTTGTATCGACTGACGACATGCAGGTCCTGATAGGAACCGATCTCAATCTGACTGTTCCTGTTGCGGCGTTGCCGATTTTGCAGCCAGTTCGTTCCTAACATTCCTGGCAGGCGACTGTCCAATCGTTTCTGTGCAGCCGTCGGAGAGACCGCGAATACCTTTACGGTCCAGACCGGCTGTGCAGCGATCTTGTCCAGGGGCAACAAATCCTTCATGCCAGGATCGATTCCCATGCGCTGCCAGGATCGCTCATAGCTCTTCAGCTGCCGCTCGAAAGACTCGCGCTTCGAACTGACCTCGGCCTTCAATTCCTCGGCGCGAAAAACCCTAGACGGTTCGAGCGTCAGTGCCCGGGCTCGCTGAATCCAATGAGAGGCCGTGACCTCCGCAATCTTTTCAAGAAGATCGGATAGGCGAACATCTGTGACCTGGACGCAGACGATATCGCTCTTGAGAGCTGTGTCGGCGGCGTATTCGGTGTTGAACTCGCGATTGATCGCCGCGATCAGGTCGGGCACAGTCTGGGCCTCGGCTCTGAACGAGACGATCCTCTCTTGAGCTAGAGAGAGCGTGGGAAGCAGCAGAACCCCAAGAAGGATCACGCGTACAAACGGGCAACGTATCATGATGACGCCTATTAGGATAGACGCCGCGCGCGTATTCGGGTTCAGAGATAGCGCAGAATAAACGTATGCCACTGATCGCCGAGGGTAAGGAGCGCTTGGACCGGTTCGTGGCCCGGATGATGCCCGACTACAGCCGGACTCGAATTGTCCGGGCGATCAAGGGCGGGGAAGTGACCGTCGAGGGGGAAGTGGCGACCATGCCCTCGCTCGAGCTGAAGACCGGCCAGGTCGTCGAAGTCGGTGAGATTCCGGAGCCGGAGCCGCTCAACCTGGAGCCGGCCGACATCCCGCTAGACGTGCGGTACGAGGACGACGACATGCTGGTCGTCAACAAGCCTCGCGGTATGGCATCGCACCCTGCGCCGGGGCTCGGGCCGACGACGCTCGTCAACGCTCTGCTCGCTCGCTCTCACGATCTGAGCGATGAAGGAGGTGGGTTTCGGCCAGGTATCGTGCATCGGCTAGACAAGGACACCACAGGCCTGATGCTAGTTGCTAAGAACAACTTTGCGCACGTTGCTTTGGCGGATCAAATCCGGGACCGTACGGCTGGGCGGTGCTATGCGGCGGTCGTTGCAGGCGAGACGGACAAGGAGGAGTTCAGCATCGACGCGCCGATCGGCAGGCATCAAGGGATTCCGACGTTGATGACGGTCAAGCAGACGGGGAAGCCGGCGGTCACGCACGTTAGAAAGTTGTGCAGCGTCGAAGCTGGCTGGCTCGCCGCGTGCAAGCTCGAAACCGGGCGCACGCACCAGATTCGCGTGCATCTGTCGGTGTTCGGCTGGCCCATCAGAGGGGACGTCCTGTACGCAAAGCCGCCGTGGTCGAAGGGGCCGCTGCAGCTTCACGCCGGGCTGCTATCGTTCGAACATCCGCGGACGAAGAAGGCCTGCGAAGTGTACGTCGAGCCGCCGGCAGACTTCATTCATCGTGATATGATCGGAATTGAGGGGTTTAAACAATGGAAATAGAAAGAGACGGGGCGATCCATCGCGTCCAGAGCCGAGGCGTCGGTGGGGCTGGGCTCATCGATCTCTTGGCCGTTGTCCTAGCTCGCGAACCTGCCGACGTTGCAGCTTGCGAGGCCGACGCCCGTCGCCTGCTCCAACGGTTGGGGCCATCGCGCCTGCTGGAAATCAGCTCCGACGATCTTCGCGATTCATCAGGCCTCGAGCCGTTCGAAGCGCTGCAGCGGTTGGCTGCGATCGAGTTGGGCCGTCGGTCCTCAGAGGCCAGCAGCGGCAAGGCCGTCATCTTGGATTCCGGAGAGGCGGTGGCTGAAATGTTCAAGTGGCTGGAGCGAGAAAAGCAAGAACACTTCTGCGCGGCGTTTCTAGATTCTAAGGGTGTGCTTATCTCCACGCGGACGGTACACATCGGGACGGTCAACATGAGCGTCGTCGGGCCGCGCGAGGTGTTCCGCGACGCGATTCGCGAGAGCGCAGCGAGCTTGATCGTCGTTCATAATCATCCGAGCGGCGATCCGGAGCCGAGCCCGGAGGACATCTCCGTGACGAAGCGCCTGGCCGAGGTCGGCAAGATGCTGGATATCCCGTTGCTGGATCACGTAATCATCGGGCATGATAAGTTCGTCAGCCTGCAGGAGCGAGGACACTTATGAGCTTTCAAGAGCGTTGGAGCGCGATAGTTTCAAGCATCAAACCGGAGATGGACGGAAGGCACGAGGCTCGGGAGGCGGGGCTGCAGGCGTGCCGCAAACTGATCCAGGTTTCGTCGAGGTGCATTCGTCACATCCACCGACGCCAGTTCGACGAAGCAGAGGCCTTGCTGACCGAGGCAAGGGGAATTTCAAAGTCGGCAAGGGCGTCGATGCATCCTCACCCGGAGATCTTTTACGCCCCCTACCTGAAGGACGCCGAGAAGGAGATGGTCGAGGCAGCGGCGGTGCTGGCTCTCGTCCGCAAACAGCCGCTGCCGTCTCCAGATGATCTCGGGGTCGGCGCGGTCGCTTACCTGAACGGCATGGGAGAGGCGGCGAGCGAATGCAGGCGGTACGTGCTGGACGAGATGCGAATGGGCAGCCTCTCAGAGGCAGAGCGGCTCTTGGACCAGATGGACAGCATCTATTCGGAGCTCATCACGTTGGACTACCCCGACCAACTCACTGGCGGATTGAGAAGGACTTGCGACGCTCTTCGCGCTGTGATCGAGCGAACGAGGAGCGACCTGACGATGACGCAGGTGCAGAGAGAGTTGATTGACGAACTGCGCGCGGCGAAGGGCGACTAAAGCTCGAAGTCGCCTTCGCCCGGCGGTATGGGGCGGTCGATCGACCTCTTCGAACTGCCCTTTGCTTGGCCGCTGGCCGAAACTATGGATGTCAGCCAAGAGACGATGATCATTGCTGCAGGGATCAGCATCAAGGAGTTGCCCGGTGTTGCGCTGATGCCTGCAAGTCCCACGAGGCCTGAAATACCGTCGCTCGTCCCGAACAGCCACCCCAGTCCGAGGAGCCAGATCGCCATCAAAACTCCGCCCTGTGCACGCCTTCCAGAAACGATCTGACCGAGCCCGCAAAAGAACACCGAGAGGATGACCGCGGACTTTGCGCTTGCGTACTGCTCGGCCAATGAGTTGCTGATGGCTAGCGAGGACATGGATGATCCTCCGAGGATCGACTCGGCATACTTCGTTTCGTACGCGACTTCGTCCGGCTTCAGTTGATGCGCCAAGTAGTACGCTTTGCGAGCCTTGCTGTACTGCCCGCGGGCTTGAAACTCGTCACCGATGGCTGCCTGAACAGCAGCGGATCCGGGCGCGATTTCCGCAGCTTCCTTCAACAGGCGTTCGGCGGCGAGGTTTTGGTTGCGGATTTGAGCCAGGGAGGACTCTTGCAACAATCGCTCAGCTTTGGCCAAGTCTTCCTCCGACGGTGGATCGGGGAGCTGTGCCTCCTCCTTCACAACGCCTGCGGCCTCGTCAGGCTTCGGTTCTTGCATGTCGTCTGCGGTCATCGCGCGCCTCACTACTGGAGCGAAGGATCGACTCTCATGGTACTCCATAAGGTCTCAAGATCATAGAACTGCCGCCTCTCCTCAAGCATGACGTGGAGGATCACGTCGCCGTAGTCCAACAGGAGCCATCCGCCGGTGGTCGCATCTCTGCGAGATGGACGAACGCCCTCCTCGCGCATCTTCTCTCGGACGCGCTCGATGATGGCGTTTGCATGGGTGTCGCTGGTGCCGGTACAAACCACCATGTAACTCGTGATCGAGGTCTTCTCGTGTACGTCGAGGCTCTCGATATCCACTGCCTTCATGTCGTCCGCGTACTCGACGATTTTCGCCGCTTTTTCTCCAGCTGTCATGTTTGTATTACTCTCTGTAGAGCTGTTGTTCTTCAATGTATTTTGCCACTTCTTTTGTCACGAGATGGTCGAAGTCCGACCCGTCGGGTATTGCGTCACGAATCATCGTAGACGAAATATCTTTGATTCGCTCGTCAACGACGTCTATCGACGATTGTACGTACTTCGGCAGCTGGTCTAGGACGTTCCCTAGCTCCGTGCCGAAGCGTGCGACAACGAGCAGCCGGCAGATCTCCAAGAGCTTTTCCGGCTGCTTCCAAGACGTCATCGTGCTAAGGGCGTCGGATCCGAGGACGAACCAGTATTTCCCTGGCCTCACCTTTCTGAGCTCCTTGATCGTGTCGATGGCGAAGCTATCGCCGCCGCGAGTGATCTCGATGTCGCTAACGGACATTCTGGGCTCGCTTTCGACCATCGACAGCACCATCGCCAGCCTGCTCTGGGGACTCGTGTTCGACCACCTCTTGATCGGGTTCTTCGCGGCAGGAATCCAGATCAATTCATCGATGTCGAGAGCCTCAAGAGCCGCCTTTGCGATCGCCAGGTGACCGGTATGTGGCGGATCGAACGTGCCTCCGAAGACAGCGTACTTCATCATCAGTCCCTGTACTCGAACTCCCACTCCCCGATCTTTACAGTGTCGCCGGCCTCGACGCCCAACTCTTGCAATTTGGATATCACGCCGATCTCCTGCAGGCGCCTGTGCAAGTACTCGAGCGACTCGGAGCTGTCCAGCTGCGTCATTGCGACCAACCTGGTCAGCCGGTCGCCCTTCACGATGTAACAGCCGTCGTATGCACGAGCTACAGACCAGCTCGGATCGCGCCGCCGAGCGAACTCTGGCGAAAGGACGCTCGGCAGCTCCTCGCTGACGGCCTGTTCGACTAGCTTCAGCATCGCGAAAATCAACTCCTGAGTGCCTTTACCCGTGACTGCGCTGATCGGGAAGATCTCGTTGTCGGACACCTTCTTTAGGCTGGCCAAAACACCCTCCCAATGCTCGCGCTCACAGACGTCGATCTTGTTGAGGGCGATCAGTATGGGGCGCTCCGATACTTCTGCCGAGTACAGCACGATCTCCGAGGTGACGAGTTCGAAGTTCTTGACCGGTTCTGAGCCGTCGATAGGGAAGCAGTCGACGACGTGCACCAAGACCTTCGTTCTCTCAACGTGCTTCAGAAACTGTATGCCCAGCCCATGCCCCTCGCTTGCGCCTTCGATCAGGCCGGGCATATCTGCCATCACGAACGATTTGCCTCCTGCCTGAAGGACGCCAAGATTGGGCGTGATCGTCGTGAACGGATAGTCGGCGATCTTAGGCTTTGCCGCCGTCAGGCTGCTGAGCAGAGTGCTCTTGCCGGCGTTTGGGAGACCAACGAGACCTACGTCTGCTATGAGCTTCAGCTCAAGTCGCGCGATCCGCACTTCGCCAGGAGCGCCGTTCTGCGCGATCTTCGGGGCTTGGCGTACGCTGGTCGTAAAGTGCAAGTTGCCTCGACCGCCCTTACCGCCCTTGCAGACTGTGTAACGCATCCCGTCCACGCTTAGATCGACGAGCTGCTCGCCGGTCTCCTCGTCAGTCATGACAGTCCCAACCGGCACGCGTATCGTGATCGACTCACCGTTGCGGCCCGACTTCGCACCGACTGCTTTCACGCCTGCACTTGCCGCGTATCTCTTTCTGAACCGCAGATCGAAGAGCGTGCGCAGGTGTCGGTCTGCGACGAGCACGACGTCGCCTCCTCGCCCTCCGTCTGCGCCATTCGGACCGCCCCTGGGCATATGTTTCTCACGAAGGAACGACGCTGCGCCCTTGCCACCGCTGCCAGATTCAAACTCCAGTTTGAGCTCGTCGATGAACTGGCTCAATCTACTTTCTCCTGTGCGGAGTCGGTCGGTCGGAGGCCAGGGATCAAGCTCACTTCGATCACGCCGCGCTCTAGGTCAACGTGTTTGATGAACGCCTTGACGGCCGGGATCAACGTCGCGCCGATCCGCAGAAGATCATGTGCCGGAGTGCGAACGACCTCGTCGACGACTCCGAGTTCGACGCCGTCCTCGACAACGGTAAGGCCGACGAGGTCCGCCGACAAGAACTCGTCTGATTCAAGGATGGGAGCGTCTTTGGCCGGAACATCCACGTACTTCCACTTTAGATTCTCAGCCGCCTCGCGCGTCGACACCCCTTCCAGTTTCATCCTCCCCTTCCCCCTGTACCAAGAGCAAGACTGGATCACGTAGGGGCGAGAATCGATCAATACCGTGCGACCTGCTTCAAACCGCTCAAGGAAATCTGTGAGCGGGTTCACCTTCACCGCCCCTTCCATCGAAAACGGTCCAACTATTCGCCCGATTGAAATCGTCTCTTCGTCTTCTGCCGGGCTCCGGCCGCTCATTTTCCTAATCGTCTGTGATCACTTTGACGACAGCCCGAGTCTGCTCTTTTGCACCGGCTGCGCCAACAAGCTGCCGCACGCACGTGATCACGCGACCCTCCTTGCCAATGACCCTTCCGACGTCGGGCGGCGCAACGCGGACTTCGAAAACCTTCGTTCCGCGATCGTCTGACTCTTCGACCGTCACTGCGTCCGGTTCTTCGACCAACATCTGGACGGCGGTCTCTACGAGGTTCTTCAAGCTCATTATTCGGACTTCTCACTCGATGGTTCGTCAGCGACAGGCGGCTCGACAGAGTTTTCCTCTGACGGCGCTGTCTCGGTTGGTTCTACAGGCTTCTCCGCCTCGGCGCGGGGTGCAGCCGGCGCTTCGGCCTCTGGAGGTGCCTCGGTTGGTGCTGCGGATGGCTCTGCTGGAGCGGCTTCGACGGGAGATTCCGCAGGAACGGCTGCTGCAGGTGCTTCCTGGACGACCGATTTCTTGCTCATGGTCGCCGTCCGCTTATCGAGAAACTTGTACCCGCGCTCAGCTTTTGGCCTCTTGCCGAAGAACTCCTGCAACACGCCTTCTCTCTTGAGAAGGTAAGCAACGGTCTCTGTCGGCCGAGCGCCGGTCATCAACCAGTACAGCGCACGCTCCTTGTTGATTTTCACCTCTGAGGGCGTCTTTAGCGGGTCGTAAGTTCCTAGCAGCTCCTTGAACTTGCCGTTCCGCGGTGCCGTGCTCGGAGCAACCACGATCCTGTAGAACGGCCGGTGTCGGCAGCCCATTCTTCTCAGTCGAATCTTTACCAAGTGTTTTTCTTAAGCTCCTGTGCGTTTGCTGGCGGCTAGCGACGACGTCGCGTCTTCATGCGCTTTTCCATTTTTGAAAACTGCTTCATCTGCTTGCGCATCATGCCAAGCTGGCTGATCAAGCGGTTGATCTCCTCGGGGCTCGTTCCAGAGCCGGAGGCGATGCGCCGCTTCCGCGAGCCATTCAGTATATCAGGATTCGACCTCTCGGCGGGCGTCATGCTCAGGATAATGGCCTCGACACGGGCCATTTGCCCTTCGTCTACCTGGTCTAGAGCCTCCTCCGGAATTGCCCCTGCCATACCAGGGATCATCTTCATCACGTTTTTCAGCGGCCCCATTTTCTTGATCATTCTGAACTGTTGAAGCATGTCGTGGAAGTCCAGCCTTCCGGATTTCAACTTCCTCTGCATGTCCAGGGCTTCTTCGACATCGACTGCCTGCTCTGCCTTTTCGATGATCCCCATGACGTCGCCCATGCCGATGATTCTCTCGGCTGTGCGGGTCGGGTGGAATTGTGCCAGCTCTTCTAGCTGTTCGCCTTCGCCGACGTACCGGACGGGAACTCCCGTCGCCGCTCTGACGCTGAGCAATGCGCCGCCGCGAGCGTCACCGTCCATCTTGGTGAATATGGTGCCGGTGAGGTTGATGCTTTTGTGAAACGCGTCGGCGACGTTCACGGCCTCCTGCCCGGTCGAGGCGTCCACGACGAGGAAAACTTCGTGAGGGGAGATGGCGCCAGAGATCGACTTTAGTTGGCTCATCATGGCGTCGTCGATCGTGAGTCGTCCTGCCGTGTCGACGATGACCACGTCCTTGAAAAGTCGCTTCGCTTCTTTGATCGCTCCGCGCGCGATCGCTGTTGGGTTGCCGTTCTCCTCGCTGTAAACCGGAACGTCGATCTGCTCGCCCAACACCTGCAGTTGTTTGATCGCAGCCGGCCGCTGAACGTCGCAGGCGACCATGATCGGCTTCTTGCCTTTTTCCGCGAGGTGCTTGGCCAGCTTGGCCGCGGTCGTGGTCTTGCCCGAGCCTTGCAGGCCGCACATCAGGATCACGGTCGGCGGGGAAGGGGACCAGTTCATCGGCGTATCCGACGTGCCCAGAAGCCTCACGAGCTCGTCTCGAACGATTCTGATCAGCGTTTGATCCGCGTCCAGCCCAGTGAAGACGCCCTCGCCGACCGCTTGCTCCTGAACGTCGGCGATGAACTTCTTGGCGACTGTGAAGTTGACGTCGGCCTCGAGCAGCGCAACGCGGATATCCCGCAGCATGGCCTTGACGTCGTCCTCGGAGAGGCGACCTTTTCGCCTTAAGCCTGCGAAAACGGAGGTCAGCCTGCTAGTCAGATTGTCGAACATTCGATCGCCGAGTGTACCGTTCGATAGGACAGACGACCGGTCTAACGGAACGTACTTGAACGCCCGACGTTAAAGTAGGCGTAGTAAAGATATCTACGGGGGCAATAGTGCGATGAGCGAACAGGAAAACAGCGCGGAACAGGTTGAAAACAGCGGACGTGGGCCGTGGGTTGCAATCTTGGCCCTGGCCGGTATTGTTGCTGGCGCGTACCTGTTTGTCCGGTGGAACGCCGCGCGCAACGCACAGCTCGGAGCGCAGGATCTGCTGGACGCCTGTGATAAGGCTGTCAGCAACCTAGAGAAGATCCTACAGGCCGAATCCCTCGCGGCAAGCTAGAAGCCCTATCTTCTGATAAGATATATTATGACAAACTAGCCATTCCCGTTGGCTACCCTGCCGCCCGGCACTCCTCCAAAATCCCGCTTTAGGTTCAGAACTCCAAACGGCGTGGTAGGCCGTAGATAGGTGTCTCTGGAAAGAGCGCTACGTAATTCTCCGGGTATTCCTTCCTTCTGTATTCGTCAAGATCATGCGGGTACAAGTCTCTTGCGCAGCCCGGAGGATGGCCATTACTCATTAGTTGCTGGCCGATGGCCTGCTCAAGCTTCATCCTAGCTGTCCGATTCTCCTTATTGATTCTCTTATTCTTCGATGCTGACCAGCCAGGCAGAGGGATGATGAAGACTCGGAGCCGTGAAATCGAATCCTGAATGGACGCTTCGTAGGTTTCGCGCACAGCCTCAAACTCGGCACGAAGTTCCTTCGTATACTTGCGATAATAGGACTGCTTGATCCTCTCGAGCCGGCCATCCTGCCAGGCGTTCCAGTTGTACAGCCCAAACTCACCGGTTCGGTACATACGCAAGTGGCTCTTCATTCGCTCGCTGAACGACTTTCCCGATTCTCCGATGTACCAGTGTACAAGCCACCCCCTGAAATCGACAGTTTGGATGTAGACGCATGGCAGTTCAGCATATTTGCACTCCAAGGCCTCGTTCGCAGAATACGGACCGTGTACTTCTAGAGAGAACTCGTGCCCATCTCGGTAGGTGTTCAGCGGCTTCAATTCGGTCAGGATGATTCTCCTCTGACGAATAATACGTACTTTGCTAGATCGACTTCACTGACCAAGAACCCTGCTCCCATCCAGGCATGGGCCTGTACGTGCGATCCAGATCGTTCGTTCTCCCACCAAGCACGATACTTGTACGCTGACTGGGGGAGGCCGCCAACAAGATCGGACACTTGTTCGAATGTCATTCGAACCTCTTCAGGTAAATCGGGTCGTACTTCGCCAATATCTTCCTCCTGAACGGCATTCTACGACAGTTGTTCTCCCTTCTTGCTTCGACTCCGCTCTCCCGCTGCGAGCTTCGTCTCGCAAGGAGAACAACATGACCGCAAGCATTCAACACACGATTGACACTTCACCCAAGTACTGATCTGACGCCCGGCCGCAGGACGGTCGAAGGAGCAATTGGCAGTCAATTCTGCAGGCTGACGCTCTCCACTCGGATGGACGTCGTTCTCTCTAGATCGCCGACGGTCAGCACGACTTTGTACATTCCCTCGACGATTCTGCGGCGGCGGCGCGGAACCCATCTGACTTTGTTGAGCCCTGCGTCGCCACTGCCTTCGAGTTCGGCTACCGGCTCTCCTGCTGCGTCGAGGATCGTGATCGTCACATCCTCTTCGGTCGCGTCGGCCAAGAAGTAGTAGATGCTTGCCGACGGCTGGGAGTTAGGCGACACGAACGTTCGGTTGCCGCTCCAGCTCCGTCTGGTCGTATAGCCAAGGAGAAGGACGGACTGCGGTTCGCACAGGAACACGTCCTCGCTGAGGTTGTCGTTCGTCAGCTGCTCGAGCGCATCCACCGGCACGATCCAGAGCGCACGACCGTGGGTGCCGATTACGAGGTCGAGGTTTCGGGGGTGGATCACCAAGTCGTCGACCCGTACCGTCGGCCAGTTCCCTGTCTCGTAACGGTGCCAAATGATCCCTCGATCGAGCGACATGAACAGCCCAAACTCCGTGCCTACCGCGAGGAAGTTCTCGTTCTGCTCGCCCTCTACAATGACGTAGACGGAGTTGCCGTCCGGGATCGTGCTCGTGATGTTCTCCCAGTTTTCGCCGAAGTCGTCTGTGACATAAACATAGGGAGTGTAATCGTCGTTGCGATGTCCGTCGAACGTCACGTAGCACCGGCCTTCGTTGAACTTGCTGGCTCGTACGCGGCTGACCCAGGTGTTCGCCGGGAGGCCGGGGATGCTGGCCGTGAGATCGGTCCAGGTGTGTCCGCCGTCCCTGCTCATCTGCAGGTTTCCGTCATCGGTGCCAACCCAGAGAAGCCCCGGCGTGATCGGCGATTCGCTGATCGACGTAATCGTGCAGTGCCGCTCTGCGCCGGTGTCTTCTGGCGTGACTCCTGCGCGTGGGCTCTGCTTGTCTTCGTCGTCAGTCGTTAGGTCGGGACTGATCGTCTGCCAGACGTCGCCTTGATCAAGGCTCCGGTGCAAGTACTGGCTGCCGACGTAGATGATCTTGCTGTTGTGCGGGGAGATGTGGATCGGCGTGCTCCAGTTGAAGCGCAATCTCGGCTCACCTTGCGCTACGCGCGGGCGGATGGAGCGCCGCTCACCGGTCTGCTGATTCAGTCGGTTGACCCGGCCGCCCTGGCTCTCTGAATACACGAATCGCCAATCGTTAGGATCGACCTGTACATAGAACCCGTCGCCGCCCCCGACGCGATAGAAGTCGCTCGAGACCACGCCACCCTGCATCGTCTGCGTCGGTCCGGCCCATGAGCCGTTGTCCTGCAGCCCTCCGTACACCCAGTACGGCTTTCGCATGTCGACTCCGATCGCATAGAACTGCGCCGCTCTCAGGTTGTTCAGGTGGTCCCACGTCACGCCGCGATCGCGCGTTTGCGCTACGCCGCCGTCGTTGCCGATGATCATGTGATTACTGTCCGTCGGGTTGATCCAAATCGCGTGGTGATCGACATGGATCGGCATGCTCATTGTCTTGAACGTCTCGCCGCCGTCTTCACTGAAATGGAAGCTCGTCGCGATAACGTAGATGCGATCTTCGTCCAGCGGATCCTGCATCGGCATGCTGAAATAGAACGGCCTTGGATTGATGTCGTTGATCTTCTCCCAGCTGTTGCCACCATTCGTACTCTTGAAGAGGCCGCCGATCTGCTTCCGGTCCCGGCCTGTTCCCTCGCGCGCCTTTTCGACGGTTGCGATCACGATGCTCGGCTTGCTGTGCATGATGCTAATGCCGATGCGGCCGGTGTCGCCGCCGGGAATACCGTCCATCACCTTCTTCCAAGTATCGCCTCCGTCGGTCGACTTGTATATGTAGCTGCTCTCGCCGCCGCTGGCCCACTTGTACGCCCATCGCATGCGCTCCCAACTCACGGCGAGCAGCGTGTCAGGGTCGGAAGGGCTCATGTCGAGGTCGATGAAGCCAGATCGCGGCCCCTCGTAAAGGATCTTCTCCCAAGTCTGGCCGCCGTCCTCCGTTCTGTAGATTCCCCGCTCTTCGTTCTCGCCCCATAGGTGGCCGAGCGCAGCGATGAATACGATGTCCGAGTTCTCCGGGTGAATGATGATCTCTGAGATGTGCTTCGTCTCGGCCAGCCCCATGTTCGTCCAGGTGGCGCCGCCGTCCGTCGACTTGTACACGCCGTCGCCCCACGACGATGAGTTGCGGCTGTTCTGCTCGCCTGTTCCGACCCAGACGAGATCGGGATTGTTCTGGTCGATGGCCACTGCGCCAGTTGCAGAACTTCCCTCCTTCTCAAAAACCGGGGAGAACGACACGCCTGCGCTCGTCGTCTTCCAAACTCCGCCGGACGCGGTCGCAACGAAGAAGATGCGCGGATCCTTTTCGTACACCGCCAGATCGCTGACGCGTCCGCCCATCGTCGTCGGCCCCAGCTCGCGCGGCGAAAGCTCCGTTAGAAACTGACTAAGGCCGGTTGCTCGAGCAACAGGACCTTGGGCGAACGAAATGGTGGAAAGCGAAAGAGCGAGAACAACGAGCCATCTCATAGCGACTGAGAATACACCCGAATCAACTGTTACGTTTCGGAAGAGCGGATATTTTAGGGGACAACGGTGGGCCGATGGTCGATTTGTAGTGCGTTGCGCGCTGCGTTCCGGCGGACGAACAGGTACCCGCCGACGGCAATGCCGGCCAGCCCCAAGATTGCAAGCCACGGTCCACCGCCGGTTGCAGCGGGAATGAAAACGACGGTTTCGACCTTCCCTGCCTTCGTAATTCTTCTGATCCGAGGTCTGTCGCGATCCCCCATCTCGTATGTGTAGACGGTTCCGTCAGGGCCGACCGCAACCCCCGAAAGGTCTTGGAACGACGCCTGAAGCGCGGGGCCATCCTTCGTTCCATAATCTCCGCTCCCTGCGACCGTCGAGACGTTTCCGTCAGGAGTTATCTTCCTGATTCGCCTGTTTCCGTACTCGGCGACGTAGATCGTCCCGTCCTTTAAGACCGTCAGACCGACTGCGCCTCGAAAACGCGCATCGCTTCCCTTCCCGTCCTTATATCCCTGCTCGGTGGAGCCGGCGATAGTCGTTACGTTTCCCTCGACGTCGACTTTGCGCACCATCGTGCCGCTGTCGGTCATGTAGAGCGCTCCGTCGGGGCCGAACGTCATCCCGGAAAAGTGAAGGCTGCCAAAGCGCGCGTCCGCTCCGCGACCATCGGCGTGTCCCTTGGCCCCTCCTGCCAAGAAGCTCTCCGTCCCGTCGGGGGAAAGCCGGAACAGTTTCGAGGATGTAAATTGATCGGCTCGAATGAACACGAGCGAACCGTCAGGGGCGAGTGCGATCGGGTCGCCGCCCAGACCCAGCTTAGGCTGCTTCCGCATGATGGACGGAAAGTAAGGCGTCGCCCTTCCCTGCTTCGTGATCTGCATGACAGCTTGACTGTTGTCGCCGACCGTGACGAAGTCACCACCCTTCGTCATAAAGAGGTGGTGCGGATACCTGAGCTTTTCGCCCGAAGGATCGACGAACACAACGCTCAACTCCCCGTCCTTGAACTTCATAATTCGATTGCGGACGCTGTCGACGAAGTAGATCGTCCCGTCTTTGTCGATGACGAGACCGGTTCCAGGGTGGGCGGTCGCACTCAGGCTCCCCGCCAGCGCCAACAGGCACAACATCACTCTTCGTCCCATCTCATCTGACAATACTCCCTTTGTCGCCAAAATCGTTTCCGATCCATGAGTACCGGGGCGTTTCGGCTGGCGGTCTAAACTAGCCGTATGCACTTCGCAGAGTCAAGCGAGCACCGTCTCGTGCGCGAATCCACCGCCAAGTTCGCAGCGCAGGAGATCACGCCGGGGATCGCAGAGCTGGACCGCAAACAGGAGTCCGACCCGGACGCGCTGAAGAAGATGGGCGATGCCGGGCTGCTCGGCATGAGCGTTCCTGCCAAGTACGGCGGGCAGGACACGGACTACATCTCGCTCGGCATCGTCTGCGAAGAGCTGGAGCGCGCTGACACCTCTGCGCGGGTGGTGATGTCGGTGCACAGCGGGTTGCACTGTCTGACGCTGATGCAGTGGGGGTCTGAGGAGCAGAAGCAGCGGTGGCTTCCCTCTCTGGCCAAGGGCTCACTGGTTGGTGGTTTTGCCTTGACTGAGCCGTCGGCCGGTTCCGACGCGGTGAACATCAAGACCCGCGCTGTTCGCGATGGAGACTCTTATGTTCTGAACGGCGAGAAGACTTGGATTTCACTTTCGGACTATGCGGATCAGTTCTTGGTGATGGCGGTGACTAATCCTGAGGCGTCCTCTCCGGCGCGCGGGATGAGCGCTTTTATTGTTCGGCGTGATTTGGACGGGTTTTCGAGCAAGCCGATCAAGGGGAAACTCGGCGTGCGCGCGGGAAACACCGGGCAGATATTCTTCGATGATGTGCGCGTTCCGCTTGAGAATCGCGTCGGCGACGAGGGCGAGGGTTTCAAGATCGCGATGTCGGCTTTGGACCATGGCCGGTACACGGTTGCAGCGGGCGCTGTCGGGATTATCCAGGCGTGCCTTGACGCGTGCGTGCCGTATGCGAATGATCGGAAGGTTGACGGCGAGCCGATCGCTTCGAAACAGCTGGTGCAGCAGATGATCGCGTCGATGGCTCAGGGGCGCGAGATCGGACGGCTGCTGTACTACAAGGTCGGCTGGATGAAGAACACCGGCCAACGCCACACGCGGGAAGTCTCCCTAGCGAAGTGGACGAACTGCGCGGCGGCGTTCGACGCCGCGCACAAGGCGGTCGAGATACACGGCGCGTACGGCTACTGCGACGAGTTCCCCGTCGAGCGGTACCTGCGGAACTCGCGCGGGGCGATGATCTATGAGGGCACCCACGAGATCCACACGATCCTACAGGCCGAGTACGAGCTGGGCATGCGCAAGGACAAACCGCTGAACAAGAACATCCCCACCTGGCCGTTCGAGTAGACAAGAACCCCGACAAGCCCGAACCCTTCATACGCCCAGGTAGTCTTAGAGTTGAGAGGGGCACAATGCGGAGACTACATAGGATTCTTGGGAAATGGGTAGGGGTAGCGGGAGCGCTGTTGGCGACCGCGGGTTCCGGCCAGACTCAGCAGGACGAGCAGGACGACCTGTACAAGTGGTTCGACACGCTGGGCTACGACGTCGTGCTCACCGGCGAATTCGTCAGGATCGACGAGACGACGCACAACGACTGGGATCCAAAACCGCGCGTCTACTCCAGATATGGCTTTCTGATCAAAAGCAGTGCCGCTGGGGGCGAGATTCTCGAAATGGACCTCAGCCGCTCCAAGTGGCCGAGATCGCGCAGCTATACAGACAGCTCGACTTACGAAGTGGTCCCGATCAACATCGAGCAGTGGGCGAGGGCCCGGCTGACAGCTCTGAACACAAGGTACATCGACGGATTCGGATACCATAGCGTATATCCTCGGACGTTCGATGCCGCGGTGTTCGTTCTCTCCCGTGCGTTGCGCGCGCGATCCAAGTCCGAGCTTGCGACTAGATTTTTCCAGCACATCCTGACTGAGGACATGCATTCATGGTCGTGGCAGAGCCAAACTCCGGAGCAATGGATTAAAGACGTAATAGCAGAGTCCGCCCTGAGGACCATCGTCTTTAGTGCCGACGACCTGTCGGTCACTCGCCATCATCTGGCAGAGCGGTTTGCGTGGTTCGTCGATAACTTCAACGACAGCGAAGATATTGAGTTCGCAAAGGAGGCTGGCGCGACCTACGCGATGATGGCTGCAGAGGACAAAGAGCACGCGGCAACCCCCCAGATCACGCTCGAAGACCTTACGCAGGAAGAGCGGATATCAGAACTCATCTTCAGGCTTCGCGACTCTTACGGGTGGGTGATGTTTTCAAAGGGAATGCCCCAGTTCTTCAATTGGAACTTTGATCCAGACGCCGTCGCCGTGACTCCCCAGGAAAAGCTTGTCGAGATCGGCTTCGACGCCGTGCCGCAACTGATCGACTCCATGGACGACCAACGGTTCGTCCGCGGCAATGCGAGCATGAGGATCATATCTGCAACGACAGCGCGTGTCAGAGACGTTGTGAAGGCCGTTCTGTGGAAGATCGCGAACAGATGGTTCTACGTGGAGTACACGATGGGCGGAGACGGTACTTATGACGCTGAGGCGCACGCCCGCGCAGAGCGTGACCTCGTCAAAGCGTGGTGGGCCGACGTCCAGCTGAAAGGCGAGCGCCAGGTCCTCATCGATGGAGTCAAGAACGGAGGTCGGGATGCTATCGCGCAGGCCGAGCGACTCGCTCGGGCGTATCCAGACGTCGCCGTGAGCGCGATAGAAGCCGGCATTGCAAACGTGATCGAAAGCGCCGACGGAGACGAGGGCAACCTTTACTCAGCCAGCCGGCTCGTGAAAGTTCTCGGCCTCATAGCATCAGATGAATCCTTCGCTCTCGCAAGAAAGTACATGATAACTGGCGCAAACAAGGAGATTCGGCTTGCGGCGGCGGAGCTGGTCGCTGTGCGAGACGCCGACTCGGCGACGCAAGCGATGATCGCGGAGTGGGAGAGAGTAATCGCAGATGAAGACCTCGATTGGGGCCAGAGCGACCTGGTCGACTTTCTCCTCGAAACGGGTCGCATCGACGCGCTCGAATTGCTGGCCAAAGCTCGGCCACTCATGTCCGTTGATGCCCGGATTCAGTTTATCGACGCGCTCGGCTGGATCGCCCCACCCTACCGAACGCAGACTGACGAAGCTCCGAATCTCGACCCAGGTTTCGAGGCGTTGACCGAGAAGGTTATTGTCGAGCTCCTAAGGGACGAAGAGCGCGATATCGGCACCCTGTCCGGTTATAACCTGCACGGCCGGGAAGTTTCGCTGCGCGACGCAAGGGTCAGCGAGTATGCGGCAGTAAGGCTCGCGATAATCTGGCCAGAAAAGTATCCGTACTCGGACGCGCCTTCGCAGTTCGCAAAGCGCTCTCAGGCGATTCGCTTCAGAAATACGTGGCGGGAGTCCGTCGGCTTGCCTCAGTTACCGTTGCCGCAAAAACCCGACGTCGGCACGTTGGCTTACGACGTCGTCAGGCCGTTGATCGATCGCGCGTTGAACGGTAAGACTTCTGCGTCGAGGTCGGCGGCACTGAACGCCCTGAGAGCCAAAGGGCTGCCAGCCCTCGGCGCCGTGCTGGACCAACTGGACAATGGCGACTCGTATGCCGAACGCAGAAACGAGATCTACGATCTAGCGAAGAGGCTCTCTTGCTCAGTCCGTTCAGTGAGCGTAACGGGCGGCGGCGAGGAAGGACGGAGCATCGCGAGTCGGATCATGGCGCTGGAAGGCAGGACGTTGACGTCGACGGCTCTGGTCGCGGCGATCAATCACGCCATAGCCGATCAGAAGAAGGAGACTCTCCGGTTCCGAATCGAACTGTCGCGCGATGGCGACGGCACGGGCATCGACATTTCCGTGACGTTCTACTCCTCGCATTGGTACCGAAGCGATTCGTTGCCCAGCGTATCGTCGACCGTCATCATTGGAAGCACCAGCATCCACGGCTCTTATGGTAGCGGGACTTCGAATCTCATCACCGACGAGTACGGTCCCTCAGAATTCAAAGCCGCAGTGCACGAAGCGTTTGACTCAGACCCGCGCAGCGTGTTCTGGATTCTATTCATCTCAAGAATCGAAGACCCGGGGGCGGAAACACCGCCGTCAAGAGCTTACGCATGATCGGAGAAGCGATCTGAGGATGGGGACGTTCTAGACTTGAGGAAACCGTGCTGGCAATCCTGATTCTACTCTTCGTCAAAGCGCAAACTGCACCGGAGATCGTGTGGAATCAGGACGGGTCTTGGGGGGCGTACACGATCGAGGCGACCTCGCAAGTCACGGGTAGATCATCCGGATATGGATCAGACGTCAGCCTCTATGCGATCAGTAGAGATCGCAAGACGACGATACATCTCTTCACCGGCGAGTATCCCCATTTGACGAAGTCGAGCACTATCTCTGAAGAGTACGTCTACCCCTCGATCGTACGGTGGGCCCCGCACGGTGTGCACGTCCTCTTCTTCAAAGGTCATTTCGAAAGGAGCGCCTCAATCGATGCGAGCGGCAGTCCGCTCTTTGATGTAAGTGTCGTCACCGGAGAAATCCGGAAGCTGTCCAAGTCATTCGCAAGACCTGACGGTTATGCGGAGGATCGAATAATTTACGACCAAAGCATCGCGTTCTCGCCAGACGGTAAGCAGTTGCTGCTAGTGATGGGCAGTGGGAAGCACTCTATCTCTAACAAGAGAATCGCGCTCTTCGATTACTCCAGTCTCGAGAAAACGTGGCTTACGACGCCCGATTATTCGTGCTTTGCGCCGTCCTGGTCACCGGACGGCAGGCAAATAGTTTTCTCGGCCAATCCTGAAGAGTTGCCCGCCGTAGATCCGGCAAAAGGCGACATTTATCAAGAGCTTCCTGCTCTGTACATGTCACAGCGCATCTGGATCATGAACACCGACGGAACAGGTAAGAGACTATTGTCACACCCGGACAAACAAGCCCATTATCCCAAATGGGTGACGAACGGCCAAATCCAGTTCCTTCGCGAACCGGAAAGAGGGGTATTGCGGGAGGTATGGGAAATCCGGGTTGACGGTACGGACGAACGGTTCATAAAGACGATCGAAGCGAGGGAGTCAAATCTCTGGCGGTACGACGTCCCCGGCTAGAAGTTGCTGATCGACAGCGCGTCAACGAGTTGATCAGGCGTCCGACTTCCGACTTCCGGCCAGGAACAGGACAAACGCTGGGAGCCAGACGACGTCGTTGAACAGGATCATCCAGCCCATATTCCACGGCAGCACGCCAGAGAAGGCGTAAAACAGGAACCCGCTGATTCCGAACAGCTTCCCCGCCAGGCCGATCCAGATGAAATCGGCGTAGCGAACAGGATCGCGCGCGACGAGCCAGTAGCCGTACGCGAACACCCCGACCATCATCCCGAGCACTTGCAAGAACGGCACCGACACGAACTCTTGCAAGGACCACATCGAGATTGCCTGCTGCGCGAACACGATGACCCCGAGACCCCAAAGCAAGTTGTACGCCGCAGCGGCGTAAAACCAAGGCCGAAACTTATCCACTCGCACCCCGAGGACGCAGGCTCGCAACCAGGTCGCGGACGCCGGATGCGAAAACGCCACCCGCGATCAGGGAGAGAATCCACGCCGGGATTCCGTGGTACGCCTCGCCGAACCCGAGCGGCTCGTGCGACCACGCCCACATCTCTGGCAGCAGGAACGCTAGGAACCCGCCGTAGACGATTCCCATGATCGTGTGCGTGATCCTCTCGCCGGGCGGCAGCTTGCGAATCTTGTCTTCCTCGACGAAGTCCCACATCGTGATGACGATCTCGGCGATCAGAAGCGCGAACAGAACGTACGTCCATGCGCCGTGCCAGGTCACCCATCCGAGAGTTCCGATGATGATGGCGTACGCGAAGTCCCGCGCGGCGTGGAGGCGGAGCTCGATCCCTGTGTGGTCGGCGTGCGCAAGTTTGAGCTTGTACTCGTGGTAGTACAGCGTGTCGAACGTCCCGAGCGACGCCTGCACCAGCAGTATCCAAATCGCGACGTTCATCTCTTCTCAGTTTGCGCTACGTACTCGCACAACAGCCCGACCAATGGCGCTGTTACCGACACCTTCACTTGCCATCCTTTGCCTGCGGGCTGCAATGTAGCGGTTGAGACCGGCCTTACCGCACGAGGTAGAGCGATGCCAAAAACTGTGACACGGTCTGATTTGAAGATCACTTTCGATCCGTCGGTCTCGACTACGAACTCTAATTGTGAGAACCGCACCGACTCAGTCACGCGCCCTGCTGTGATGAGCTGTTTGGAAAGAAACGCTCGACCGTTGAAGACACGCCGCCAGACCATCCTGTCGCCGTCCCAAGAAGTCTCCAGGGTCAGCGTTTGGCTCTTCCCTTCTCTCGGCAAACCGCACAAGCGCGCCAGCCACCGGGAGACCCATGACGCGCCGTTGACGACGTCCGCCTTCCCTTCCGCCCGCATGGGGCACGACAGCGCGTCACGCACGGCCTCGGGCAGGCCGGACCAAGCGTCAGGCCCAAGACATTCCTGATAAGTACACCGCGGTTCTTTGACAGTCAGAACGATCCTCGCCTCGATCGGTTCAAAGGTTACCATCGCGCAATGGGCGCAGTGGTCTTGAGACAATGATTAGAGGTCTTGGAACAGCCTTGGATTGTGATATGCTCAAAGTTATGAGGGTAACGGTTAGAGCGATTGCGGCTGCTTCACTTGTTCTTGCAATGACGGTCGGCTACGCGTGCTGCATGGCGTACGCAACTGCCCAACCGGTCACTCTGGTCGATGAGAAGGCGATCATCATCTGGAACGCCGAGCAGAAACGGGAACACTTCATCCGACAAGCGTCGTTCGACGGTGAAGCCGAGCATTTTGGATTCATCGTGCCGCTGCCATCGCACCCGGAGGTCGCAGAGGCAGATGTCGCGGCATTTGATCTCCTCGAGTCGTTGATTCCGAGAGACCCGGAAGCGGACAGCGCTGAAAGCGAGGGCACTGATTCTGACGATGATGCAGATGGAGTCGAGGTTATCGAACAGTACGTAGTCGGCGACTACGAGGTCACGATCCTCACCGCTACGGACGGCAAGTCGATGCTCGCATGGCTCGAAGAGAACGAGTACGACTCGCGCCCGGCGATGGAAGAGTGGCTCGACCATTACTCCAAGATGGACTGGTTTTTCGCGGCGTTGAAGTTCATCCGAGAGTCGGACGCCAATGAACCGAAGACGGAGGCTCTGCGGATCTCGTTCGACACCGATGCGCCGTTCTACCCCTACAAGATGCCGACGGATACTTGGCCGGACCCGCACTACCGCCCACTGGCGCTCTACTTTATCGCGAGCGGCAAAGCAAGTGCGCAGTATCAGGACAACAGCGCCGAATGGGAAGCTGAGATCCTGTGGTCAGGCCGGCTGCCGGGTGAGACACAAGAGCGCTTGGAAGAACAGCTCGGACTCGCAGATACGGATTTTCCGTCGAACGCGATGGTCACGGTCTTCCATAACAATCGTACCGAGCGAGGATATGACAGCGATCTTGCGTTCCATGTATTCAAGCCGTTACTGTCGATGTGGGCCTCATTCGCTCTGTTGGCAGGGATAGTAGCGGTAGTCATTATCGTCGCCTGGCGCCGCAGCAAAGCTAATGCAAGATGATCCCACTTGGTCAGGAACGGAACCTGCGGTCGCAGTGCGGTGCCAGCCGTTTTGTCAAGAGAAACTCTTGCTACCCGCCCAGCATTCGGCTGAGCGTTCGCTCGATCGCCTGCGCCCAGATCTCGTAGCCGTTCACGTTTGGGTGGAGCCTGTCGGGCATCATTGTCGTGCGGATTTCGCCGCTCGGGCGCAGGAAGTACTTGCCGATGTCGAGGAACTCGACGTTCTTGCGCTCGCCGAGCGGGCTGAAGAGCCGCGTCGCCTCGGCGACGTCTTTGCGAATCTTGTCCCCCGCGTTCAAACTTCTCGGAAACACGCCGAGCAGCAGGATTTTCACGCCGTTGATCTCGTTCTGGAGCTTGTTCACGATCGCCCGGACTCCGTCGGCGGTCATTTGTGGAGTCGATGAGCCGTGGCCCATGTTGTTCGTCCCGATCATGATGACGACGACCTTCGGCTGGAGGCTGATCAACTCGCCGTTGTCGAGCCGCCAGAGGACGTGCTCCGTGCGGTCGCCGCTGAATCCGAAGTTCGCCGCCTTTCTGTGGGAGTAGTACCTATCCCATATCGGCTTGCCGCCGTTCTCCCAACTGTGGGTGATCGAATCGCCGAGGAACGCCAGCTCAACGCCGCCAGCCTTGGTCACTTCTACCTTCTGCGCATGGCGATCTTTCCACGACTGCTGTTCGAGCCGGTTGGCCTGCGTCGTCACGACGTGCTTGGGAACGTCTTGCGCGACGGGTGCGGCGACAAGAGCGACACTGAAGATCAAACTGGTTGCCAGCACGGGCGTGATTCTATTCGAGGAAACTACTCAACAGGCTGCGGCTCATCTTGTTTCTTGAAGTCTCCAGAATTCAGTCCACCAATCGCGAAACCTGCGAGCATCAACAAAAGAGTCACGATTCCGAACCAAGTCGGCGAATTCAGACTGGCGTATTGGACAGCTGCGAACCAAGAATCACCCAACGTTTCGAGCTGTTCAAGCTGTGCGGGATTCGGTTCATTGAACACCTGATACAGCGCAACGATCGTCAAGAGGCCTGCAACCACGTATACGGCAATCGGCGACTTGCTGATCGCTCGGGTGATGGCTCCGGCCAAATACGCCGCTAATGCTGTGACCACTGCGAGAACGGCGAGGAACGCCGATGTCGGGGCTTTCGTCTCCGTGTCGATAACACCCTCGGCAGACAAGATG
Source organism: Armatimonadota bacterium (assembly GCA_022563855.1). Classification (NCBI taxonomy): domain Bacteria; kingdom Bacillati; phylum Armatimonadota; species Armatimonadota bacterium. The sequence continues at coordinate 180,858 of JADFMN010000001.1, forward strand.
AACGCGATCGCAAGAACGATAATGCTACTGATAAGGAAGTACGCCAAGCAGCCAACGCAGCCCCCGCCGATATTTCGTCCCATGGACGAATCTATACCAGGCTCCCTCGCACGGTTGCAAGCGCAGGGTCACATTCCTGCGCCAATAACGGCGATGTCGTCCGGGCTGTCCTCCGCCCAACACGGCGAGCTGCTGTCTAGTCGAGGCAAAGATCGAGCAGCCAGGGCAGCGCCTAGTTCTTCCTCACGTCCGCTGAACCGAAGCCGTCGTCCTCGGCGAAGCTTCCTCAACGGTAATCACAGCGCCCAGCGCGCTCTGCCTGATACTCGTAAATCTGGAACTCTTGTGCGTGGATTGGGTTCCAGCAGTAGAATAGCTTCGCACCCGGAGACCAACCATGCCGACAGAAACCAGATTCACGCGCAAGCAAGTCCTCAAAGGCATTCTCATAGCGGCGGTTGCACCGGCGGTGCCAGGCGTCGCTTCGGCCCAGCAGCCCGAGCAGCAGACCAGCGACATCACGCTCGACGACCTCAAGACCCTGGAGAAGATGGTCGGGATCGAGTTCACCGATGAAGAGCGCGGCGAGGTGCTGCGAAGCGTACAGCGGTATCGCGACGGCTATGAGGCGATACGGGAGATGCAGATCGACAACTCTGTTCCACCGCCTACCCCGTTCGTGCCAGTCGGCAAGCAGCCGTCCCCGTCGCGGGCAATGTCGTGTCAACACCGCGCCATGCCGGATCTAGAACGGCCAGCTACGGACGAAGACCTCGCCTTCATGACGGTCGCCGAACTGAGTCAGCTGATCAAGCAGAGGAAGATGTCGCCCGTCGAGCTGACCGAGGTTTACATCAAACGGCTCGATGCATACGGCGTGAAACTGCTGAACGTCATCACGCCGTTGCCCGAGCACGCTCGAAAGCAGGCAAAGCAGGCAGAAAAGGAGATCATGGCCGGCGATTACCGCGGTCCGCTCCACGGCATTCCGTACGGGATCAAGGACCTCTTTTCCGTCGCTGGCTATTCAACGACCTGGGGATCGGAGCCGCACGTTTCGCAGGTCTTCGATTACGATGCAGCGGTCGTCGAGAAGCTGTCCGAAGCAGGCGCGATCTGTTGCGCGAAGCTCAGCATGGGCGCCCTGGCGATGAACGACCACTGGCATAAAGGACGGACGAAGAACCCTTGGAACCCGAGCCAGGGTTCGAGCGGTTCGTCCGCTGGGCCGGGGTCTGCAATGGCCGCTGGACTGGTTGCGTTTACAATCGGCACGGAGACCCAGGGCTCGATCATATCGCCGTCCCACCGCTGTCGGGTCACCGGTCTAAGGCCTACGTTCGGCCGCGTCAGCCGCTACGGCGCGATGGTGCTGAGTTGGAGCATGGACAAGGCAGGCCCGATGTGCCGAACCGCAGAAGACTGCATGCTCGTCCTCAGCGCGATCCAAGGCGGCGACCCCAGAGACACAGGATCTGTCGACCGTCCGTTCCATTGGCACTGCGACGTTGATCTCAGCCAGTTGAAGATCGGCCTTCTATCCGATGGCGATGCGCTCGGCGAGCTCGACGGAGATGTCGAGTACGAAGACTACATCGAGCTGCTGAAGAGCATGGGGGCGAAGCCCGAATACGTGGAGTTCACCAATCTGCCTGAGGGAATCATGATCGATCTGTCGGTCGAGTGCGCGGCCGCGTTTGACGACTTTACGCTAGGCGACGACATCGACGACCTGAAGAACAGCCGCTGGCCACAGATATTCCGCGCACATCGGTACGTCACTGCCGTCGAGTACATGCAAGTGATGCGAGCGCGGACCGTGGTGATGCGGAAGTTCGAGGAAGAGCTGGGCGACTTGGACGTGCTCATCGCGCCAGGCCGAGGCAGCTATCCGCTGCTCATCACGAACCGCACAGGGCATCCGCAGCTGCTTGTGCCTTACGGCGAGGACGATCGTGGCCGGGCAAGGAGCGTGTCGTTGTTCGGGCGCCTGTACGACGAAGCCACGATGTGCAAAGTCGCGTGGCGAATGCAGCAAGAGACCGGGTTCTATAAACTGCGCCCAGATTTGTCCGGCCTGTAGCGCCTTGGAGGGGAGTTTGCAGTTGGCAGTTGGTAGCTTGCAGTTGGTAGTTTCCCGAACAAACCCGAACAAATCCGAACCCCCGAACTTCCGAACTTCCGAACTTCCGAACCCCCGAACCCACAAATGGAGGGTGGCGCGTCATCCTGAGCGAGCCCGTCCTGAGCTTGACGAAGGAAAGGATCCTGCGACACCGGGCTAGGCCAAAAATATCGTATCTGCGGTGTTGTTCACGGGCTATCGCGCCGTTCGCCTCATTCACATCGTAGCTCTATGGCTGGGGATGAATGGTGCATCAGCCCGTGAGTTTGCGACGTAGCCAGCTAGTCGGACTGCCCGGCGAAGCGCAGGTTGACCAGCCTCGCGATCAGGATCGGCGGATACAGGATGCCGAACAGGCCGTGCAGGATCACTAAGTTGCGGGCGAGCTGCGACACCGGGATGATGTCGCCAAATCCGACTGACATCTGCGTCACGAAGCTGAAGTAGATGAGGTCGGGCCGCGAGCCCATCCCCGTCTCGAAGAACTCGGAAAACGCCTCCGGATTGATCTGTGCAAGTATCCCGTACACGTAGCTGAAGGAGACGCCCACGATCAAGTAAAGCGCGATGCTCCCCCAAACTTCCCGTGCCCTGACAACGGTTGTTTTTACCAAGTCGAACCCGATCGCGTAGGCGCTGACAAACCCCATGCCGATGAAACCGAGGTCGCCTATGATTTCGTGCACCTTGGCGTAACTTTCACCGAATCCGAACGAGCCAGGCACGAAACTAGCTATCGCAATGATCGCCGAAACCGTCGCGATCCGAATAGGCCATCGTCCCGCGTGCCCCGAGCGCTGAAACGTCCGAGCGATGAAGAAGTTGACGAAGTAGTAGCTCGCGGTGACGATGATTACCGTGCTCACAAACAACCAACGGCCAACCCCCTCATTCAGATCGAGGGATGGCGCCTTGATGATTTCGCCGACGATCGCCGGCGCAAGCATCATAAGTGCGGCCAAAAGCGTCAACCGCTCGTAGCTCAGCCGCTGCATGTCTTCCTCGCCCCTCAGAAGCGTTTTGAAGTGCGATCGGCGTTCCGCTGCCATCTCTTCCCTATCGTGGCATACCGGCGCACGCTGGTATCCTCCGGCTCGCGCAATGAGCTACTCTCCCATTCCTTATCGACCCGAACGGATACCTGTTGAACGAGGAATTGCCACGCTACAGGCGGAGTTCAAGATCGCGGACAACCGACGCAGCGTACGGCAGTTCTCACCGGATCACGTGCCGCGAGAGATGATCGAAACGGCGATCAAGATTGCCAGTACGGCGCCGAGCGGAGCACACAAACAGCCATGGCACTTTGTGGCGATCCAAGACAAGGACGTGCGTGCAAGGGTCAAAGTGGAAGCAGAGCGGGCCGAACGAAAGTTCTACGACAAGCTTGCTCCCAAAGAGTGGCTTGAGGCGCTCGAACCGCTGGGAACCGATTTCAACAAGAACTACCTGACAGTGGCCCCTTGGCTAGTTGTTGTGTTTCGGCGCGATTACGACGTTCTGCCCGACGGCACGAGAGCGAAGAACTACTACATGACCGAATCTGTCGGCATCGCGGTCGGGTTCTTCATTCAGGCCCTGCACAAGGCGGGGCTGGCGACGCTGACCCACACGCCAGCGCCGATGACGTTTCTGCGCGAGGTCTGCAACCGGCCGAAGAACGAAAAGCCGTTCGTGTTGATGCCGGTTGGCTACCCTGCAGACGACTGCGTTGTGCCGGATCTCGCACGCAAGCCGCTCTCGGAAGTCGCTGAGTTTGTTTAGTCGCTACTCGTAATCCTGCCACTCTATGCTGCCGTCGTCCAGACCCAGCACGACTTGGCGCTGGTCGGGCACAAACTTCGCAGTGATGATCCGGTTTTCTGAGGCAGTGAACGTCATCACATAATTTAGACCGCCGTCGAGCAGAACGGCATCCCTTCCCTCTCCATGGACGATTCGATCTCCGTCGCTGGTTACGTCGACGTACGGCAATCCGGGGAGGATGTGGACGTCGTTCCGCAACCGCTCCGCGAACACATCGAACGTGGCCAGACGACCAGGCAGGCGCAGCAGCACTTTGTCACTGTTCTTGTATGTCGCAAGGCCGTAAACCTTCATATCTGTGTGCGTTGCCAAGATTCGCGCGCGATCCGCCACGTCCCATATGGAGAGCCCGTAGCCGTCCGACCCGACGAACCGGTTCCCGTCGGGGAGCCCCGCCAGCATCATCGGCGAGTCGTTGGCTCGCCAGCGAGCGCGCTGTCGACCGTCGGGCGTCCACACTTCGAGCGTGCCGCTGTCGAACGACACGAGTATTTCGCCTTCCTTGTTGATTGCGAGGGCACGCGGCGCCGTGCGGATGAAACCGAACATGTTCGGGGCACGGTACTGCCAGGAGAGGTACCCGAATTCGAGGTCGATGCACCGTATCTTGAGTCCAGCCGCGACGAAAGCATACCGACCATCTGGAGTTACGTTGATTGCGTGGACGCGGCTGTAGGCGCTGCTCTTGGTGTCGTCATCGGCGAACTCGTAGGTCCTGACCTTGACGCCATCCTCCCAAACCGAAACGCCCATTCTCAGGTCGGCAGACAAAAAACGGCGGCAGTCCGGTGAAAACTCAATCAGTCGGATGCCGCCGAGGTGTCCAGGGAAGCTCGTGTGAGCTTCTGACATGAGAAGACCGCTCTTATCTCTCTCACTGCTGTTGACGTGATCTGTTTTCACTTTCGTTCTTTTTGCCCCGAAATTGCCGCTTGCTGCAACGAAAAACGGCTCGCAGCGATAAGACGCTACAGTTATGATACGAGCGTTCTTCCAGTTTCTGCTGACACTGGCGAAGCTTTTCACGTCGTTCGAGGCGCTGATCAGGTTGGTCAAGTTCGCATGGGCGCTGTTGTTGAAGCTGTTCCGGCGCGGGGCTGTAGCATCGCTGGTTCTCTTCCCTCTTCGGGCCTGAGTAGGTACGCTTGCCGACGGCATGGCGACTTCGCTGACCGCTGAAAAACTCTCGCAGGCCGTTCGATTGGTGCGAGATTCGGGCTTCGACGCCTGGATGGTGTTCGACCGCGAGACCGCGTTAGGAGGAGATCCCGTTCTTCCCCTGATCCTCGCCGGCGGGCTGACCTGGCAGAGCGCGCTGATCATTACTCGAGACGGGCGTAAGATCGCGGTAGTCGGCAACTACGACGCCGATCCGATCAAGGCCTCAGGCGATTGGGACGAGGTCGTGCCGTATGTGCAGAGCATCCGCGAGCCGCTGCTGGAGGTCTTGGACCGAGTCTGCGGTCCGGAGCCGAAGATCGCGGTCAACTTCTCTACGAACGACGTGAAGGCCGACGGGCTTTCTCACGGGATGTACCTTCTGCTTGTCGATTACTTGGCAGGTACTTCTTTCCAGGGATCTTTGGTCAGCGCCGAGAAGATCGTCATGTCTTTGCGCGGACAGAAAACGCCCGCGGAGATCGAGCGACTCCAGCTTGCGATCAAGTGCGGCGACCTGGTGTTCGGTCTGATCGAGTCGTTTGCTTCGGTAGGGGTTTCAGAGGTTGCAATATACGAACAGGCACAAGCGTACATCGACGACAAGGGCTGGGGTTACGGATGGGATCGCGCCGGCAACCCGATCGTCAACAGCGGCCCCGACTCGATGGTCGGGCACGGCAAGCCTTCGCCGGACATCACGCTTCAGCCGGGGCACGTGTTCCACATCGACCTCGGCGTGATCGTGGACGGGTATTCGAGCGACATCCAGCGGTGCTGGTTCGTCGGTGACTCAGTTCCAGATGATGTTGTGCAGGCGTGCGATGCCGTCAACCTGGCGATCACGACTGCTGCAGATGTTTTGCGCCCTGGAGTCGAGGGATGGATGGTCGACGCCGCTGCGCGCAAGTCGATCGTCGAGAGCGGTTACGACGAGTACATGCACGCGCTCGGCCACCAGGTCGGCCGCGTCGCGCACGACGGCGGCGCGATCCTCGGCCCGAAGTGGCAGCGGTACGGCGACACACCGATGATCCCGATCCAGAAGGACGAGGTGTACACGCTGGAGCTAGGCGTGATGCTCCCCGAACGCGGATACCTCGGGCTGGAAGAGATCGTCGTGGTCACCGACGACGGTTGCGAGTTCATGAGCGAACGACAGATCACGATCGATACGATAATCTGAGGGCTGTGTCGGGGACGAGAGCGCGGCTCGCGGGGACGCTCGCCCTCCCTGTCAGCACAAACGTTCCGATACCTCCAGTAAAATGGGCGGATGAGGTTTCGGACTAGCGATTGCATCGCCATTGGGGTCAGCGACATGACAGCCGCTGAGAAGTTCTACGTCGATGTGCTCGGTTTTGAGGTCGGCGAAAGGTGGGACGAATACGTCGAGCTGAAGACCGGCGCGCTCAAGCTGTATTTGTGCGAAGACGACGCTCCGATCTGCTTCGAAGTCTTGGTCGACGGCGTCCCGGCTGCGACCGACTACTTGGTCGAACATGGATGCAAGAAAGATGACGAAGAGGGAGACGAGGTGTTCGTGACCGACCCGTACGGCCTTAGGTTCTGCGTGTCTCAGTCTAAGGAGGGCTAGTCGGCCGACAATCGCTCTGAAATCTTACGGCAAGAGGCGCCACCGCTCTGGCTTCGTCCCTCAATTCGTGTCGTATGGAGGGTTCACATTCTGGGACTCGTACCCTCCACACTGCGAGTGCGGAGGGATGAATGCCGACGAACAGGCGTTCGTCACGGACCCGTACGGCCTCAGATTCTGCGTCTCTCAGTCCAAGGATAGTTAGCCCGTCGAGGTCGTTTCCTTCTCCTTCGCCTCATGCGAGCGAGGTTTGACGACCGCATTCGTGACCGGCTCGGATGGTTGCTGCCCGCGGCGAAACGGAAAGACCTTGGGCGTCGATTTCTTGTACTCCCGGTATGTGTCGCCGTACTGATCGGTCAGGTCCTTCTCTTCGAACACGATCGCTACGAAAATGTACGCCGTCGTCAGGACTGAGAACAGCATGTGGCCTACCGTCATCGCGGGTGCGGCCCAGAAGGCGACGATGAATCCCAGCATGATCGGGTGGCGACAGAGTTTGTACAGCCCGGTCGTCACGAACGTCTCGCCGTCTCTCACCTTGTCCTGCAGGTTGTCCACTACCTGCCTGAGACCCAGCAGGTCGAAGTGGTTGATCATGAACGTCGAGAGTGCGACGATCCCGAACCCGAGGAAGAACACTGCATTTATGACCGTCGCAAGCGGGCCCGTCACCGTCCAGATTGGATTCGTCATCGGAACCCAATATACGAACAACAGGATCAGAACGCACGAACTGAGCAGTACGTAAGTACTGCGTTCAACCGCCTTCGGAACAACCTTCGTCCAAATCTTCTTGAATGACGGTCTGGCCATCACGGAGTGCTGCAGGGCGAACCCGCTCAAAAGAATCAAGTTCAGAATCCAGCCCATCACGCCCGATGCAACCGTCGAAGCGGCAACGTCGATCGTTCGCGGCACCCAGTTTGTTCCGCCAATTTCGATCGGCGTGATGTTGCCTACGAAGCAGATCGCGTAAAGTAGCGTCGCCAAGCAAACGACGTAGCAAAGAAACCCATATATGAGTGCAAGAACTCGTGCCATAGATTTTCAACTCAAGCAAACCAAGACTGATATACGCTGGCGAGCATAACACCGGAATCGACCTTGTAGACCGTGACTTCAGATTGTGCCACTTCGAGATGGACTAGGACGGGGAATCGGGTTCTTTTTTCTGGAGTGGCCTCAGTGCCGTCAAGCTGACACGAAAGCGCTGGTCTACGAAATCCTCTAGTTTCGTACGGTTAAAGGCGTCACCGCTCTGGCAGCTTGTGTCGGCTCCGTCCAGACTCCGTCCTCTTTCAGCAGCGCGACAAGCTCTTCGACGCCGCGTTCTTGCGGGATTCCATGCTTGACCGGCTCGCGCTTTCGATACAGCGTGATCTTGCCCCCGGCAGCGCCGACGTATCCGTAATCTGCATCGGCCATCTCGCCTGGACCGTTCACGATGCAGCCCATCACGGCGATATCCAAGCCGACAAGGTGCTTTGTGGCCTCTCTGACCTCACGCAACACAGTCGGAAGGTCGAACTTGGTCCTGCCGCACGACGGACAGGCGATGTATTCGACCTGCGTCTTTCTCAGGCCCAGAGCTTGCAGGATTTCATAGCACGCCGGCAGTTCGTTGATCGGATCTTCTGCCAGGCTGACGCGAATCGTGTCGCCGATCCCCTCCGACAGCAGCGTCGCAATGCCTGCTGTCGACTTGATGCGAGCGTACTGTCCGTCGCCGGCCTCGGTGACCCCCAAGTGCAGCGGGAAGTTCATCCCCTCTTCGTCCAGCCTCATCGCCAAAAGCCGATTCGCCTCGATCATGATCGGAACCCGGCTGGCCTTCGCGCTGATGTTCAGATTCCAGAATCCGTGTTCGACACAGAGTCGGACGTACTCGAGCGCGCTCTCGACCATTCCTTCCACCGTGTTGCCGAATGTCACGAGCATTCGTTCGCTCAACGAGCCGTGGTTGACGCCTATGCGCATTGCGCGATTGCGGGCCTTGCACGCCTCGACCACCGGCACGAAAGTTTCCTCGATAGCGCTCCGCTCTGCTTTGTGCTCTTCTTCGCTATAATCCTCCCTCCCTGTGTGCTTTCGGAATACGAACAGGCCCGGATTGACGCGAATCTCGTCGACGTGCTTGGTCGCTTCGAGGGCGATCTTCGTGCCTTGATGATGAACGTCGGCCGTCAGCGGCACCTTGCGATAACCCTCGCTGACTTTCGCAACAATCTCTTCCAGACACTGCGCCTCTTGAAGAGTCGGGGTAGTGACCCGCACGATTTCGCTTCCCGCCTTGTGCAGCGCGATGATCTGCTCGACGGATGCGTCGATATCGCGCGTCTCTGCCGTGATCATGGATTGCACGACCACGAGGTGGTCGGAGCCGATCTGGACTGAATCCACCGTGCAAGTTCGGGTCGCTCTTCGTTCGAATTTCGTCTTGAGACTCATGCCTCTCAACCGTATTCTACGGGCATTTCGCGATTCGGCTTGGGAAACGTACGTTGACTCCGTGTAAATCCGCATAATCCAACACCGGAACAATGTAGACTACGCGCTACACAACCGATTATAGCATATGATATAGGCGCTCCTTCGAGCGGCACTTGTATCCAGCGGCCACAGGTAGAGGTAGCGACTGAGTTCATGAACACAAATCTCGACCAACCTTCGTTCAGTTTTGAGGCGATCAGAGAGACCATTTTTCGGCAGTCCCGCACCGTTGTCATCGTTGCAGAGCCGTGGCCGCCGTACAGGGTTATCTACGTCCCGCCCAACGCCAGTGACGTGCTGAAATACAGTCACGGAGAGGTTTTCGGTCGAGGCCTGCCGGATTGTCCTTTTGGCGAGGCTGCCGATCCCGCAACGGTCAGAGAGCTCATCGAAGAGACGCTGAGGAACGGGATTGCGACGGCTGAATACGAATACTTCAACGGTGAGGGCGAATCGCGGTGGCTAGCAATCGAGTCACACTTGGTAGAAGACGAAAACGGCAGAGCGCAGTACTTGGCGTTCGTCGCACACGATACGACTGAGCACGTCCTGATTCGTCAAGAGGCCCAGCGGGCACAGAGGCTGTACACGGAGGTTGTTGAGACGGCCGTCGAGGCGTTCGTCACAATCGACTCTCGCGGCAAGATCGCCTCGATCAACGCAGCCGCTCAAAAGATGTTCGGCTTCGATTCGGAGCAGCTAGTCGGAGAAGATGTCTCTATCCTCATGCCAGAGGAGGTTGGGCGAGATCATCAGAAATATCTTGAGCACGCTCAGCCTGGCGTCGAGTCCTACGTTATCGGCAAGAGCCGAGAAGTCGAAGGCAAGCGCAGCGACGGAACTGCTTTCCCGATCGAGATCACGATTTCCGAGATTCAGGTCGACGGAGAAAGGATGTTCAACGGCATTTGCCGTGACATTACGAGGCGAAGGATGGCAGAACAAGCGCTTCGCGGGAAGACGAAGGAAGCCCAGCAGGCAAACGAGGCGAAGAGCAAGTTCTTATCGAGGATGAGCCACGAATTGCGAACCCCTCTGAACGCGATTCTGGGATTCGCACAAGTTCTCGAGATGAGCGATCTTGACGGGGAGGATCTCGAATCTGTGCGCCATATTTTGAAAGGCGGGCACCATCTCCTGGAACTGATCAACGACATTCTAGATATCTCGCGAATTGAGGCCGGGAAGCTAGCCGCAACGATCAAACCCGTCCAGTTAGTACAATGCATCAACGATTCATTGGAGTTGATCGCGCCGCTTGCGAACGAACGTTTCCTTATCGTCACTCCACCTAAAGATCTGTCTGAAGATCTGTACGTGCTCGCCGATCGACAGCGGTTGGGGCAGGTTTTCCTCAACGTGCTGTCCAACGCGGTCAAATACAACAAACCGAATGGGAGCGTGACCATTACAGTTGACACTAGCAATGAATGCCTGGTCGCCGTGGTAATTCAGGACACCGGAATAGGGATTCCCGAGTCCAAGCTTCAAGACCTTTTCGTTCCGTTTGAACGTCTCGGCGCCGAATCTACTCGAGTAGAAGGCAGTGGGCTGGGGCTGGCCCTGACGAACGGACTGATGGCAGAGATGTCAGGACACGTTGACATCAGTTCGACGGAGGGCGCAGGGACGACCGTGAGCCTTTTGCTGCCAAGGGCGATGCGGAGCGACGATGCCGCGCAGACGATCGACAACGGCGTCGCGCGCCAACCTTCGACATCCACGCCCCTCGACATTCTGCTCATCGAAGACAATATACCAAGCATCAACTTGGTTGAGAGGGCGTTCGAAGCACAGCCGAATTGGACCCTCCGTTCAGCTCATACGGGGGCAGAAGGATTGGCCGCCGCCCGCGAGCGCACGCCTGATGTAATCCTGCTGGATGTGAACCTGCCGGACGTGACCGGACCAGAACTCATCAGATCGTTTCGGCTCGATCCGGAGCTTGAAGAAGTCCCAGTGATCATTGTGAGCGCCGACGCCAGTCATGCGACCCAAGACACGTTCCTTTCGGCCGGCGCTCAGACGTACCTCAGCAAGCCGTTCGACATCCAAAGGCTGTTCGCACAGATTCGTGATTTGACGTTTTCTTCCAACAAGGTCTAGCGAGTTTGTAGACTGCCGTGTAGAATCGCTCTTGGGCTCCATGATTCCGATCGATTGAGGCGGGTTTCACATAGTGCAATAGCATGAAGCACGGTGTGGCATCGGTCTCCGGTTTCCCCCAGAAGATGTACTTTCAGAGGCATTATGTAGTTAAATGTACAGATTGATGCGTCAGGTTCTTTACAGGTCTAGATATCGCAGCCGAGCGAAGGGCCTTCCTTTGGGGCGTCTTTGCGTGTCGGACAGTTCCCCTCTTTCCTTCCTTTGGGTGGCTCGTACAGGGCCTTCAGATTCAAGCCGAGCGTTAACCGGAACAGTATATCTTGCTCTGAGCGCAGGCGAGAAATCCCAAGCGCGCGTATATCGAGACCAGCTATCTGACGTCGCCAATGCCGCTGACATTTTCAGGGTAGGTCTAGAGACTTCAGGTGTAGATGCTCGTGACTAGCCAGCCCAAATCCACTTTGAAACGGATCACAGGCCAAATCAAACGGCTCGTTGCTATAGTCGTCCTCGGGCTCGTACTACCGCTGGTCGTACTTGGCATCTTCGCGTACGACGAGAGTTTGGAACACGATGCCCGCACTGCATCTCTGCTCCATTCGATGAACGCCAGCCATGAGGCCGAAGCTTTAGTTATTGAACTAAGTCTTGTTCAAGAGCGTGCAGACCGCCGACCACCAGAATCAGCGCTGGAGGAGCGCGACCTGGAGCGAGAGCGAGGTGCCTTGACTGAGAGGCTGCTGGCGGTCGGCCCATCTGTCACCGAAGACACTTTTCTGGTCGATACGGATGAGTCTGCCGTGAGGCACCAGGCATTGCTTGAATCGTTGCTGCGCCAGTTCTCAGAGCTGGAGTTAGCAACCCAGGGCCGCCGTGGTGCGCACATTTCGGATGAACTGTTGGCGTCGCTCGGCCTGAGCTTGGACCGCCACCGATCGATGCTCTATGAGCACTCTCAGCTTGAGGCGCAGGAGGTTTCAGATAGCTGGAGAAGAACCGCCATGATAGCTGGCCCGATCGTGATAGGAGTGCTCGCGCTTGGTCTGCTGACGTATTTGGCTTTGTTCCGCAATTTGCGGCGAGAGTTGAGACGCGACGACGAAGTCCGACAGGCCCTACCAACTCAGGAAGCTTGGTTCAGAGTGCTTTTTGACGAGTCACCGGTGGCCGTGTGCGTGTCAAGGGACGGTCTCATCCGTCACGCCAATCCGGCATATATGCGGCTATTTGGCTACGATGAGGATGAAGTCATTGTCGGGCAGTCGATCCAGGATCACATCGATCCGGAGTCGCGCGAGGATATCCAGCGACTCATGGACGAACTATCCGAAAAACGGGGAGTGTACCAAGCAATTGAGATCGTTGCACAACGGAATGACGGTTCAAAGGTCCAAATCGAGGTGACCTTGGGCACAGTCACGCTCCCTGATGGCCCCGCGTTCTTCGCGTTTTTCACCGATCTCACGAAGCGCAAGCAGGCCGAGGCCGCACGGCGTGAAAGCGAACAACTGTTCACCCTGATGTTCGACAGTACGTCGGACATGCTCTTGCTCATGAGCGTCCAAGCCGATGGCAGCCTTGTTTTCGACGTAATGAACAGGGCGTATGAGGACTACATACGGGAAACATATCCAGGTTCAGACGTTGACCCTATCGGCCGAGAGCGGAAAGAAGTATTGGCGTCTTGGGGCATACCTGAAGATGCCATCAAAGCAGGAAGCAAGATGTACGACGAAGTCGTTGCCGAGCGCACGGTGAAGCACTCTGAGATCACGGTGCCGCTGGCCGGAAGCGAGCGTTGCCTGGACGTGTCCGTCGAACCGATCTTGAACGCGGCTGGGGAATGTACGCACGTTCTCTGGAGCGGAAGAGATATAACGGAGCGCAAGCAACAGCAAGAGGAGCTACGACGCCTCAACGAGTCGCTGGAAGAAATGATCGAGGAACGCACAGCGGAACTTCGGCAGAGCGAAGCCCGGTTCCGTGCCATCAGCGAAGCTTCTCCGTTTAGCGTGCTCGTTACGGATTCAGAAGGAGCAATCGTTTACGCAAACGACGCATATCACCGCTTGATGGGCGCTGCCTTCGAAGACATCAAGGGCTGGGGTTGGGCAGATTACATTCATTCCGACGACGTGGATGACCTGGTCTCTTCCTGGAAGAACTACCTCGAAGTCGGTGGCACGTTCGAGAACGACCACCGAATCGTTCGACCCGACGGAACTGTCGCTTGGCTGTACTGCGTCGCTGCTCCGCTCATCAACCAGAATGAGACCGACGGTCATGTCGTAATGTTGGAAGACATCACTGCACGCATCGAGGCGAGGGAAGAGCTTCTTCGGGCAAAGGAGGAAGCCGAAGAAGCAAACGCCGCCAAGGATCGTTTCCTTTCGCGCGTCAGCCACGAGTTGAGGACGCCCCTGAACGCAATTCTGGGGTTCGCCCAAGTTATGGCGACGGATCGCCTCTCTTCGGAACAAGAAAGTTCAGTGAAGCACATTCTCGAGGCTGGCGACCACCTGCTTTCGTTGATTGAGGAAGTACTCGATATCGCCAAGATCGAAACTGGCGAGATTGAAATAGATGTCCGAGAGGTCGATGCCCGAGTACAAGTTCTCGAGTGCGTTGAGCTGCTTTCGCCTCTGGCCAAAGCAAGGCAAGTAACCATAGCAGTCGCTGGCTCCTCGGACGCGGTAGTGCCGATCAAGGCCGATCCGAGGAGAATGACCCAGATTATCTTCAACGTCCTGTCGAACGCCATCAAGTTCAACAAACTCAGAGGCTCGGTCACGATATCTTTTGAGCCGGCCGCTCGAAACAGGACTGCGGTTGTGATCAAGGACACCGGATTAGGCATCAGCCAGGAGAAGCTTTACCGCGTATTCGAGCCGTTCGACCGGCTCGGCGCCGAAGAAACGGATGTGAAAGGGACCGGGATCGGCCTGACCGTATCGGCAAGTCTCGCAGAGGCCATGAATGCAACGATTGAAATTGCATCAACGGAAGGCGTCGGGACTTTCGTGACGATCACGTTTGAGGCTGCCGGCGAGATCGTGATCGACGACGATCTCCTGGCTATTGTCGAGCCACCTGCGAAGAGCGCCGGGCATGACCTCAAGATCCTTCTCGTCGAAGACAATCGGTCTAACTACCTGCTCATGAAGACGGTATTCAAGAGGAGAGGCTCTTGCGACCTGCGAATCGCCAACACTGCGGAAGAGGGTCTTCAGATGGCGAAGCAGTTCAAGCCCGATCTTTTCCTGCTCGACGTGAATCTTCCGGACTCGCTCGGAACGGAGCTGATCGAGAAGATCCTTGCCCAGAGGAGCCTCCGCAACACTCCCGTCGTGATAGTCAGCGCTGACGCAAACACTGCCACGGTTGCAGAGTTTAAGGACAAGGGAGCGTACGCCTACCTGACCAAGCCGATCGACATCACCAAACTGCTGCAGGTAGTGGACGAAATTGCTCTAGAGCGCATGGGGCGCACTAGTTGACGCCAAAGGGCGTATGAAATTGCGATCTTTGCACTAGGGCTCCTCAACTACGCCGAAATGCGATCCGTAACAAGTAACAGTTGCGCTCGAAAGCGCGAGGAGATTTGAAGTCATGCCTGAAAACACACCGTTTGCCTGGCACGAGATTCACACAACTGACGCACAGAAGGCCAAGAAGTTCTATTCCGACTGCTTCCGCTGGGAAACCAGCGAGATGTCGATGGGCGAAGATGGCGTCTACACCATGTTCAACGTTCCCGGCGCCAAGCCGTTCGGCGGGATAGTCGAACTGCGAGGCGAGGCGTGGAAGGGGATTCCCGCGCACTGGGCAGTCTATGTCGACGTCGAGGACATTCGCGCGAAGGTGAAGGAGGTCGAAGCTTGTGGCGGAAAAATCGTTGTTCCTCCGTTTGAAGTTCCCAGTGTCGGTCTCACAGCGCTAGTGCATGACCCGCAGGGCGCTCCGTTCCACCTATTCCAAGGCGTCAAGTCGTAGCATGCGGTTCGATCGGGTGCGTTCTGTCAGAATCAGCCTGATCGATGCCCCTTTACTTGCCGTCCCTGCGCCACCGAGACTTCACCGTTTACACTGTCGGCCGGTTCGTAGGAAACGTCGGAGCGAGCGTCCAGCTCTGGACAGTCGCCTGGCACGTGTACCAAGTATCGGGGGAGAGCTCCCTGCACGTCGGACTGTTGGGCCTTGTCCGTGTCTTGCCGCTACTGCTGTTCTCTCTGGTCGGCGGTGTCGCGGCGGACCACTTCGACCGGAAGAAACTCATGGTCGTCACGCGATGGGCGATGACAGGTATCGCCATCACGCTTGCTATCGTGACCGTGCTCGGCCTTGCAAGCCTTACGTGGATCTACTCTCTGGTCGCAATAATGTCCATCGCCCGCGCCTTCGATGGCCCGGCCAGGAACGCCCTAATGGTCAACTTGGTGCCAGAGCGCGACCTGCCGAACGCGCTCAGCGTGAACGGCATCGCTTGGCGGCTAAGCGGCGTAACCGGCCCGATCATTGCGGGCGTCATGATCGCCTACGGCTCTCTTCACTTGGCGTACGCCACGTCGGCGGTCGGAAACATCGTGCTGCTCGGGGCACTCTTCTTCGTCAAGCCGGTCAAGCAAGCGTATCCGGACCAGCCGATCACGTCGGTCAAGCATGTCTTCTCCCAGATCGGGGCAGGATTCCAGTTCTTCAAAAGTTCGCACATCGTTCGCAACACGATGATCATCGACTTTTGGGCGACGTTCTTTTCATCTGCCGACGCGCTCTTCCCCGCCTTCGCGGGGCCGGTGCTGCACCTGGGGCCGAACGGATACGGAATGTTGGCGGCGGCATCCGGCGGCGGTGCGCTCATCGCTGCAATCGTCCTCGCCTTTCGTCGGACGGTCAAACGCCAAGGGATAGTGGTCATCGGAATGATCGGCGTTTACGGAATGGCCACCGTTCTGTTCGGACTGAGCCAAAGCCTGTGGATGGCCATGCTGTTCCTGATGTGCACGGGAGCAGCGGACATGGTGAGTACTGTGCTGCGCCAGACGATTCGGCAGCTCGCAACGCCGGACAACATTCGCGGCCGAATGGCTGGAGTGGGGGTGCTGTTTCAGGTCGGCGGGCCGCAGCTTGGCGATGTCGAGGCGGGTGTATTCGCCAAGTTCTACGGGGATCGAGCGTCCGTTGTTATCGGAGGCTGCGCGTGCCTGATCGTCTCGGCGTGGTACTCCGCCAAGAGTCACCTGAAATCGTACATCCATGTCAACAATGAGCCTATGGGTGAAGAAAAACAGTGAGTTGGTCGTATAATCTATAGGAAGATGAGTAATGCTCGTCCCTTCGGGTTGTTCGCAGTAGTCCTCGCAGTGGGAGGAGCTGCCGCATACAGCCAACAGGGTAAGAACATGGAACTCCACCTTGACGCAGCCGATCTACCTGGCGGAGTGACGCTTTACGGCTCTGACGCCGTGACGCCGCTCAGGGAGAATATGGAGATCGCCACGTTTGGCGGCGGATGATTCTGGAGCGTTGAAAACGCCTTCCGTCAGGTTGACGGAATCACAGCGACAGCGGTCGGATTTGCCGGGGGTAGCGTTAAGAGCCCAACGTACAGGCAAGTATGCCTTTCGGACACTGGCCACGCCGAAGTGATACGCATTGAGTACGACCCGAAGAAAGTCAGCTACGAGCGACTTCTCGAGGTTTTCTGGGCGATTCACGATCCGACGCAGTTCAATAGACAGGGCGTCAACATTGGCAACCAGTATCGCAGTGTGATATTCTTCCACACGGAAGAGCAGGCGCGAGCTGCGCGCAAGAGCTACGATGTCATCGCAAAAGAAAAGGGCCAAGCCTTAGCAACGCAGATTCTAGAAGCCGTTCCCTTCTTCATGGCTGAGGATTACCATCAGCAGTACTACTCCCGTAAGGGGGTCCCTGCTTGCCCGATACCGCCAAAGTCTGGCGGCGGGTAAGTCGCCTTGGGGAACGAACGTAGCAAAGACCGTCAACTAAGCCGCTTTTTGGCCTTCGACTCGTCCGATGATTGCGTTGCGCGCCCTGCCAGCGATCTCCATCACTTCGCCGACGAGCGCCGACGGCACATCTAGCTCTTCGAGCGTTGCCTGCAGGTGGCCAGCGACGGCATCACAGTGCTCGTCGCTCAGTCCCTTCATCTTGACCATATACGAATCGGCATCAGTGAGGTTTTGCCCTTCGGACTCGCTCGGTCCGCCGAACGCCATCGTCAAGAAGTCGCGCTGATTCTTCTTCAGTTCGCTCATATTCGCTCCTGCGAAGAACGGAGCCAACTTTGGGTCGTCCAAAACGCGAACGTAGAACAGCTCAACAGTCGCGTAAATCGCCGCAGAGCCGCCCAGCCTGTCATACAGAGGAATTTCCATGCGTTACCCCAGGCTAAACTGTATGTACAAATACTCGGCGCGGCGTATAACAATCATTAGGTTATCGGACGTTGAAGTACTTCGCGGCGGGGTGGTGAACAATGATCGCGCTAGTGGACTGCTCGGGGTTCAGCATGAACTCTTCGCTGAGCTCGATCCCGATATCCAGAGGCTGCAATAGCTCAAGCAGCTGGGTCTGGTCCTCTAGGTTCGGGCAGGCCGGATAGCCGAACGAGTACCGAGAGCCGTGGTACTTGGCGCTGAACAGCAGGCGCATCTCCTCCGGCTCCTGGTCGTCGATCCCCATCTCGGCTCTGATGATCTTGTGCCAGTACTCCGCGAGCGCCTCGGCGGTCTCGACGCCCATGCCGTGGGTGTAAAGGTACTCCTGATAGTCGCCGCTCTTGAACTGGCTCCGCTCGTACTCGCTGATCGCGCCGCCGATCGTGACGATGTGGAATCCCACGACGTCCATCTCGCCCGACTCGGTGCTGCGAAAGAAATCGCTGAGGCACTGGCGCTTCATAGCGCGCTGCCTTGGGAAGTTGAAACGGCACCGCTCCGTCTTCTTGTCTTCTCGGTAGACGATCAAGTCGTTCCCTTCGCTCTGACACCAGAAGTAGCCCCATTTGACCGCCGGGTGCATGTGCGGCGCTAGCTCCCGCTGCTTCCTCTGGAAGATCGGCCCCGCCTCATCGTTCAGCCAATCTGTGAAATCAGGGTTGCTCATGCCTTTCGGCTTCTTGTACTGCCATTGGCCACGGAACAGCGCGATCGGGTTGATGTACTTGTATATCTCGAAAACGTCGAACTTGGTCTGTTTCTTCGCGCCGTAGAACGGGAGGTCTGGCACGTTTTCGGCTGGTTCGACGTCGCTCTTCGTACCGTCAAAGACGTAGAGAGCCGGATCGAGCACATCGACGCGGTGCGAGGAGACGCGCCGCTGCGTGGCCTCTTTGTGGTCTCTTTCGGAGTGCGCGGACGCGTCCGCGCTTTCCACAGCGGTCTCTTCCTGCTCTTGCTCCGAGCTGCCCAACTCCCCCATGAGCCGCAGGCCCTCGAACGCATCTTTCGCGTAGAACACATGGCCGTCATAGATCTCGCGAAGATCTTGCTCTACGTACGAGCGTGTCAACGCTGCGCCACCTAGGATCACAGGGATCGAAGACACGCCGCGCCGGTTCATCTCGATGAGGTTGTCGCGCATCACGAGCGTACTCTTGACGAGCAGCCCGCTCAGGCCGATGACCGCGCACTTGCTCTCTTCGGTCTTCTCCAGGATCGAATTGATCGGCTGTTTGATCCCGATGTTGACGACGCGGTAGCCGTTGTTGCTCAGGATGATGTCGACGAGGTTCTTGCCGATGTCGTGCACGTCGCCCTGAACGGTCGCGAGCAGGATCGATCCCTTCTCGCTCCCCTCCTCCTTCTCCATGTGCGGCTCGAGGTGCGCGACCGACGCCTTCATCACCTCCGCGCTCTGCAAGACGAAAGGCAGCTGCATCTTCCCCGCCCCGAACAGCTCGCCGACCGTCTTCATCCCGTCGAGCAGGATGTCGTTGACGATCTCAAGCGGCTTGTACACCTTCATCGCTTGGTCGAGGTGGTCGTCGAGCCCTTTCTTGATCCCATCGACGATGTGCTTCTTCAGCACGTCTTCGACCCCCAGGCCCTCGAACGCGTCGGCGGACGTATCGACCGCCTTCACGTTCTCAAACCGCTTCATCAGCTCGATCAGCGGATCGTATGTGACTTCTCGCTCTTCGCTCATTCCGTTCGGCACCAAGTTTACTTGTCGGTCAACTAACATCGTTAGGCACCATAAAGTGGCATTTAGTCTCGGTATGCTTGTGCCTAGTGACCAACTTCGGCTCATATCCCTACTCTTCTCAACGAATGCCTGTGTTCGCCCGCAACGTCGTGGCGACCTCTCAGCCGTTGGCGGCCTCAGTGGGGCTGGAGACGCTCAGGCGTGGGGGGAACGCGATGGACGCGGCGCTGGCGACGGCGATCTGCCTGACGGTGGTCGAGCCGACCTCGAACGGCATCGGCTCGGACGCGTTCGCCTTGATTTGGTCTGGCGGCGAGTTGCAAGGACTGAACGCGAGCGGCAAGTCGCCTGCGAACTGGGACGTCTCGAGGTTCGACGGCATGGAGCAAGTTCCCTTGCGAGGATGGGATGCGGTGACGGTGCCGGGCGCGGTCGATGCGTGGGTGCAGTGCTCGCGGCGGTTCGGGCGCATGCCGTTCAGCGAGCTTTTCGACGGTGCGCTGCGCTACGCCGAAGACGGATTCCACGTCTCCCCCGTCATAGGGCTTGTGTGGGCGCGTGCGGCGGAGGCGTTCAAGGGGTTCCCCGCTTTCTATGACACTTTTATGCCGGGGGACAAGGCGCCCGAGATCGGGAGCATCATGTTTCTTCCCGACCACGCCGAGACGCTTCGCTTGATCGCAGAGAGCGAGGGCGAAGCGTTCTATCGTGGTGAGATCGCTGAGAAGATCGTCAAGGACGCCGAGGCCAACGGCGCGGCTATGTCGCTGGACGACCTCGCGCAGCACGAGTCGGAGTGGGTCGAGCCGATCTCCATCGGCTTTCACGGCGTCGATCTGAATGAGATCCCGCCGAACGGCCAGGGCCTCGCTGCACTGATCGCGCTGGGCGTCTTGCGCCACACTCCGGTTCTCGACTTCCCCATCGACTCCGCGGACTCGGTCCACCATCAGATCGAAGCGATGAAGATCGCGTTCGCGGAGGTCTTCGCGCATCTCAGCGACCCAGCAACCATGCGCGCCTCGGTCGATGAGCTGCTTGATGACACGTATCTCAAAAAGCAAGCCGACTCGATCGACCCGAAGAGCGCAGGTAAGGCACGCTCGATGCTCGCAGCCGCGCCGAGTACCGTCTATCTGTGCACCGCGGACGACGAGGGCATGATGGTTTCGTTCATCCAGTCGAACTACTACGGCTTTGGATCCGGCGTGGTCGTCCCCGGCACGGGGATCGCGCTGCAGAACAGGGGCTGCGGTTTCACTCTCGAAAAAGACCACCCCAACGAGGCCGCCCCCGGCAAGCGCCCGTTCCACACGATCATCCCCGGCTTTGTAACTTCGGAGCGCGGGCTCTCAGCCCGCATCCAGGACCACGGACTCTCAGTCCGTGAGCCCGCTCCTATGGAAAGCGCGGTCCTTCAATCCGCTCAGGATGACAACCCCGCGCACTCCCAAAATGCGCTGATGGCGTTCGGGGTGATGGGAGGTCACATGCAGGCGCAGGGGCACGTGCAGACGGTTCTGCGAACCTTCGGCCACGGCCAAAACCCGCAAGCCGCATCTGATGCCCCACGCTGGCAGGTTTCTGAGGACGGCGAGGTCCTACTCGAAGAGGGTTTCGATACGAGTGTCGCCGACAATCTCGCGGCTCGCGAACACAAGGTTAAAACCAACATGGCTCCCGGCCACTTCGGCGGCGGTCAGTACATCTTGAAGCTCGAAGACGGCTACTGCGCCGCGAGCGACCACCGCAAGGACGGCTGTGCCCTAGGATTCTGATACAATAAGAGAATGCTCTTGGCGCTCGCCGTCACTCTGCTGCTAGGGAACCAGGGGAACGTGTCCGATGAGAGCGTGACTTTTCACGGTCATGCCAAACGTGTGTCCGTGCTCCTGGCTGAGCTAGGAGAACAGATCGGTCAAGAGCTCCTTGCCGACAAGCGCGCCGGTGACCTCGTGCTATTCCTTGCAGTTAAGGACGTCAAGGCGGAAGATCTCTTAGTGCAGATCGCTTGGGCGACCTACTCCGACTGGGTCGAAAACGACGACGGCTCGCAGACGCTCACTTACTCAGAGCAGAAAGTAGAGCGGCGAAGCGACGAATTAGCCAGCGAATTGCGCACGAGAGTAGAAGCGTGGAGCGAGGCAGCGTACAAGGGACAGCCTGAAGAGTTCACAGCCGATGAGGCAATAGAGCTTGCGTTCTGGCTACAAAGCCTTTCGCACCGAGAGCGCATGACAGCAAAACAGTCTAGCGTTGGCGCTGCCGCAAGATTCCCGGCACACAGGCTTCTCAAGAGGTTGCTTCCTCTGATCGACTACGCCAAAGTCGTACTTACTGGAGAACAGACGTTCAGCACATTCCCCGATCTCTGGTCGTTACAACTCCCTGAATCCGCTGCTGCACCGCTGGACGACTATAAGAGGGAGATCGCCATGCTGGCGACAGCCCTGGAGCCGTACGGACTTTCGGTCATGGGGCTTCCCTTAGACTCTCGAGAAAACAGAGTAGTCACGTTTGACTCACCTGAGCGCGTCGATTTGAGAGTCAGTGAGCAGCGTGTTGCGATCAGCATCTATGGACCACTTGGCACAGGATCTATTGACATCGGATATCTCTCCTCACATGGAGAGAACTCGGCAACGAGGAATCCTTACGAATCCGATTGGATGCGCCGCCTGCCTGTCGGTCTAAGGATAGAGTTCAGCAGCGCGACTCAGGCCCTCGTCAAGATGCGCAGGAAACTCGCAATAAACCAGGAGCAGACCGATCGACAGATGGTGCTGCGTCCAATCAAAAGGGATCCGCTTAGCTTTGTCGCTAGCGACGCGCTCGGCGCAATAGGCAAGGTTCTAGCTCGCAACGTCGTGGCGGTCCTTATGGACGAACAGCGCTTGTTGTGGGCACCGTCGACTTCTGGCAATTCTGTTGCGATCGGATGGTTGCTCGAAGGGCTCAACCAGCACCAGTCGCATTTTGATGACGATTGGATCACGTTCAGAATGCCTAATCCACGGACCGACCGAAAGAGACAGATGGATCGCGCCGAGCTAGGCCTTGCGCTGAGGAACACTGTGAGAGACGGTCGCTTCATGATCGACGATCTCCTTGCCTTCTGGCCCGCTGACAGTGATTCTGCGCACTTCGAGGCCTACTATCAAGGAGTCGCGATGCTTATGCCTCCGACCACCGAACGGGTTCTTCACAACAGCATAGACTTCCTCAGCTTTTTGGCCAGTTTGACACCCGGTGAACTACGGGCGACGACCGGTTCAGGCTTGACCGTGTCGCAGCTCTCACCCGCAGCAAGAGCGGCATTCCGAAAGCTCCAATTCCTCAATGGTGTGCCGTATCTAGAGGTTCTCGGAATGTTCTACACTGGCGTCCCAGATAGCGCTCTTCTTAAAATTACGTTCGAGCGCGCAGAGCCGCATGCCATATTGGAGGCCTTACCGGAGGAAACTGGAAAAGGCTGGTATTACAATTTCTTCAGTGCGAAGACACTGTCCTACGATCGACGTTACCTCTTTCGCAACAACGTCGGGTTTACGCTTGTTCTAGAAACGAATGCTGGGAGTGCTTACAGAGTATTCGGGTTCGGAGAGAACGGTTTTGGCTTAACGCCGACGCACTACGACGACCTACCAGATCACTTGCAACAGTGGTTTAAGGAGAGCAGCGAAGTTCAGCGAAAGAAACGCGGCGGGAGGTAGCTTGCTCATTCTCGCGCACAACCGCGCTCTACGCTTCCAGCTCAACGCCTAGCCCGTCGGCTACGCGGTTGACGAACGCGAAATACGCAACGATACACGTGAGGTCGTGGATCGCGCGGTCATTCAGGCCTTCATCGCGCAACGCGTCAACATCACCCTGCGACATCTCTGCGGGAGTGCGCGTGAGTTTCGTGGCGTAATCCAGGATCGCTCGGTCGACGGATTCAAGCTCCATCGCGCGATAGTCGCCGATTAACCCGCCGACGAACGCCTCGACCTCCGACCCCGGCCGGCCTTCCCCTCCCAGAGCAGCGCGGAGACCCCGCGCGTGGTGTTCGACTCAGTAGTGACACCCGTTCAGCCCTGAAACGACCACGGCGATCATCTCTCTTTGCACGCGCGACAGCGGCCCAGGCTTGTGCATCAACTCGAGGTACAGGTCGTAGTGAAGCCTCATAACCTCGGGATGCACGCAGTGGATCTGGAGGATGTTGTCCTTGTCGGGCACCCTCTGTTCGGGCGCGATCTCGCTCTCGGGGACGTACTCTATGAATGCCATGAAGCTCCTCGACTAAGCAGACCTTACCCGCTCGCAATCCAGTCCCAGCATCTACGCCGCAAGTCCCATATCCATGCTCTGCTGATTCGCTAAAATCAAGCCGAAATGCAAATCAAGAACCCGTTGCGGCACGGCCTGTGCGTTGCGATGGCAGCGGGGCTTCTATTCGGTCTGGCCACCTGCGCCCTTTCCCACAAGCGCGACCTCGTGTGGAGCTACGAATGGTGGGTGGCCTACGAGGGCGAACGTGAGCTGGAGTTCTGGTTCACCGACTTTGGCGGCGGCAAGTCGGACGTTTGGCTCGAATTCGAGTACGGCGTCGACGGTCACTATATGGTCGCTCCGTACCTGCTGATGGAGCGCGATGGCAGCGATCTGAGGGTCGTCGGCTGGAAGTTCGAACAGCGGTACTCGTTCGGCGAGTTCGCTTTCGACCGTGTCCTCCCCGGCCTATACTTCGAGGTCAAGAAGGAGGGCGGAGAAGCGTACGAACTGGAGGCTAAGCTCATTACGACTGTGGCGTTCAGCTCTGGCTACAACTGGACGACCAACATCATCGCAGAGGGCAAGGCGGACGGAAAGAACGCCGTCGAGTGGGAGTACTCAACCGGCGTCAGCTTCAGGGAGGGTCGCAAATTGAGCTACGGAATCGAAGCGTTTGGAAACATCACAAAACAGAGGCACTTCGTCGGTCCAACTATCGGATTGCAGTTAGACCGTGGCCAGAAGGTCCTCGTCGGGTACGGGGTCTCGACAAAGGGCGCTCCCGGTCGGCTCAGGCTCATTTTTGAGTGGGAGTTTTAGGCTAGGACGCGACGAACGCCGTGCGGAGTCCGCACGGCGTTGGTTCTATTGGTGCGCAACAAACCCACCTTCCTAACGCTTCATGCTTCGCCAGGGCTAAACTGCACTCTTTCGGCTAGATACAACGTCTGTTCAGGCAGGAGACGAACAATGGAATTTCTGTCTGAACTATGGATGCCGATCCTCCTCTCCGCGGCCTTCGTCTGGATCGCCAGCTCGGTCATGCACATGGTATTGCCACATCACAAATCTGACTATGTCGGACTTCCTGACGAGGAGCGCGTAACAAGTGCGCTCGAGGGAGTAGCACCGGGCCAATACATGTTTCCGTTCACCACGATGGCCGAGATGAAATCGCCCGAACACCAAGCCAAGATGGAAAAGGGTCCGAACGGGATCCTCACGATCTGGCCTGTTGCCACGAACATGGGGCGAAACCTGGGTTTGATGTTGCTGCTTTATGTTGTCATCGGCGTTTTCATCGCCTACGTCGGATCGAATTCAAGTCTGGATGGCGCACCGTACCTGTCGGTGTTTCGCGTTTGCGGAGCGATCGCGTTCATGGCCCATGGCCTCGGCTGGATTCCCCACATGATTTGGTTCGGGACCAAAGGGTTCTGGGCGTACACGTTCGACAGCGTCGTCTACGCGCTCCTCACGGCCGGCGTTTTCGGCTGGCTCTGGCCGTCGTAAAGTGGTTGCCTGACAACGCAGGCTCAATCCCACTGTACAATGGCGACATGAAAATTGGCCTGTCCTGCTACCTGTGCGGCAAGCAGTACGACCGAAGCGTCCTTCAAACTCTCTGCACGGACTGCAAGCGGCCTTTGCGCGTCGATTACGATCTTGATCCTTCCACGATGTCGAAGGAGGCGTTGAAAGATCGAGAGCCGTCCATGTGGCGGTACAGGGAGGTCTTGCCTCCGTGCGAGGTCGTCAGTCTCGGAGAGGGGATGACGCCGCTGTGGCACACGCCTTCGCTTGGGCTCAATGTTTGGGTGAAAGACGAGGGCGTCAACCCCACTGCTTCTTTCAAAGCCCGGGGGATAAGCGTCGCGGTGAGCATGGCGAAGCACCTGGGTGCGACCGAACTGGCTGCGCCGAGCGCGGGCAATGCGGGCGGCGCGCTTGCGGCGTACTGCGCGAAGGCCGGACTGAAGGCGCACGTCTACATGCCGAAGGACACGCCCCTCGCTTGCATCATCGAGGCGCAGATGCACGGCGCGGACGTGCAGCTGATCGACGGGCTGATCAACGATTGCGGTCGCATGATCGCCGAAGTGAAGGAGGAGCGCGGATGGTTCGACGTCAGCACCCTCAAAGAGCCGTACCGGATCGAAGGCAAGAAAACGATGGGTTACGAAATCGCAGAGCAGATGTCGTGGTCTCTGCCAGACGCAATCATCTATCCTACCGGCGGCGGAACGGGGCTGATCGGAATGTGGAAGGCGTTCGACGAGATGGAGCGCATGGAGTGGATCGGATCAAAGCGCCCGAAGATGATCTCCGTTCAGGCGACCGGCTGCTGTCCGATCGTGACTGCCTTTGAGAAGGGAGAACGGTTTGCGGAACTGCACGAAAACGCCCACACGGTGGCGAGCGGATTGCGCGTGCCAGCGGCGGTCGGCGACTTCATCATGCTCGACCTGATTCGCGCTTCCGGCGGGACGGCGATCGCGGTCACCGACGAAGAGATGATCTCGTGCGCACGCGAGATCGCTGCTAAGACCGGCGTCTTCGCCTGCCCGGAAGGCGGCGCTACGCTTGCGGCCTACCGCCGACTGATCGACAACGGCTTCCTCAAGGAGTCAGACCAGACCGTGCTGTTCAATACCGGCAGCGGCGTGAAGTACCTCGAAGCGTTAGGCCAATAGCGACCGAACACCGTTGGATCAGTCGAAATTGCGTCCGGTTGGCTCACAGTGGCAGTTTGAACCTAGAATCCCACCCAAACTGTCTCATAATCTAAGTCATGAAGTTTGAAAGTCCCCTGCTCGATGCCCTTGCCGAGCGCGTCTTGGTCTGGGACGGGGCCAGCGGCACGCAGTTGCAAATCGCGGCGCAGGACGACGCGGACTTTACTCTCGACCCTTCAGCCGACTATCCGACAAAGATCAAAGATGCCGCGCAACGGCTCGACGGCAAGCCGCTCGATGGGTGCAACGACATTTTGAACATCACGCGACCCGAGGTTGTTCAAGCGTTGCACGAGTCCTACCTCGCGGTCGGGTGCGACATCGTCGAAACGAACAGTTTCGGCACGACCTCGATCGTTCTCGACGATTATGAGATTCCTGAGCTGGTCTACGATATCAGCCTAGCGTCGGCACAGATAGCGCGGCGCGCCACGGACAAGTTCTCAACGAGCGACAGGCCGCGCTTTGCAGTCGGGGCGGTCGGCCCCGGAACGAAGCTCATCAGCCTCGGCCAGGCGACGTGGGACGAGCTGGAGTCGACGTACTGCGATGCGATGACCGGCTTGATCGACGGCGGAGTCGACGCTCTGCTCCTCGAAACCCTACAAGACCTTCTGATGGCAAAGGCGAGCATCGTGGGCGCAGAGCGTGCGATGGCCGAGACGGGAAAGCGGCTTCCGCTGTTCGTGCAGATCACGATTGAACAGACAGGCACGATGCTCGTCGGAAGCGAGATCGGAGCGGCGCTCAACATGGTCGAGTGCTTCCCCGGCGTCGTCGCTGTCGGCATAAACTGCGCGACCGGCCCGAAGGAGATGGCGTCGCACGTGCGGTTCCTCGGCAAAAACTCTACACGTCCCATCTCCGTGCAGCCGAACGCGGGGCTCCCTTTGATGGAGGGCGGAAGAGCTGTCTACAAGCTCACGCCAGAGGAGCTTGCGCAGCACCACGAGCTGTTCGTGAAGGAGGACGGTGTCGCAATGGCGGGCGGCTGTTGCGGAACGACGCCAGAGCACATGAAGTTGGTCGTCGAAGCGGTCGGCGGACGACCGCACACGAGCAACGCGCATTGGATGAAGTGCCGCGACCTCTTCCCCGGCTTCGACTTCTCAATGAAGACTCAAGAGCAGATGAGCGCGCTGAAGCTCGTAGGTTGTTCGTCGCTCTACCAGTTCGTCCCTTACGACCAGGAGCCCTCGTTCCTCATCATTGGCGAAAGGACGAACGCGAACGGCAGCAGGAAGTTCAAGAAACTGCTCGCTAACGATAACTGGGACGCGATGGTCGACCTCGCGCGCGAGCTTGAAGGCGAAGGTTCGCACGTCATCGACGTCTGCACCGCCTACGTTGGCCGCGACGAAGAGCGCGACATGCGGATTCTTCTCAGCCTCTACAACAAGCAGGTGACCGTGCCGATCATGATCGACTCGACCGAGGCGAACGTGATCGAGGTATCGCTGCAGTACCTCGCGGGCAAGCCGATCATCAACTCGATCAACTTCGAGGACGGCGGCGAGCGTCTGCACACGGTGCTCGGCTTCGCTCAGAAGTACGCCGCAGCGGTCGTCGCCTTAACGATAGACGAGGACGGAATGGCGAAAACCTGCGCTCGTAAAATCGAGGTCGCGGATCGACTGATCGAGCAGACCCGCGCTTACGGACTCCCCGATCACGACGTGTTCTTCGACTGCCTCACCTTCACGCTCGGCTCGGGCGACGAAGAGTTCCGGACCGCCGCGATCGAGACCATCAAGGCGATCAAGGAGATCAAGAGGAAGTACCCGCTGGCGAACACGACGCTCGGGGTCAGCAACATCTCGTTCGGCCTCAATCCCGCCACCAGGATCGTGCTGAACTCCGTTTTCCTGCACTACGCTCTCAAGGCCGGACTCAGCAGCGGGATCGTCCACGGAAGCAAGATACTGCCAGAGAACAAGATCGACCCCGAGGTTTGGAAGATTACGGAAGACCTGGTGTTCGACCGGCGCGAGTACGCCAGCGCCTGAACCGCGACCAAGGCGCGGTTCGGGGTAACGTCCCTGCATGAGTATGAGACGCCTTGCTCTCTTTGCTGTATTCGCGCTCGCCCTTGCCTCGCTCGCCAGGGCGGACGGGATCGACGACGCGATCAACAAGTACGCCTATATCAAGCCAGCGCCGAACATCGAGAAGCTGGTCACGGCGGCGGCGCACCTGAACGTCAGCCTGACCAACCTCAGCCCGGACGGCAAGCACTTCTTGATCGCGACCAGGCCGAGCTTGCAAAGGATCGCCGACATGGCCAAGCCGTACTACAACCTCGGTGGCCTGCAGGTGGATCGCAAAGCGACGAGAAGCCGCAACATGACCGCGCGCGGCAACATGAGCCTGTCGATCCTGGACTGGGAGAGCGGTGAGAAGTGGGCGATCCAGATTCCGGAGGGCGCGACGACCAGCGGCGAGCGGTGGTCGCCGGACGGCTCGCAACTAGCGTTCTTTGCGAACTTTGACAGGGCTAGCTACTTGTACGTTGCGGAGGTCAAGAGTGGCAAAGTAAGACGACTGAATCGCAGGCCGCTCCTGGCGACTTACGTCACTTCTCCGAGGTGGACGGACAGCGGCAACGCCTTGGTCGCGGTTTTTCGGCCGGATCGTATGGACGGCGAGCCGAACGGCCTCGCGAGGAACGACGTGCCGCTCGTGCGCGTGACCGACCCGAAGAGCAACAGGCTCCGCACCTACGCCACGCTGCTCGATTCGCCGCACCAGATGGACCTCTATGAGTACTTCACTACCGGCGTCGTCTGCATCGTCGATATGCGCGCTCGGCTCCACGAAGTCGGCGACGCGAAGATCGTGCGCTCCATCGACCCTTCGCCTGTTGGACGGTACGTGCGCGTCACGACGGTCGTCGAACCGTTTTCGCACATCGTCCCCCACTCGAACTTCGGAACGGTCGACGAGCTTTGGGACGAGGACGGCGAAGTGCTGCACGAGTTCTCCAAGCGACCCTTGCGTGAAGGCGCAGGCGGCGGTGGCGGGCGCGGCCCGGGCGGACGGTTTGGTCAAGGTGGCGGGCGGGGCGGGGCTGGCATGCGAAGCTTCTCTTGGCGTCCGGACGGCGCCGGGCTCTCCTATCTCCACAAAGAGGAGAAGGACGAGGACGACCCGGACAAGAAGCTCAAGGATCGGGTCATGCTCTGGAAGGCACCGTACGGCGACGACGACAAGGAGGTCGTCTATGAATCGGAGGACAGCATCGGCAGCGTCCAGTATTCGGCTGACGCCAGCACCCTGTTCATCACGCAGACGAAAGACGGAGCGAGCGTTACAACCGCAATCACTGGAGACGATCAGACAGTCGTTCGCACTTTCAAGAGCGCGGACTTTTACAAGAACCCCGGTAGCCTGATGACGACGCCCGGTCCTTTCGGTCGCAGCGTCGTGCGCATCCACGACGGCAACGTGTTCCTCAGAGGAACGCAGTACAACAAAGACCCGCAGGCCAACGCACCGCGCCCGTTCATCGATGCAGTGAGCATGAGCGACGGCGAAAGCACGCGCGTCTGGCAGTCGGCAGAGGACGTCTACGAAACCCTCCAGGCCGTGCTCGGAGAGGGCGTCGGCCAGATTGTGGTGCAGAGGCAGTCGAAGACGACCCTGCCCGATTCTCACCTCATCAACACCTCGACCGGTGACTCAAAGAAGCTGACGAAGAACAAGGAGTACCGACCTGAGATGACCGAGTTGAAGG
This sequence comes from Armatimonadota bacterium, assembly GCA_022563855.1. Classification (NCBI taxonomy): domain Bacteria; kingdom Bacillati; phylum Armatimonadota; species Armatimonadota bacterium. The sequence goes on from JADFMN010000001.1 coordinate 211,040, forward strand.
TCGAGCGGTTCCAGGTCACGCGACCGGACGGTTTCAAGTTCTGGGTCAAGGCCACGATGCCCGAATGGTGGTCGGGCAACAAACTCCCTGCGTTCTTCTGGTTCTATCCGAGCGAGTTCACAGACCAGAAGAGCTACGACGAGCGCGGTCGCACGTACAACAAGAACAGCTATCCCCGATACAGCGCGTCGAGCAAACAGTTCTTCACGCAGGTCGGTTACGCCGTCATCGAGCCGGACTGCCCGATCGTCGGCGCGGACGGACGGTGGAACGACAATTTCCTCCACGACCTTCGCACCAACCTCAGCACGGTGATCGACGAGTGCGAGCGGCGCGGGATGATCGACCGGGACCAGCTCGCGATCGGCGGGCACAGCTACGGCGCTTTCGGCACGGCCAACGCGATGGTGCAGACGCCGTTCTTCAAAGCCGGAATCGCGGGCGACGGCAACTACAACCGTACGCTGACGCCGATGGCGTTCCAGAGGGAGCGAAGGCTGCTGTACGAAGCGCGCGAGGTGTACACGACGATGTCGCCCCTGCTTTACGCAAACCAGCTCACGGGCGCGCTGCTGATGTACCACGGAATGGAGGACCAGAACGTCGGCACCAACCCGACCCACGCGGAGCGCATGTACCACATGCTCGAGAGCAACGGCAAGACCGCCGCGCTCTACATGTATCCGCACGAGGGCCACGGACCGCGCGCCGAGGAGACGCTGCTCGACATGTGGGCGCGCTGGATCGCGTGGCTGGACAAGTACGTGACGCCCGAAGAAGAAGAGGCGGATGAGGAGGATGACGACGGCGATGGGGAGTAGTTGGCAGTTGGCAGTTGGCTGAGAGAGGGACTAATGTCAAGGTGCGAATCCGAACCACTCCGAACAAACCCGAACAAACCCGAACTCCCAAACCCTCAATCTCTTGATCATGAAAATGTTGCTGTCCGCTCTTCTACTGGCGTCAATCACGCTCTCGGGGTGCGGCGGCGGCGGATTCATCCTGTTCAACCCGTTCGAGGGCTTCTGGACTGGCACTTGGGACGGTGACGTCGCCGACGGCCCAGTGTTCTTCGAGATCGATGTCTTAGGTGAACTGAACGGCTCGATGCACAGCAACTTCTCTGGCGAAGACGGCCCCTTGACAGGCCTGGTCCTCGAAAACGGAGACGCGACGCTCACCGTCTCGTTCCCCAGCGAAAACCCTGCGTTCGGAACAGGGACGTTCGTGTTGGGCGGCAACGGGACGACACTATCGGGCACGATCGACTTCGACGGTGACAACATAACGTTCGACATGACCAAGGGGTAGTGCTCGAAACAGCAATGCGGGATTCAGCGTATGCGATAGACTAACCGTCTGATGCTTACTGCCGCACTTCTCGCCGCGACCGTCATGGATCAACAGAACCAGATCCGCATCCCCGAGACCGGCGTGCTGGTCTTCTCGAAAACCGCAGGCTTCCGGCACGGCTCGATCGAGGCTGGCAAGGAGATGTTCAAGAAGCTCGCGCTCGAGCACGCATGGATGGTCTGGTACAGCGAGGACGCCGCGGAGTTCACGCCCGAGAAGCTCGGCAAGTACCAGGTGATCGTGTTCCTCAACACGACCGGCGACATCTTGGACGAAAGCCAGCAGAAGGCAATGGAGGCGTGGTACGGCCCTGGGCGCGGGTTCGTCGGCATCCATGCCGCGGCGGACACGGAGTACGACTGGGAGTGGTACGGCAAGCTGGTCGGCGCGTATTTCAAGGGCCACCCGGCGCAGCAGGAGGCGGACGTGATCCTCGAGGACCGGGAGCACCCAGCGACGAAGCACCTGCCGGCGGTTTGGCACCGCAAGGACGAGTGGTACGACTACCGCGTCAACCCGCGTACGAACGTGCGGGTGCTTGCCAGGGTCGACACATCGACGTACGAAGGCCATTCGATGGGCGACGACCACCCGATCACCTGGTGCCAAGAGTACAAATCCGGCGGCCGCTCTTTCTACACGGGGCTAGGCCACACGGACGAGTCGTACACCGAACAGGCGTTCGTCGAAATGATCGGCCAAGCTGTCAATTGGGCAAGCAAGAGACAATAGCGCGGATCATCAAATTGTAATGGGATTGTCATTGTTTTTTCTCGACCACTTGAGGATAATGGCAATGGCTCCAAACGGGGCACGAGGATAAATCGAATGACAAACTCACGGTCCACGCTTGGCGCTCTCGCTCTGGCAGCGGCTCTAGGCCTCACTGTTTCTCCCGCGACCGCTCAGGAAGCACAGTTCAGCTTCGACTCGCCGTTCTTCAACCAGTACAACTGGCGAGGGATCAACGTCGTCAACGGCGCAGTCTGGCAACCATCGCTCGACGTTGCGTACGGTGCGTTGAGCTTTAACTTTTGGGGAAACTACGAACTGACCGGCGTGAGCGCCTACCCGGGAGAGGGTCGCTTCACCGAGTTGGATTCGACACTGACCTACAGCGGCGCCTCTGGCGGCGCAGACTGGAGCTTGGGCTATATCCACTACCAGTTCCCCAGCGTCGGAGCTGCTGCGACCTCCGAAGTGTTCGCGACCTACAGCAGGCCGATGGGCGAGTGGGCCACGACGCTCGCGATCTACTTCGACGTCGACCAAGCCGATGGCGTATACCTGAACCTCGCGTTCGACCAGGATCTCGGCGTCATCACGTCTGGCGGATTATCCAATGAAGTCAGCTTCTCGTGGGGCACTGCGATAGGCTACGGCGACAAAAAACACAACCTGTTCTACTACGGAAACAGCGAAGCCAACTTTGCGGACTTCTCAGTCTATGGAGCCTTCACGACGTCCGTCTCTGACAGCACAGACCTTTACCTGACGCTCCTATTCTCGACTTTGGTGGACAAGGACATGCTTGCCGGAGCGCCCAATCGCTCCAACTTCGTGTTCGGCCTGGGCTTCAGCACCGGATTCTAGAACTTCTGGCTCCCTCCTTAATCCTCCCCCAAAGGGAGAGGAGATTGACACAGCGTGTGCCACGGTCAGGCCCGATAGGGTTTGTCCGTGCGGGTGTGCATGGCCCCCTCCTCAATCCTCCCCCGAGGCTCCGTGGGAGGAAGCTAATTCTGCTCGAACCCCCTCCTTAATCCTCCCCCAAGGGAGAGGAGATTGACGGCGTGTGGCACGGTCATGCCCGATAGGGTCTGTCCGTAAATACGCACTTGGCGGTGAAAGAGACCGGTGCGATTGGCCGCGAGGTCGAATCGAATACAGTGGAAAGGACTGTATCTGTTTGAACCCCTCACCCTGACCTCTGTTCACTGCGGACTCGCCACCAGAGACTCCTTAGGAGAACAGTCTCACGGGGGAGAGGGGACTGGCAGGACGCCTCTAGAAGTCGTCGCACCAGCGGTAGGCGTCGATCAGTTTGCGCTCGCCCATTTTTCCGCCTTGGCTCTTGCCATGCTCCATGCCGACGACGCCGGTGAAACCTTTGCCGTGGATGTGCTTGAATACGTTGCGGTAGTTGATCTCGCCGGTGAGCGGCTCCTTGCGACCGGGGTTGTCGCCGACTTGGAAGTAGGCGATCTCCGACCACGCTGCGTCGATGTTCGGAATCAGGTTCCCCTCTTGGACCTGCTGGTGGAAGAGGTCGTCGAGGATCTTGCAAGACGGGCTGTTGACCGCGCGGCAGATCGCGAACGCCTGCGACATCTTGGTCAGGAAAAGGTTCGGGTGCATGGCAAAGTTGAGCGGCTCGAGAACCATGACCAGCCCGTGCGGCTCGAAGATCTCCGTCGCGCGCCGCAGGACGTCGATGATCGTAGCCGTCTGGTAGTCGAAGTCGCGGTTGAGCTGAACAGTGCCCGGGACGACGGTCATCCACTTCGCGCCGACGCGCTTGGCGACCTCGACCGACTCGTGGCAGTCAGCCACGAACTTGTCGATGTGCTGCCTATCGCCGGTGGTCAAAGTCGGGTCGCCCCAGCCGATGGAGTTCGCGACGAACACGCCCATCGTGATTCCAAGATCGTCCATCGCCTTGCCGAGACGCTCCTGGTCTGCGACGGACTTGCCCTTCATGCCGTTGTCCTCCCAGGCGTGGAACCCCTCGTCGGCCGCGAACTTCAACTGGTCGACGAGGTCGTTGCCAGCGTGAGCCGACAACTGCCCGAAGCTAGGCGCGTACTTCAGTTTGAACTTCGATTGATTCGGCATATCCGTAGCTCCGATCCCGCCGAACGCGAGCGTCGCACCACCCACTGCGCCGACTTTCAGCGCGTCTCGACGACTCAGCTTGCGATCCACTCAGTTTGCCTTTCTAGCTGAGCGCCGTCTTGCCCGGCACGGCAACTTCTGGAATCGCGAGGTCCATGTTCCAGTCGATATCCTCCGGCATGAGGACCTCGTCCGAGGAGAACGCCTGATCCCAGGAGATCTCCTGGCCAGTGTAGGCGGACATACGGCCCATGATCGCCGTGAGCGTGCTCTCTGCAACGCGAACGCCCTCGTTGAGCAGGTTGCCTGATCGGATGCTCTCATGCAGGTTTCGGTGCTCCAGTACGTAGGAGTTCGGCCGCTCGCCCTCAAACCGCCAGCGGTTCTCGCCGTTGATGTACTTGTTTCCGTTGGTGACGCCCTTGGTGCCAACGATGTGTTCGGCGACCTTTGAGACGCAACCGTCGATCTGCCGGCACGAACTCATCATGATCGAGCCGTCTTCATACGTGTACTCCGTGGAGAAGTGATCGAAGACGTGCCCGTATGCCGGGTCAGTTCTGACCTCCCTGCCGGCGAGCGACGTGCACTTGACGGGGTGGCCGCCGTGCGCCCAGTTGCAGACGTCGATGTTGTGGATGTGCTGCTCGCAGATGTGATCGCCCGAAAGCCAGGTGAAGTACAGCCAGTTTCGCATCTGCCACTCGAGGTCGGACCACTCGTCTTTGCGCGGGTGCATCCAAAGCCCGCCCTGATTCCAGTACGCATAGCTTGCTACAACGTCGCCGATTTGGCCCGAGCGGATGCGGTCCATGCACTCGTTGTAGGCGTTGTCGTGGCGGCGCTGCGTGCCAGCGACGATCGCGAGGCCTTTGCCTTTGGCGCGGACCGAAGCTCGGATGACCTTGCGAATGCCAGGCCCGTCAACGGCGACGGGCTTCTCCATAAAGATGTGCTTCCCCGCTTCTACCGCGGCCACGACGTGAGCCGGACGGAAACCTGGCGGGGTCGCAATGATCACTACGTCGATGTCCGTGTCCAGCACGTGCTTGTACGCATCGAAACCGATGAACGTTCGGTCGTCGGTGACCTGGAACTTCTCTTTGGCGCCCGCTGCCAGATTGCGCTTAGAGCTGGCCATCCGATCGGGGAAAACGTCCGCCATCGCCCAGATGACGACTTCGTCAGTCGCCTCGATCGCATTGGTCGCTGCGCCGGTTCCGCGACCGCCGCAACCGATGAGCCCGATCTTGATCTGGTCCGGTCTGACCCCGTGCGCGAGGACGTTCTTGCTGCTGAGCGCTGCGGCTGCCGCCGCCGAGCCCACTATGAAATTGCGGCGACTCATCTGTGCCATTCTCCTATTGTTGCTAATTTGGGCCTTCGCATACAACCCTAAAGCCAACATGTTCGCCATCTGAGAGCCACCACTCGCTTTTTGGTATCTGCGCGTCGCGCTCTTGCCAGCTCTTGTTGTACGGTGCTCGCCAGTCAAAACTGACGTCCGGCGCCTTACTTTGGAACGATCCTCCCTTGATGACCGGCTCCTTTTCGGTGTCCACCCACTCCGCTGCATTTCCAAGTGTATCGTGCAGACCCCAGACGTTCGGCGACTTGGATGCGACCGGATGTGCGACGTCCTCACCGTTGTTCCAGAACCAGGCGTACTCTTCCAGCTGCTTAGGCACTGATGCTGAGCCCGCGCGTGCTGCGTACTCCCACTCCTGCTCTGTCGGCAAGCGGTAAACCTTGCCGGTCTTTTCTGAAAGCCATTTACAGAAGACTACTGCTGCTCTGTGCGTTGCGCCGAGAGCTGCGTAGCCTTGGTGCCCGTAGCCACGATCAGGCGCACCGTACGGCCTGCTCGGCCTCAGCTCTGCATCGACGTCTGCCGCCCGCTCCTCGTCGGTCAAGTCCATGCGAAACGCCCACACGTCGTACATATCCCAAGTGACTTCGGTCTCGCCGATCCAAAAAGCCTTGATCTGCTCTGTCTTGCCGTTGCGCTTCGACTCGCCGGAAGGTATGCCGACCATCCTAAATCTGACCACCGTGCCAGGAATCTGCTCGATGAACGATTCCGGTCGGGAGTCTTGCGCGATAATAAAACTGGCTGCCAAAACGGTACTTAGGATCATGGAACCTCACCGAGTCGCATCGATGCAAGACCCATCTGCGACTGGCCTATTCTCTTACAGCCAGTTGCACATGGGCGTACGGGTCAACCTGCGGCTCTATGCTCCTGATCAGGGTACCGCAGAGCACGCCGCGATAGCGGCTTACACCCGATACGCCGAGCTAGAACAGGTATTTAGCGACTACCGCGCAGATAGCGAACTGATGCTGCTTTGCAAACGAGCAGGGAGTGGCCCAGTTACGGTTTCTCGCGAGCTTTTCGATGTGTTGGCGCGTGCTCAAGAGCTTGCCGAGAAGTCTGATGGCGCTTTTGACGTGACGGCTTCGCCGATCATCCGCCTGTGGCGCGAGGCGCGGCGAAGCAAGGCGATGCCAGCGACAGCCGATCTGGCGAGCGCTCTGCGTCTTGTCGGCTGGCAGAAGATGAAGCTTAACGCCCGCGGTCAATTCGTTGATTTGGCCTTGCCAGGGATGTTCCTCGATCTCGGCGGAATCGCGAAAGGTTATGCGAACGACGACGCGCTGGCCGTACTGCGATCGAACGGAGTCGAAAGGGCGATGATCCAGGCTGGCGGCGACATCGGCGTGTCGATCTCTCCACCTAACACGCTTGGCTGGACAGTTCGCGTCGCTGGCCGATCGGATGCGCTATATCTGTCAAACGCATCGATTGCGACGTCCGGCGACACTGAGCAGTTCCTTGAGATCGACGGAGTTCGGTATTCGCACGTCGTCGATCCACGAACCGGTCTCGGAGTGACCAATCGAATTCAAGCGACTGTTATCGCGGCTAAGGGCATAGATTCGGATCCGCTCGCCACGATGCTGACCGTCATGGGCGAGGACGGTCGGAGGCTGGCTTCTGATCACGCCGCGACCGTCTTGCTCTCGACCAAGTTGTAAGTCCCCGCTTCTTCGTTGAAACGGGGACTAGGTGTAGTCTGGGGCACAGTCGTTCGCCATGCAATTGGACGTTAATGGTTATTCGGAATGTAGTCCATCAGCGGCGTTAGATTGATCTTGAACGCGCCAGGCTTGAGTGCGACAACTTCGATGTCCACGAAGTTGAGCGACCCGCCGGACGAATAAACCCTTCCGTTGCACAAGGCCTTGAGGATTCCCGGAGTTGCGACGTCGATCTGGATCGCAACGCTCATCTCGGTGCCGATCACCTTCACCTTCACCCTGCCCTTCTGACCGATCATCAGCGTGCGTTCGGCGAGTTCGATCTGCAGTATAATTGCGGCGAAGCTGGCGATCGCCATGATCTCGCCATCACGCTGCAGCTCCACTGTGTGCCGACCAGGCACGAGGTTCGCCGGAAGCACCACGGTCACCGCCGACGGAGAGCTCGCAAGCACTGCGACGGTGTCACCGTCGAGCGTCAAGTTCGTCCCGAGCGGGAAGTAACCGGCGATCTCCATCGTCTGGCCGATTTGCCCGAACTGCGGAGTCATGATACGCTCGCCTTGCGATGGCGTGGGATCGGTCTGCGACGCGGTGTCACCAGCCTCGTCAAACTCGGTGTTCCGGTCTGCAGTCTCTGCGTCGAGCCCGTCGACTACGCCCGAGCCGTTTGTGTGCTGGGTCGTGCCGGTGTTCCAGATCGCTCTCCTGATTTCTGTGCCAGCGATCGTCAGCAGTATCGTATCGACGTCTTCAGGTGCGATGAACCAGAACCGTCCGTATTCGTCCGTCGTGATCTCTTCGCCGTCAGTGATTTCGATGACCACGCCTGATGCAACTGCACCGTTCGCGTCGAGAACTGTCCCGGTGACCGGCTGTCCCGGTACGACCGTACCGCTGACGAACAGTTGGTATTCGTTCGGGAGCATGGCGTTCTTCGAAGAGCTGATATGCTTGTGGTTTCGCAGCCACCACTGGTAGTGCGCGCCGCACTCGAACTTCAGAGGCTTTTTGCACTTGCTGTGGTCGTTGTCGTCGCTGTTCTTCGGCTCAGCGTGCTTGTGGTTCTCGAGCCACCAGAGGTAATGCTGTCCGCACTCGAACTTGTCGGGCTTAGGGCATTTGCTGTGATCGTTGACCGGGATCAGCTTGCCGTTTTCGTACTTCCAAAATCGCGGGTCGTAAGTCGGGGTGTCCTTGCCCTTCGGAGGAGCCTTCTTCATGGGCTCGTCCTTCTTTTTCTTATTGTCGGCCTTTTCCTTCTTCTTGAGGTCGATCAGCTTCTTCCTTTCTGCTTTGGCCTTGTCGCGGCACTCTTTGCAGTGGTAGTAAGTGATGACTACGTTAGTGACGGCGAGCCGCGCTGGGGCCGTCGAGCTGATGTACCAGGAGGATTTCTTGCCGTTGACGCCCTGTGACTTGAGCTGGCCTCCGCCTCCCGGGGTGCTGGTCGAGAAAACTTCGTGCCCGACGACGCCGTGTTCTGCCTGCGCATTGGTGGGTGGGACTTGTGCGGTCGCGACCGTTGTCGTCATGAGAAGCGACGCAGCAGCCAAGATGTTGATGAGGTTTTTCATCGTCTTTCTCCAATCCTCATCCGCGTTCTCTGCGGATAGGTGTGAGAAGCCTCGCGGCCCGTGAATGTTCCATATGGCCGTCACAAGTCCCAGTTCTCAGTTGCGCGTATACTCAGGAGCGGCGGGCAAGGCGCCGAGGAGAAGACCACCCTGACAACTAACACATTTCTTGTTGCACTTCTGTTGGTAGCCAGCGTGATCGGCTGCAAGCCGAAAGTGCCACCGATCTCAGACGAACAGGTCGTCGGCAGTTGGGTGCATTCTGTTGAGCTGTCACCCAACGATGCCATGTCGGCAGGCGTCCGTGAGGAGATCGATGAAATCGGCCAGATGGCACTGGAATTGAAGTCTGATCACACGTTCACTCTGGCCGTCGCGGGCGGCACCAGCAGTGGGACGTGGAAGGCAGTTGGTTCTCAGGCGGTGCTGACGTTCACGGACGTTGTCGGGCTCGTCCTCGGTGACGGAGAGACGCTGCGGCTCATCCTGGCCGAAGGCGGATTGGAAACAGAACCGTCAGAGACCGGTGCGACATGGCTGTTTGCGAAGCGGCCGAAGTAGGTGCGCGGCGACGGCCGTGATGTCCGAGACAGCTATAGAGCAAGTTTCTTCTGAGTTAGTTACTCAACAGACATTAGGAAACGCCTGTAATAGACCGAGAGCGGCCATCTCGAGCTGATGCTGGCCAAGTACGGAGTGTTGCGTTTAGGCACGTACATTTACTGGGAATAGCCAGCATTGGCTACGGCACGCCCTCCCGTTTGCTTGCCGAAACGTCAGAAGGCGCGTATACTCTCTGCTCGCTGTCGGCGACGCCGGCATCGTTGAGGGACATTATGAGAGTTCTTGCTCTTGCGTCGGCGCTACTGCTGTTAAGCCTGCTGCTTGCTAAGGCTTCAGAGCATCAGAAGCTTCCGAAGCTGGAGGACATTAGAATAATGGGTATTGGCCTCGGCATGTCGTCGGGCAGAGTTGTCGCTACGCTCGGGCAACCGGATTGGAAGTACAGCGACCGGCCAAACGACAGCATAGCGGGCTCAAAAGATGCGACCGCAGCTTGGGCAATCGGCAACAATATCCTCTACATTTTCTTCAAAGATGGGCAAGTCTCGAAGATTTACGCTTCAGGAGATGCTCCGACAAGGGACAACAACGTCGCGTCAGTCGCAGACAACCCTTCGACGCTCGATGATTATGGCCCGTACAAGGTCGCCGACTGGGACTACAAGGGACAGTCTGAAAGGCGTTACTACCTTTCCAATCGCCTGAAATACCGCTTGGGCCCCGACTTGTCTGAACATGGAATCTGGTCAGTCACTGTCAGCTACGAAGACCTGCGCAAGCAGGACAAGGTAGAGGACGAGGAACGAGAAAAGCGTGCTGAAGCCGAGGCGAAAGAAAGAAAGAAGCGCGAGGAGGAGGAAGTGGCTCGTTCACTGCCAGCCTATAAGTTGGTCATCTTGGGAAAAGCGGTCAGAGATACAACTAACGGGCTCGGCGAAATCATTTCGTCCCATGCGACGGGAATAATTAAGAATGAACGAAGTGAAATAGTTGACGTCAGGGTCTGGTTCATACAGTATCTCGACGGAGAATTCGCAAACGCCAAAGATGAACTATTGAAGGGCATCTATCCAGGAGACTCCCGGATTTTCGAAATAACAATCGAATGGTCGGCTGGAACTAACGGCGAGGTCACAAACGCCATCAAGCTTTCTGTTGTAAATCCCGATGGCGCTGAAAAGCACAAGTGACAACCACCACGAGCCAGGCTGAGACAGTCCGAGAGCACGCAACCGGTCAAAGCCGTTGTCTTCTTTCCCAAATCTCCTGCATGCCATCTGGCAAGATGAGCGGCAGATATATCAGGTGGTGCTGACGTTCAAGAACGTCGGCGGCCCTTTCCCGGGCGACGGAGAGACGCTACGGCTCAATCTTGCTGAAGTAGCGCGCCTTCGCGTGACATTCGCATGGACGCCAGGGTAGCCAATTCCATAATCGGCACCAGTTAATGAAAAGAGTGGTAGGCCGTACAGGACTCGAACCTGCGACCCGCTGATTAAGAGTCAGCTGCTCTACCAACTGAGCTAACGACCCACGCTTCATTTTATTATTGCCGTATTCTCGGTCAGAATGCAATCAGTGCCCGCGCCTCTCTCTCGACGGCGGTATCTTGGAACTGTGGTTCTTGACGTACGCGTCTACAGGGACGAAGACCGCGACGCTGTGATCGGCGTGGTGCACCAGGTCTACGACGAGTTCGGCTTCGGCTGGGAGCCGGACGGCTACAACAAGGACGTCTTCGATGTCCCGTGCCACTACGGCAGAGACTCGTTCTGGGTTGGCGAAATCGATGGCGGGGTCGTCGGCTGCGGCGCGCTGCTGACGTTCGAGGCGATTCCGGGCAAAGCCGGCACGATCGTCGAACACAGCGGAACGCAGCAGATCGCAGGCTGCGACAGCGAGTTGATGAGGCTGTTCGTGCTTTCGTCGGCAAGAAGGCTGGGACTCGGATCTGCGCTTGCGCAGAAGATCGTCGATGAGGCCACGGCTGCCGGGTGCCGCAGCATGCAGATATGGAGCGACAAGGTGTTGCACGACGCACACAAGCTGTACAAGCGCATGGGTGGGGTCATCGTCGGAGAAAGGCTCTGTCCTCCGCCGGACGAAACGCCCGAGTGGGGGATGGTCCTCGATCTCGCATCCGTTTAAGACGCGCCGAACGTCTCAGCGTGGGACTTGTCGACCAGCTCGCGAATAGCACTGTTCTGTGAACGGTCGAACTCGGCCGCAGAACCGTCGAAGACGAGCTCTCCCTTCTCAAGAAACGCGATCCTATCTGCCAGTCTCATAACGGAAGTCACGTCGTGGCTGACGACGATGCTGGTGACTCCGATGCGGTCGCGCGTCTCGACGATGAGCTGGTCGATGGAGTAAGCGGTCACAGGGTCAAGGCCCGATGTCGGCTCGTCGTAGAGCAGCAGCTTGGGCTCCATCGCGAGCGCCCTTGCAAGCCCCACGCGCTTTCTCATCCCGCCGCTCAGCTCGCTTGGCATCATCATCTCTGCGCCCGAGAGGCCGACTTCGGCAAGTCGCTCCTCGACGAACGCTGTCTTCTCGGCTGCAGATAGTTTGCGAAGACGCTGAACGCCGAAGAGAACGTTGTCGCGCACGTTGAGAAAGTCGAACAGCGCGGCGTATTGGAAGACGAAACCGGTTTTGCGCCGCGCTTCCTCTGGCTGTGATATTACGTCAATACCGTCGATCGTGATCGCTCCGTCAGTTGGCTTGATCAGGCCGGCGATGCACTTGAGCAACGTCGTCTTCCCTCCGCCGCTGCTGCCCATGACCGCGATAATCTCGCCGGGAGCGACCTGAAAACTGACATCGGTTAGAACGGGATCGGAGTAGTACGCATGGCTGACGTCCTCGACTTTCAGCATCGCTCTACGCCGTTACGAGAGACTTGCGAGCTTCCCTGACCCGCTCAATCTTGTCAGCGGACACGGCCCTTTCGAACGACCGGAATCCGGAGAGCTTGAAGCCGTGCTTGCTGGCCAAGCGATCCATCTCTGAAACCTGATCAACGGTCACGTCTTTGCCGATCGTGAAGCTCTCCGCACGATTCTCGAGTGCGAGAAGCATCGTTTCAGACATGCAGGCATAAGCGCAGCCAGGCGGAAATCCGAAGTCGAATCCGAAATCAATGCGCCCAGGCACCTGAACGACTCCGCCCTCGATCACCAAGACGTCCTTACGTTCGCGTGCAACTCGGACGGAGACGTCGCGGGGCCTCGAAACGTCGCAGATGACGCTTCCTGATTTGAGGTGCTCTGGAAAGATGATCGCTGTGTCGGCAGACGTCACTGTGACGACGACGTCCGCTTCGCGCAACTTTGTCACATCGGTGGTCGCCGTAGCGCCCGGTATCTCCCGCGCCAGCTCTTCGGTGCGCTGCTCATCTCGACCGACTACAAGGGATCGCGCGAACTTTGGCGCCATCAGCCTAGCGCAGGTCTTGCCGATTGAACCGGTCGCGCCTACGACGGCCAGCGTCGCCTTCGACACCTCGATGCCGATCGCCTCAGCCGCGTCCATCGCACCCTGGATCGCTGTGCCGACCGTATAGCTGTTCCCTGTCGTTACGGCCAAAGTCGTCCGTCGATCGACTGTGGCGCCTCCGTCTCCGACGACAGCGGTGAACGCTCCGAGACCAATGATCTTGCACCCTTCATCTTCCGCGATCTTCGTACAACCCTCAAGCTTGTCGTAGACGGCTTCAAGCGACATCTTGTCGATCATCATTCGGGGGGTCAAGGGCAGGCCTACGAAAATCCCTTCCGTAGTCGCACCAGTCGCGGAGACAACTCCGGAAATATCGCTCACCTTGAACGGCTCCTTCTTTGCAAGCATCTTCTCGATGACGGAATCTGGTAGGAGCTTGGCGATCGGGTATCGCCGGGCAGCGTCTCGCGCGTTGATCGGGTGAAGGATGAAAGCGAATCGGGTCAAGCGTTACTTCTCCAGCTCGGGCTCAGGCATTTTACCGGACTGATCCGGCACGCCCTGCAGTTCTATTACGTTCGGCATCCAGCTCAGGCTCCGAAGCTGGGACAAATAGTCGTCTTCCGTCATTTCTTCGGGCATCTTGCCCGCCAGAGTGATGATGACCGCCTCCATGACGTTGGTTGCAAACGCCTCTCCTCCCATGTCCGGCGTGGTCGTGATCGCCCTCTTCGCGCCAGTGGATTTGAGCCAGTCGAGGTCGGCCTTTCTCAAGGTTTGAGTGATGATGGTCTTGCCGACAAGGTCGTCCGGAGCGTAGCGGCGGATGTAGTGCCAGTCGCCGCAGATGACCGTCGCCCAGTCGAACCATTTCTTGTGCTTCGGTGTGCGCTCATCCTGCTTCTTTCCGGTCGGATAGAACCACTTGAACGGGAGTTTCGTAATGATCGGAAGGAGCAGATTGGCGACTCTCTTGACGCTTGCGTACGTCCTCAACGGAATGGGGAGCCCGATGCCGAACAGCAGGTCGCCGTACACGACGTGCCTGCACCGTTTGTCCAGCGCCTGTGCCATGCCGTAGCGATCGACAGCGCTGACCAGCAATACGCGCTCTACCGGCCAGTCGATCACTTCCGTCAGGATGTTGATCGCCTCTCGCTCGAGCGTGTGCTTCAGCCCGCTGCCATCGACGACGGGGGTGTGTTTGACGTTCTTTATCAGGTTCTTGATCTGGCGGAACGTGTACCGCTTATCGCCGACGACCACATAGATGTCTGCGCCGCCGACGCCGAGCGCATCCACCTTGCCGTCGAGCTCTTCGAATTTGCTCTGGAACGCCTTCAGATCTCCGTCCGTGCCAACGCGCTCGATGATGAACTCCTGCCCAAGGATCGTCGTCGCGTGCTTCTTGTCGCGCTTCGATGAGCCGAGACTTACTGAAACCACTCTCTTCATTAGTAGACTGCGATCGCTTCGATCTCGATGTCAACATCTTTTGGCAAGCCGGCAGTCGCATACGTCGCCCTGGCCGGCGGATCGTCGGGAAACCGTGCGCCGTAGATTTCATTGACGGCTGCGAAGTGATCCATTGAGCTGAGGAGGATTGTCGTCTTCACGACGTTTCCAAACGACAGCCCCGCCGAAGTCAGCACCGCCTCCAGATTCTTCATCACCTGCTCCGTCTGCTCTTCGATCGTGCCCTCGACCAGCGTTCCGTCGGGGAGCAGGGGAATCTGGCCGGAAAGGAACATGAACCGCCCCTCGGCTTTCACGGCCTGGCTGTAAGGCCCTATCGCGCTGGGCGCCTGGTCGGTCGAATGGACTTCTCGTCGCATGGCTGGGAGGTTACCGTAGGCCAGCTACGGAGACGGATAGGTCGTATAAGACCTTTAGGACGTATTCGCCCGCTAGACCTTCTCCATGTCGTCTGAAAGTTTGGGGTATGCACCGTCCCCTTAACCGCGCTCCTTTCCTTCGACTCTGCTCAGGACAGGCTCGCTCAGGATGACGGTTGAGGGGACTGATCCTAGACCCTTGACTCTCGCACCATAAGAAAAACGGACGGCCCCGATCCGAAGATCAGGACCGCCCGCGCGAGGGTTGGGTTAGTTGGCTACTAACGTTTCATGTTGATGAGGTCTTGCATCATCTCATCGACCGTGGTGACGACCTTGGTGTTGGCCTGGAAGCCACGCTGCGTGATGATGAGGTCGGTGAACTCGTTGCCGATGTCGACGTTCGACTGCTCCAGGAATCCGGAGTTGATCGAACCGCGGCCACCGGACCTTGGTGCGCCGACTACCGGTATGCCCGAGTTGTCGGTGTTGCGCCAAAGGTTGTTGCCGAGGCGCTCGAGGCCGTTGGCGTTCGGGAAGATCGCCGTGCTGATGAGACCGAGGGTCCGCGTCAGGCCGTTGGTGTACAGTCCGATGATCGTTCCGTCTGGAGCGACGGAGAACGATGAAAGCGAGCCAGGCGTGAAACCGTTCTGGCTGCTTGAATTCACCTGCATTTCAGCAGCAAGCTGCGACATACTTTCAAAGATCAGATCGACGTTGAACGGGGGAATGCCCGAACTCGCTGGCGGCGTCACCGTAAGCACTCCCGGCGATCCGGTTGCCAGCGTACCATCCGTTATGTCGAAAACCAGCGTTCCACCGCCGGTCATCAACGTACCGTTGCTTCCTGCAACCGTCCAGTCCCACTCGTTCGGATTGCCGCTGGCGGCCTCTGTCAGAGTGAGCGTCAATTGGTGCTCGTTACCCAACGGATCGATGATGTTCACGATGGAAAGGGTCGTGAACGGTGCTCCCGGGTCCGTGAAGGCTCGCGAGTCCAGGTTGCCTGCCCACGTTACTTCCGTCGTGACCTGAACCGCCGTTCGAGCGCCGATGGGCACGTTCAGATATGAAGTCGGGCCGATCGGCGCATTGGTGTTGATCACTCCCGTCGCCGGGTCTGCCGTCCAACCGAGCATTCTCTCACCAGTTGCTCGATGGACAAGGTCGCCGGCGGCATCCAGATCGAACGCTCCGTCACGCGTGTATCCGATTCGGGTGCTGTTCGAAACTTGGAAGTATCCGTTTCCTTGAATGGCGAAGTCGGTCGGCCGATTGGTGGCTTGCAACGAGCCCTGCTCGTTGTTCACGTCCGTGCCTGCGACCAACACACCCAGTCCGAACTGAATCGGGTTCGTACCACCCAAGGTGGACGACGGGCGAGAGGCGCCTCTGATTGTCTGTGCGATCATGTCTTGGAACGTGATGCGGGAACTCTTGAACGCTGTCGTGTTGACGTTGGCCAAGTTGTTGCCGATGACGTTCATGCGCGTCTGTTGCGCTTTGATGCTGGCGACCCCAGCTAGCATTGCTTGAAGCATTTTTTTCTTCCTGTATATTCCTTTCTCTTTTCTGTCGAGGAAGAAGGCTTGCGAGAACCTTGTCGAGATTCGCGCCTAGCTCCTGAGCCATCGGCACAGGTCCACTATTTCGCCTTCCTCCGTAGGTTTAGTCAGTCTTTCGTACTCCGATCTACACGATCACGGCAGAGTCGATGTTGGTGAACACGTTCTCCTTGAGGCGTGCCTTGTCGACGGCGGTGATGACCGTTCGATTCTTGACGCTCACGATGAGCGCGATGTCGTCAACCATCACCAGCGCTTCCTTGGCGCCCTTTTTCGCAGCGCGATCCACGCCATCCAAGACGCGCTCCCAAGCGTCTGCGTCGAGCTTGATCTCGCGGCTCTCAAGCCGCGTCTGCGCGTGGGCGCTGACCTTCAGCCGATCCGCCAGGATCGACTGAAAGTCTGCGCCCTGATCTGGGATCTGAGCCGCTTGCGTCCGCGTTTGCGTCCGCGTTTGGATCAGTTCCTGAATCTTCGTGTTCTGAATCGGAGCACTCATTGTCTTACTCTCGTATCGATTGGATCGCCGTCATGTTGACTTCGACGATCCCGCCGTTTGCCTCTCTGAGACCGAGGATTCTCTCGCCGTTCCTAACGGTGAGCTGCACTACGGTCCCGGTTACGATTGGGGATTCGCCGAGGTTCAGCCCCGTAAAGGGCCGAACTGCTGTCACCGTCTTCCCTATCAGGCTTGCGCCTTGCAGGGTGTCCATAGAATCGTTCAACCTGTCCATTCCTTGAACCTGACCAAGTTGAGCTATTTGACCGAAGAAGTCTCCATCGCTCATCGGCTCAAGCGGATTCTGATTCAGCAGTTGAACGGTCAGCAGACGCATGAACATAGTCATGTCCATCTCCGGCTTTTCTGGTACCGGCCGATCGCCGTAGTACACGGCTCCGTCAATAGGTGTTACTGGAAACATTATCTTCTCCTAGACCGTGTAGTCCACGACCTCCGTTGTTGGCGCGAACCACGGTGTGTGCGCAGCTACGACCACTGGGACATCTTGGCGAGACGCCTGTGATACGTTTGCGAAGCGCTCGAACTCCTGTCGCATGTCGTGGTTCCGGTCGGCGCGTTGGTCGCTCGTCTGCGGCTCGCCGTCGGCCTCCTGGCCTACGTTGAACGAGTCCAGCGAGAGCCCTTTGCTCTCGACGCTCTGCACCAGGTCGCCGCGATGGGCGACAAGTGCGTCTCGTACGGCATCATTGCTCGCGCGGATGTCCGCTTCTACTCTCTGTCCGAACGACCTAACTGAGACCGTAATCGATCCCAGATCTTCCGGCTGTAGCCGGATAACCACTCGGCCGCGTCCTTGCGAAGCCGCGATCTCTTGGATGTGGTCAATGATCGAGTCGTGCACAGATGAGACAATCTGCTGCGCGGCCAGACGAAGCGCTGACGCATCGATAGTGCGCCGTGCGCCCTCCGAGACGTTTGAAGCCAGCGGTACACCTGGGTCGCTCGCATGGATTGCAGCAGCCTCGAAGTCCGGCAGCGTGCCTTTAGCAACTCCGCTTCTGTAACCGATCAATGTCGGCCTGGCCGCCGTGAGCGGCTGCGCTGAACTTGCCGAAGGAACGTGATTGCTGACCAACGGAACCGGACCGTTGTTGAGCCGCGGCCTGCGGCCCACCAAGCTGTCCGGAGTGATCAGAGTGCCTGTGGCATTCGCCTCAGGAGTCGGATGCGACACAGTTGTCGGAACCGCATTAGAGGACTTTGGCCTTGCCGAGTGCTGAGTGACCGGCTTGCCGTCCTCCGCATTGAGCGTCGGTCGTGCAGAGTGCGAAGCGACTACGTTGTATCGCCCAGCTCCGCGCACTGGTCTGATCGGCGCTTGCAGAGTCGGCTTCGACTCAGTCAGCGATCCGGCATTGAGCGTTGGTACGGGAGCCTGCGCAGTGATTGACTCACGCAGTGCAGTCGGCGACAAGCCCTTGCTCAAGATGCTCACCATCGTCTCGAGGTTGACCGGCGGCAACACCGCCTGAACTTCGATCTTGTGAGCGCCAAGCTCCGGAGCGATCTTGATCGGAACGCCCAACAGGTCCTGGGGGACACCCGGCCTGGGCGCCTCGATGAAGAACCTCTCCGGTATACCGCTAGGCTTTGTCGGCATGTGCATGCCGAACGCCGGCGGAAAGACGGCGCCTTCGCGAATACCGTTGTCACCCGCTTTCACCTGTATCCCAGGCATAGGCTGCGGGGGCGCAGCCAGCAACGGTCGTAGCATTGGATTGAAGCTCACGACTGGCGTCGGAAGCTCTTGGCTTCTGATAATCCCCGTTCGGCCGCCGTTGTCGACGTCGAGAATCCTTGCGTCGGGCGCGATTCTGCCGATCTCAAACGCCTGGGTTACCGGCCTGTTGTCTGTGCGTAGAAACGCGTCGATTAGTCGTTTGACCGAGGCCGGAACAGGCACAGCGTCGATCTTCTCGACGATTGCTTGCTGAAGAACCGTGAGGTTCCGAGTGCTCAACGTTGCGGGAACGTCAACGCCGATCGCGGCCAAGAGGTCCTTGAATTTCGGCTTCCCGTTCTCAACGTGCAGGTCGAGTTCCAAGAGCACGTTGCCAAGGCCGAAGCCGGGTCGAATTTTCTTATTCAGCGCGAGGTCGCGGAAGTTCGGATCGAACGGCAGTACTGCTTCGAGAAGGTCCAGCGCTTGCTGTAGAGGCTTCGGCTCTATCTGGCTCGCTTCCTTCCTGTCCGCCCGGATGTCGGACGGTGCTCCGCGTGTTGGCGGACTACCTGTCTTTCGAACTTCCTTTCCAAAGTTTCGCTCAGGGGGTTTGATGCCTCTGGGCTCTACTTCTTGACCGACGCGCACATTGTGCGTCAGTGAAAGTATGTCCATTGTTTCAGCCTCCAAATTAAGGCTCAAAGATATCTTCGGTAGGCCAACCCAGCAAATTTAGGAGGGGAGCCTGCGTTTCCTGCGGTTGAGTCCGCGATTCTGTCATACTTGAGCCGTAGGCACCGGCCAAGGTTCGCCGCGAGGCAGAGAGCAACCTAGACTTTAGCCCCCTCGTTCACGATCCCGGCGCCGAAAAAAACTATGCCTGGCAAGAACGACGAACAATCCACTCCGGCTTTAGGAAAAGGCAAAGCACGGAGTTCAAAGGCTTCCCCGCCCTCCAGTGAGGAGCCGCAGCCAACGAAGTCCACAAAGCGCAAGAAGCCGTCGCTGTTGTCCGAAGGGGGACCACTGGGCGTTCTTTTCCGTCGATCACGCAAGCAAGACGACGCTGGCGACGATTCTGTGTCAGCGGACGATGCAACGCCAAAGGAACAGGCAAAGACACCCTCTCGCGCAAAAGCACGAAAGGCGACGCGCAAAAAGACAACCGCCAAAAAACCAACCGTCCGCAAGAAGACCAGTAGGGGCAAAAAGCTGACGCGCGAAGAACAAATTCTGGCAAACATCTCCTGGCGACCGGCCTCGGCAGAACCTGAGTCAAAAGAAGAGCCCGCATCGAAAGAGTCTGCCCGGGCACCCTCTAAGAAGAGGACGCCAAGCACCGAGGGCAAGACCCAGCTCGCCGCGCTTATAGAAGGCGAGAAACCAACTAAGCCGAAGAGCACGCGACAAGTCTCAGACGAAAAGAAGCCATCGACGCCGCGCAAGACCACTGCTCGCGCAAAGTCCGTTCCAGACAAGCAGATGCGTCCGAAGCGCGAGCCGGTACCGACGCCCGAGGATGCAGCGCAAGTAGTGCTTCACCGCGGACGGCCCGTGATCGTCTTTAAGAAGCAGATTATTCCGCCGATCAGCTTCTACGCCGCCGCCGACTCGGACGAGAAGTTTAAGACCGTGCTCGAGCAGATTCAGCTTGCCTCCGAAGGCGGCGTCCATCTGTTTTCAATCCTCGTCAAGTTCCAGGTCGATTCGACTGGCGTCAAGAAGGCTGTCGACGAGATCGTCAAGCGCAGCAAGGCGATTCTCAAGGTCGATCCGGACGCGAAGATCGTGCCCCGGTGCATGTTCGTCGCACCTGACGACTGGCGCGAGGCTTACAAGAACGCTCGCTACGGCAAGCAGACCGAGCCCAGCATCTGCGACGACGAGTATTGGGGCGCTGCCGGCAAATACCTGACTCAGTTCGTGCGAAAGCTCCAAAAGAGCGCCGTGGCCAAGAGCATCCTTGGACTGCACATCGACCGCGACCAGTGGTATCACTCAGATTCATCGGCGTACGACAACTCCCCTGCCGCGAACAAGGAGTTCCAGATCTGGCTGCGGCACCGCTACAGCGACGACGTCGTGTCGTTGCGCGCCGCCTGGTACGACGGTTCTATCGAGTTCAGCTCTGCTGCGGTGCCGGAACACACCGAGGCGAGAGCCGGCGAGGAGTTTGTTCGGACTGGGCGCAAGGCTAGGCGCTGGGTCGACTATCACCTTTTTCTGAGCGACATCACTTTTGATCGCATCGCCGAACTCGCGCATATTATAAAGCTGGCCAGCGACGGCAGATTCATGGTGGGCGTCAGCTACGGCTACACGTTTGAATGGTCTCACCCGGCGAGCGGGCATCTCTCCTTGGGGAAGCTGCTCCGGTGCCGGGAGATCGACTACGTTGCGGGACCGCCCAGCTATCGCGGAAGAAGCCCGTCCGGTTCTGCGGCGTTTCCTGGGCCGATCGACAGCTTTGCGCTGAACGGAAAGCTGTTTATGAGCGAGCAGGACTTCAAGACTCCGATCAGCGGCCAGCAAGAGCCTGACGACTCCAACCCAGTCATGAAGACTCCTCAGGCGCTGGAGAGCGTGCATTGGAGAGGCGCTGGAGCCGCGCTCGCGCACGATGCAGGCGTCTGCTGGATGGACAGCTGGGGCGGCGGTTGGCTCAACTCCGCTGCGATCTGGGACCGCGCCGGTCGTGTTCGCCAGGAGATGATTCAGCGGATTGTGGTCCCGAACACCCCCCCGGACGTCGCGGTCTTCGTAGACGAGCGATCACTCGCGTACCTCGTCGACGAGAAGGCGTTCGAGGTTCTCGTGCAAGACGTCCGCGAACAGATATTGCGCAGCGGAATGAGCGTCGGATTCTATCTGCTCAGCGATCTCGCGCATCGCGAGAACTTTCCCGACGCGAAGCTCTACGTCTTCCTCAACGCCTGGGACATGCGGCCTGAAGTCCGCACAGCGATCAAGACCCGCTTGCAAAGGGATGGAAAGGTTTTATTCTGGCTGTACTGCGCGGGGCTGTTTGAGGCAGGTCGAGAGTCTCTGGAGAGGCTCAGAGAGGTTACCGGCATCGCTATCAAGCCCCAGCCGTTTCACTCCAAGTCGGGGACGACGCTGGTCAATATGCGCGATCCGCTCTGCTCCGCGCTTCCCGCCGAACGTGTCGCCGACGGCGGGGAGTTAGAGCCGAGCTACTATGCTATTCCCGAAGAAGGAACGGTCCTTGGCGAATACACTCAGACCGGCCTTGCGAGCTATCTGATCAAGGAGGCAGACGCGGACGGAAAGCCCGAACTCGCTTGGACGTCTGTGTTTCTCGGAGAGCCGGTCGTTTCTCCCGGATTCTTCCGGGCGCTCGGCGAACTTGCGCACGTGCACATTTGGAACTTTGACGACGACGTGCTGCACGTTCGTCCACCGTTCCTGACTGTTCACTGCAAGGGCGCAGGAGATCGGACGATCTTCTTGCCGCAAGGCTGGGCGGCGTACAACGTCTTAGGCAAAGATTGGGAAGAGCTTGATTCAAACAGTTTGAGGTTTTCCGCCATGGACGGCAGTACGCACGTCTTCCTCGTCGGCGTCAAGGCCGATCTAGAGGCGATGCTACAGGTCAATCCGAAAGACGTTCTGACTGTAGATTCGATCGAGCGAGGAGACGACGACGGCGCGGATCGGCACCACGCTCAGTTCGACGTACAGATAATGAAGCTGGACGAGTGGGTGGAAGCCAGTTGGACTGACGACATGGCGGACGATCTTTTGATAAAACCCTCGATGCTCGAAGTGGATGATGAGGAGCCCCAAACGGAACTCCACCGAGGCAGACGTCGAAAGCGCGACAGAAGAAGAAGGCCGAGGGAAACCGTTCCGTTCACAGATCGGCGCGAAGGTGCTGATCGCGACAGCGATCCGGCTGACGTAGGCGTCAACGTCATGTTCCGAAAGCGGGAGTAATCGGGTGGGTCACAGGTCAGGAACGGTGGCGGTCGTCGGCAGGCCGAACGTCGGCAAGAGCACCATCATCAACGCGCTGGTCGGCCAGAAGGTCTCTATCATCTCCGATAAGCCGCAGACAACGCGCAACAGGCTGCTCGGCATTGCAACCGATCCGGATTGGCAGATCGTATTCGTCGATACGCCCGGCATACACAAACCGAAGCATCGACTCGGTCGGGCGCTCAACGACGTCGCCAAACAGTCGATGTCCGGCGTCGATGCGCTCTTGATGGTCGTTGATATCAGTCGTGCTCCCGGTCCGGGGGACAGGATGATCGCCGATTGGACGTTGCAATCAGATGGCGAAATCGGAATCACGCCTCGCCGAATCCTCTGTCTGAACAAAATGGACCTCCTCAAGGCGAAAGACGTGGAGGCCCGATACGAATCGTATCAGGCGATGTTCCAGCCGGACGAGATTATGATGACGAGCTGCACGCGCGTTCAGAACCTTGATCTGCTGACCGGGCTGCTCGTAGCTTCGCTGCCTGAAGGCGAGCCGCTGTACGACGATGACTCCGTTACGGATCAGAGCGTCCAATTCTTGGCGGCCGAGATGGTTCGCGAGAAGCTCCTTCACGCCACGCGCGAAGAGCTGCCGCACGCTATTTCAACTTACGTCGAGAGTTGGGAGGAGGAAGACGGATTGGTGGACATCTCGGTCGTCATCCTCGTGGAGCGAGATAGCCAGAAGGCGATCGTGATCGGCAAGAAAGGCCAGATGCTCAAGAAGGTCGGATCGCTTGCGCGTATAGAGATCGAGGAGATGATCGACTGCAAGGTTTTCCTATCGCTCTTCGTGAAGGTGCGGACCGATTGGCGGCAGAACCCGCGGATCCTGAAAGAGCTTGGCTATCTTTAGGGCGTCGCCCACTTTGTTGACGACTACTTCGTTGTCGCCTGGTCGTCGTCTGCCTACGGCGTCGTCTTAAGCACTACAACCCGGCGACGACTTAGCGGCCACCAGGCGTCGCCTGAATCTATCTTTGAACGTCGAACCAGGCCTCCACCATGCGATGATCCGAGTACTTCGTCTTCTTGACCTTGGCGAGCTTTGGTCTCAGCTCGCCCGACGCCCAGATCCTGTCTATACGCACGACCGGCGCTGAGTTGAGCATCGTCGCGTACCAGCCCCTTCCAGCAGCCGACCAGGCGTCTTGCAGCCCTGCATGCTCAAGTAGGGCCGTCACGTTTCGGACGGGAACGACGTTGAAGTCCCCTCCTAATATGAGCGGTCGTTCGGAGCGGACTTTATCCACTGCCGTCCATATTTCAGCAAGCTCGGCCCTATGCCGCCTGCGGTCCTCGGCATACGCCCGCCAGCAGTTCGGGTTCCAGTAATCCATCCTCAGCACAGGTGGAACCATGCGCAGGCTCACGATGTCGAGTTGCAGATCGTCGCCGCGCGAAAACCGCACCATCGTGAAGTTCTGTTCTTGCAGCACGACCGTTAGGTCTCCCCGTGCGATCACCGATGCATCGATTCCGGAAACGACGCTGTAACCGTCGGGCAAGTCCGCCACCAAGTCCTGAAGCTCATCGGGGCCCGGGCTCTCCTGCAGCAGCACGATGTCGGCGCCGGTGTCTACTGCCTCACGCACTGCTTCCAGCATTCCGCCGGCACAGTTGAGCGTGACGACGTGAAGCTCGGTACTCGGTACAGAATGCGGGACGATCGCGCGCCATTCGTCACCGTAGGCCAAGAGGAACGCGACCCACGGCACGACCGGGATCAGGGCGATCTTCCGCCAGGTTGAGGGGCGCCGCAAGAGAGGAACTATCAGCCAGATGACCGCTGTGACGCCAGGAGGCCATACAGTCCATGCTGCCAGAGCGTCCGGTTGAAAACCGTAAACAGCGATCGCGATGAGCGCGACCAGGAACGATATCAGCGGCCAAACGACGACCCAATCTAACTTTTGGCCTTTGTCCTCGCGCTTGGTTCGCAGCCACATGACTTTCCGCATCCGTCGTCACCGTCGCCTTTCGAGCCAAACTGCTTGGCGAGCAACCTGAACACGTAGTATCCGGCCCCCAGAACGGCCACGGCTACTACAGCTATCTCTACGCCGGACATCAGCCGAACACCTTGCCCAGTTGGTGAATCGCGACGGACAGGAGGTACGCAAGCACTGTCATGTAGATGAACGACGCGACAGGCCACTTCCAACTGTTCGTCTCCCTCTTGATCGTCGCAAGCGTAGCCGCGCACTGACAGCAGAGGGCGAAGAACACCATGAATCCCACGGCAGTCCACGGCGTCAACAGCTGCCTGCCGTCCGGCCACGTCGCACCGCTGATCGCCGCGCGCAGGTCTCCCGATTCTGCGTCGATGTCACCTCCCAGGCTGAAGATGATCCCTAGCGCGGGGATCACGACTTCCCTGGCCGGAAACGCTGCGAGTATCGCCGTAGTCAGTCGCCAATCAAACCCCGCCGGCGCAAAAACCGGCTCGATACTGCGCCCGAAGCGACCGAGATACGAATCTCGGTTCTGTCTATGTGCCACGTAGTTGTCCCGGGTGATGCTGGAATCCTCGGCCAAACGCAGCGCATCGTAGTCAACGCTGTACTGGGCCATCTTATCCGCTGGCCGCGGAAAGTACAGCAGCGCCCAAATCAAGACGGACATGGCAAAGATGATCGTCCCAGCCGTCTGAAGAAAAACCCTGGCGCGGGAGTACAGCGTGAGCCAAACATTGCGCCACACCGGCATCTGATAGCGCGGCAGCTCCATCAAGAACGGAGGCCTCTTCCCTTTCAGGATCTTGCGGTTCAGAAAGAGGACTACTGGCACGGCGACGATGACGCCGACGAAGTGCATGCCGAACAACGCCATGCCTGCCCAAGCTGCGCCGAACTGTGGCTCGATGAAGGCGCCGATGATCAGCACGTACACCGGTAGACGGGCGCTACAGCTCATCAGAGGAGCGACCATGATCGTCGCAATGCGGCTCTTCTCATCCGGCATGACCCTGGCGGCCATGATCCCCGGAATGGCACACGCAAAGCTGGAGAGCAGCGGAATGAAGGCGCGGCCGTTGAGTCCCGTCCAGCCCAGAAGACGATCCATCAGAAACGCAGCGCGGGCCAAGTATCCGCTGCCCTCGAGCACAGCGATGAAGAAGAACAGGATGCAAATCTGAGGAAGGAAGATGAGAACAGAGCCGATGCCCCTGATAACCCCGTCCGTCACAAGCGATTGAACGGTCGGCATCGATGCCAGCAACGGATCTATGACAGTAATCAGGTAGGCGATTCCGCTGTCGATCCAACCCATCAGCGGCGCGGCAACGGTGTATATCGACTGGAAGACCAAGAACATCACCGCAGTGAAGATGACGAGTCCAAACACTCGGTGAGTCAGTATCGAGTCGATTTTGGCCGATGTCGTCACGCGCTCATCGGCTTCTACGTCGATCGCCTTTCTGGCGACCGATGCGCTCCAGGCATACCGCGCC
The DNA here is from genome assembly GCA_022563855.1 of Armatimonadota bacterium. Taxonomy (NCBI): domain Bacteria; kingdom Bacillati; phylum Armatimonadota; species Armatimonadota bacterium. The sequence goes on from JADFMN010000001.1 coordinate 236,900, forward strand.
TGGGCGTCAATGGTCTTCCCTTGGGCTTGCTTTCCCAGCACCGACCGCTGTTGCTCTGCCAGCACGGCAGCCAATTTCGGGCTCGCCTCGATGGTCTCGTCAAGCCAGCTTTGTGTGGCCAGGAGGGCTCCGCGCAGCTCTGACTCAACAGCATCGCGGCCCTCGGCTTCGAAGGCGTCTGCCAGAGCACGTACACCTCGGTTGACCACCTCTGGATATCCGATCGCTATAGCCGGAGCTTGGGCGGCGCTCAGGCTCTCGTCTATTGCGAGCTTCAGCTCTTCGAGTCCGCCGCCCTTGTGCGCTAAGACTTGGACAACGGGAACGCCCAGCAGTTCGGCGAGTTTCGGAACGTCGACGGAGCGCGAATCTCTCGCCAGAACGTCGACCATCGTCAGTGCGACGACGAGTGGGATCCGTAGTTCGGCCAGCTGGCTGAAGAAGAATAGGTTCCGCTCCAGATTGGCGGCATCGATGACACACACCAGCAAGTCCGGCTTTGTGCCGTCGTAACCGGACTGAATGACTGCAGCTGCGACGTCCTCGTCCATCGAGAGCGGCGTCAAGCTGTAGAGCCCCGGTACATCGACGCAAGTCGCCTTCGTGCCGTCGAACTCGACCGTTCCCGTGACCTTCTCGACAGTCACGCCGGGGTAGTTGGCGATTCTCTGATTTGATCCCGTAAGGAGGTTGAAGAGGCTAGACTTGCCAGCGTTCGGATTGCCGACAAGCGCGATCAGCGGGTGTCTTTCAGCAACCGATTTTTCGCTTAGAGTCAACACTTACTCAACCGGTTCGATTCGCAATCCATCGCTCTCGCTCCGGCGCAAACAGAGCTGATGCCCTCTCAAGCGAATCTCGACAGGATCGCCGAGCGGAGCGACTTTTGTCACGACGAACTCGGTGCCCGGAGTCAAACCCATTTCCAGAAGCCGAAACGAGTGCGCGGTCGATTCTGCGACAGAGTGAACGCGCGCCTTCATGCCCTGGCGAAGTTCTTTGAAACCGAAGGCTGAACTCATTAGTGGTGCCTCAAAGTAAGTTTAATCTTACTCTAAAAAGTGTATTAGTCGCAACTAAACCTCTGTCGGCTGTGAGGCGACTGGGTCTATCCGCCGCACTAGCCCGCTTTCTTGGAAAGCCGGAACAGCTTGTCGTCAGGTTTAGCGTTGATATTCACCTTGACGACTTCGTCTGTGACCAGTTGATGGACCCGCCCTTGGAGAGCTGTATCCTCCGACATTCGGTACCGAACAAGCGTGTAGTCCGGCGCGATCCACAGTTCGTACAGCCCGGTTGGCGGCCCGGCTGGCCGTGCCCGCCATTTGCCCGAGACCACCCAGTGTTTCAGCTCGCCTCCCTCCATTACGGGCTTGATTCCAGTGACCTGCCGCAACTGCCTTTTCAGGTGGTCAAGGTGCGTTTTCTCACCGACGACGATGTCCATCGCCACAGACATCGCAAGGGACTTGGAGGCCGCGTTGTAGATCTCCGCGAACGAAAGAACGTACGGTTCGCCGGTTGTCGAACTTCGGCCAGCAACGGGTTCGACAAATAGAGTCTTGTCCTCTTGCCCCTTAATCCCACGTCGCGGTGCAGTGAACGCAAAGTGCTTTCCATTGCTGATCAGCAGCAGCGTCTTGCGGCTACCGGTCAAGAAGTTCTGAACGACGTAAATCTTCTTGGCAGAGCGTTCGTACTGAATGTCGATCCTAACCTCGACTTTGCTGTTGACCAACGACGTCGACTGCTCAACAACGCCTTTGAGGGTCTTGGCTGCGGAGTACTTGGCCATCATTCGCGAAATCGTTTCAGCTCCGCTCTGCGTTGCGTGAGCCGGGCTCGTTGCCATTACGACCGTTAAAGTGGCGATTGCCAACATTCTCTTCTAGTTCCTCTTCCAGATTATATCAGGTTGCCCTGCCTCGTGGTTCGCGAACCTGGCGGCCATGAACAGCCAATCCGATAAGCGGTTCACAAACGATAGAACGGCCGAGTCAACCTGAGAGTTCGTCGAATATCGAACGATGGACCGTTCTGCTCGCCTACAGACCGTTCTGGCAACGTGCAGATCCGCTGCCAGTCTGCAACCACCCGGCAGGATAAAGTTCTTAAGCGGCTGCATTTTGGCATCGTGTTCGTCCATCCACCGCTCCATGTCGGCAGTGAGATCGGCGAGCTTCGGGAGGGATTCGCCCGAGCCCGTCGAAATCTCAGATCCAAGCTCGAAGAGCGCAGGCTGCAGCTTTTGCAGCCACGTGTGGACTGCCGAACCCTCGGAGTCGACGATGGCTGACCCGATGCTAGCGTTCAGCTCGTCAACCTCGCCCAACAACTCACAGATCGGATCAGATTTGTTCACCCTCGCGCCACCCGGGAGACCTGTCTGTCCGCCATCGCCAGTCTTGGTGTAGATCTTCATCGCCCGTACCTCAAGACAAGGCGGACGAAGCGGGGCAACAGGGCGACCTTCCTCACCTTGCCAGGGTTCTGCAGGAGTCGCCACACCCACTCGAGCTTCAGCCTTCTGACCAGGCGAGGCGCCCGTCGAACCTTTCCGCTAAAAACGTCGAGCGACCCGCCAACGCCCATCGAGACTTTCGCACGAATGATATCAGCTGTTCGAGAGATGAACATCTCCTGCCTCGGTATGCCCATTGCGACCAGCAAGACGTCCGGTTTGAGCGGCGCGATCTCCGCCGCGACCAGCTCGTCATCCTCGACCGGAAAATAGCCGTGCCGCGTACCGACGATCTGGATGCCCGGATGCTGCAGCCTCAGTCGCTCTGCGGCCCTGTCGGCTATCCCGGGCTGCGCTCCAAGGAGGAACACTCTGTACCCCTTTAGCGACGCCAGCCGACATATTTGAAACGCTAGGTCCACGCCGCTTACCCGTGAAATTCGCTGGCCTGTCAGCTTGCGCACCGCCCAAACAACGCCTGCGCTATCGGCGGTGACAAGGTCGGCGGATTTGTAAAGCTGTAGCAGGGCGTCGTTGCTCTGCGCCAGGACAAAACCCGACGAATCAGCCGTGACGATCGCATGCGTGGACTCGGTTCTCAGGAAGTCGTCAACGCGCCGGACAGTCGCTTCCAGGTCGAGCGTGCTGACCTTTACGCCCAAAACGTCTGCCGTTGGCAGCTCGGCTTGCTCAGCTACGATTGAAGTCGGCGTCACGTCCATTCAATTGTACCGCTGTGGGTTAGACGCCTGAACTCTATAATAGTAGCGTAGAATAGATAGCAGGGCCGCTTGAGTGCAATCTAAGCGTCCCACGCCGTTGTACTCGGGTTGGCGTTTTGCCTGGAACCAAGACCGATGAACTGAAGTTGTTAAGCAGTAGCCCCAAAAAGCCACAAACACCGCTATGAAGAGAATCGTCATTGTCCTCCTCGCCGCCTTCGCCGCAGCGTACGCTTTCGGCCAGGACATCCCTGAGCCTAAGATCGAACTGCTTATTCCTGACCCTTCGGTCAACGCAGCAGGTGAAGTTGCCGGTACGGTGAGGATTACGTTCGCGCCTGGGTATCACGGTTACCAGAACCCCCCGACAGACGCGATGACGCTGCCAGTGGAGATCAAGCAGGTCGACGGCACGCCGATCAAGTTTATCTCGTACCCAACCGGCGCGATGAAGATGTTCGCCGGCGACTTGCACGCGATGTACGTGGGACAGACTGATTTTCCAGTCGTATTCGACGCGTCGGGAATGGCTGGCGACGTCACGTTCAAAGTCGACGTTTTCTATCAGCAGTGCGATGAGCTGAACTGCTTCATGCCGACGACGGTTCCGCTTGCACTTACCGTAGCTCTGAAACCGTTTCTGCCAGTCTTCGGTCAGCTCGGAACAAGGTCGGCTGAACCGCCGGAGCCTGTGGAGCGAGATGTCGTTGCGGATCCACCGCCACACCCGAAGGCCACGATCACGTTCCTTTCCGATTCCGTCCTCGCCGGGAGCGAGTTCCCAGCTACGGTGACCCTCACTTTTGACCAGGAAACGGTCAGGTTCACAATCGACCAGTTCGTAATCGACTTGCTTGCCTCAGGCAGCTCACTCGGCGGGACGACCGATGCTCTCAAAACGGGCTCACTCGGCAATTCTATGGAGATTATCGGAACGGACGGCACCGATTTGGTGAGCGTTGAGTACCCAGAAGGCGAGATCTCATTTGCCTCTGAAATCTATATACAAGAGCATTCCTCGGTCATTGAGATTCCGGTTGTATTGCGCGCCATGTCCTCCGAGGGCGTTCAGCAAGTCAGCCTCGAAGTGCGGTACCAGTTAACCGGCGAAAACACGCAGTATCCGCCACAGTCCTTCCTGGTCACGGCGTCGATCGATGTTGTGGAGGCAGTCGATGTAGAAGCGCCCGCTGCTACAGGCGCGGACAGCAGCTCGAGCTCTTGGCTGGAGAGTGCGCTCTCCAACGCGTTGGAGTCTGAGAACTGGGCGCTCATCATCCCAATCTCTCTTCTGGTTGGACTCGCCCTCTGCCTCACGCCGTGCGTCTTTCCGATGATTCCGATAACGGTTTCGTTCTTTTCCAATCAAGGGCCTACCGGCGCCGGAAAGGGTAAGAGCCTGATGCTCGGCGGGTTGTACGCGTTCGGAATCGCTGCGACTTATGGCGCCGTCGGAGGGATTTCGGCCGCTGCGGGAGGAGCCGTCGGAGACTTGTTCAAGCTCCCATGGTTCGTTCTGTTGCTCGCCGCAATCCTCATCGCGCTCGCCCTCTCCATGTTCGACGTTTACGAGATTCGTCTTCCTAACTTCATCCAGAAGAACTTGAAGGGACGCAGCGGCCCTGTCGGCGCGATCATCATGGGGCTGCTCATGGGTTTCGCTGCCGCTCCATGCGCAGGGGCGCTCGTCGGCGCTGTCGCCGTCAAGGTTGCTGACGTCGGCTCCGTCCCACTCGGAATCGGGATGTTCGCCACCATTGGGATAGGAATGGGGCTGCCCTTTATCGCTCTTGCAACTGCATCGACCGGGGCGAAGGCTTTTCCCAAGTCCGGCGGGTGGCTGAAGACCGTCAAAGCGGTCTTGGGGTTCGTCGTGCTCTACTTCGCGTTCGGCTATGTGTTCCAGGGCATCGGCTTCCGAAGCGACGAGCTGAGAACGCAGATCGGATGGATGGTCATCTACGGTGGATTCGCCGGGTACCTTCTCTTTTTCGACAAGTCTGATCCGACACGGTCGGTCGGAATCATCAAGGGCGTCACGGCGGTCGCGCTAGGGTTGTTGGGCGGGCTCGCGCTCTCGCAGTACAGAGACATCGCTCTGAAACAGAGCCTGGAGGGAGTATTCGCGAGCAATCCTGGTGAGCACGTTTCCGTGACTCCAGCCGGTGAAATCAACTGGGTGACTTTCAACGAAGAGAACTTTGAGGACGCGATGGCGTCAGGACTCCCAATCATGATCGACGGAACAGCTGACTGGTGCCCGGCGTGCCACGAGATCGAGAAACGCGTGTTCAAATCGCCCGCAGGGCTTGCCGCGCTCTCTCGCGTTTACGTGATGAAGATCGACTGGAGCACCGGCGTAGACAAGAAGTACGAGAAGATGACGAAAGAGCGTTTCAAGATCGTCGGCCTGCCGCACATCGTCTTCATGAAGCCGGGTGGCGTTGATGAGTTCGCAGTCCAGAACATTCGATCCGCAGACGAGCTAAAGGAGTACCTCGCCCGCGCTGGAGCAAAGTCTTGAACAAGGTCACAATCAAGGATTTTGAGATCGGCGGCGACACGCTGACCGTCATCGCCGGACCGTGTCTTGCGGAGTCCAAGTCGTTGTGCCTTGAGACGGCGGAGGAGCTTAAGGGCATCTGTTCACGGCTCGGATTCAACTACGTTTTCAAGGCCTCGTTCGACAAGGCGAACCGGACGGCGTACGACTCGCCGCGTGGTTCTGGTCTGGCGGATGGGCTGTCGATACTGCAGGAGGTCAGCGAGGAGCTTGGCGTACCTGTGACGACGGACATCCATCTGCCGGAACACGCGGAGCCGGCTGCAACCGTTGCCGACATGCTTCAGATTCCTGCTTTCTTGTGTCGCCAGACCGATCTGCTCGCTGCAGCGGCCGCAACTGGCCGTCCGGTCAACGTAAAGAAAGGACAGTTCCTATCGCCCCACGACGCCCGGAACCTGGTCGAGAAGCTAGAGTCGTTCGGCGCAGCGGGGATCATGCTGACGGAGCGCGGCACGACCTTCGGCTACAACAACCTCATCGTCGACATGCCCGGCCTGGAGATCATGCGCTCGCACGGGTGGCCGGTGTGCTTCGACGCGACGCACAGCGCGCAGAGACCGGGCGCCTACGGCTCGGTGACCGGCGGCGTGCGGGACTCAATACCGGCAATGGTGCGAGCAGCTGTCGCGGTCGGAATCGATGCGCTGTTCATCGAGGTGCATCCTAATCCGGACCAAGCGCTGAGCGACGCTGCGACGCAGTGGCCGCTGGATTCGGTCGAGGCTTTGTTGACGGACGCCGCGCGGATCAGGGCTGCAGTCTCGAAGCATTCGGTCTAGGAGCGGTTGGAAGTTGTCAGTTAGCAGTTGGCAGTTTGCGGAGGAAGGGTAGAGGGTCTAGGGTCTACGGGACGAATGGGGACGACCGAAATGTGTGCCGCGGTCAGACCCGCAGGGCTTGTCCGTGCAATCTAGAGCGCGCAGACTCTCAACCTCGATACGGATAGGCCCCCTCCTAACCTCCCCCGGCCACGGAAGTACTCGGCAAGGGACAGGCTGCAGGCCGGGGGAGGGATTCGAGCGACGCCTTCCAAAAAAACGAACGACAAGTTACGACAGTCCCCGATGCGGCTCGCGAGGACGCTCGCCCTCCCGGTTCATGGTTCGGAGTCCCAGCTGACAACTGCTGACTGCCAACTGCTAACCGCCCACTGAGAACTGCTTCCGCATCCACTCCCGGTTGCGCTCGACCATTGACGCGTGCCACTCGTGGCCACAGTCGACTTCGACCAGCTTTTTCTCGCCTGGCAGCGCTTCGAAGACCGACATCACCTCGTACGACTTTACCGCAGGATCGCGCAACCCGCGCGCGACGAGGGTCGGCACGTCGCAAACGGTCGCAAGGTTGACGGTGTCGAAATAAGACATCGTTCGCATCGCCTTTCGCCGGTGCTCGTCGGATTGGGCCATCCAGTCAGAGACCTCCTTCAACGGGTAGCGACGAATGTCTTTGTTGAAGACGTGCGGGCGCGCCGCCCCGAACGGCATGTCCGCGACAACGCACCGAACGGCAGGATGCATGGCGCCGAGCCAGATCGCCAATCCTCCGCCCTGAGAAAAACCGTTTGCGGAAACGCCTGACCCGAACACCTCCTCTTGCGCCAGAAGGACTTTGACCGCGATGAACGAGTCTTGGAACAGACGCCGGAAAACCCAAGTTTCCGGATCGGCGATCCCGTCTGCGAAATAACCGTGCTCTGGCTTGTACTCCTGCTCGTAGAACGCCGACTCTCCGTGATGGTTGAACGATAGGCTGCAGAAACCGCTCCGCGTACCGTACTGGTTCGGCTGCATCGACGAGCGGCCGTACGGGGTCAGCCACAGGAATCCGTTTGAACCTTCGCCGCTCTCTGGATAAGCGAACCAGCCTTGCAGCAAGTCACCCTTCACTCCGGGGAACTCGATGAGGTCGATCGTCAGGCCAAGCTGCTTGACGGTCTGTTGTCGTGTGCGCTGAAAGTCGGTCGGGGCGTCATCCGCCTCATCGACCGTGCCCCGCCAGAACGATGAAAAGTCGTCCGGCAGATACGGTGCCTGCAGGGTCATGAGCCGACGGAGCGCTGCTCAGCATCGACGTGCAAACCGGTGGTCATCAGCCAGGCAGTCGCCCGTTGGATCTCTTCGACCGGGCCATCAAGCCTGACAAGGGCCCAACCGTACTCAGCGTCGATGTTCGCCTTGATGATCGAAACCTTCAGATCGAACTCCTTGCAAAGCCGCCACACCCACGGCTCTGCGACCTGCGTTCCACGCGCTGTGAGATTTACGTCTACGATTGCCATTTAGTTGATCCAGTTCGTCGAAGTTTAGGCCCGCCCCGGCCATGGATCAGTGTACCGTGCAGCAACCTTCCTGTCAGGCCGCGTTTCGGGACGTATAATGAAGTTAGATTCTTGAGGAGGTTCACAGGACAATTGGCACAGCGCGTTGACGTTTTCGATACGACCCTGAGAGACGGCGAGCAGAGCCCCGGCGTGCGGCTCGACATGGAGCAGAAGCTCGAGATCGGGCGCATGCTGCAGGATCTCGGCGTCAACATCATCGAGGCCGGGTTTCCGATCAGCTCTCCCGGCGACTTCGAGAGCGTGAACATGCTTTCGAAGGAGCTGCGCGACGTGACGGTGTGCGGCCTCACGCGCGCCGTGCCGAAGGACATCGAGTCCGCCGCGGAGGCGTTGAAGCCAGCCGCCAGACCGCGCATCCACACCGGTCTAGGGGTCAGCAACTCGCACCTCGACCACAAGCTGAAGATGTCGAAGGAGAAGGCGCTGGAGATAGGCGTTGCGGCGGTCAAGCTGGCGCGGGGTTTCACCGACGACGTCGAATACTTCATGGAGGACTCCGGTCGCGGCTACCTCGACCACCCCGACTATCTGTATGAGGTCGCCGAGGCTATCATCGACGCGGGCGCGACGGTCGTCAACATGCCGGACACGACCGGCTATATGTTCCCCACCGAGTACCGCGACTTCTTCAAGAACATGATCGAGAACGTGCCGAACAGCGACAAGGCCGTGTTCTCGTGCCACTGCCACAACGACCTCGGAATGGCGACGGCGAACACGCTGGCCGGTGTCGTGGGCGGCGCACGGCAGGTCGAGGTCACGATCAACGGGATCGGCGAGCGCGCTGGCAACACTGCGCTCGAAGAGGTCGTGATGGCACTGCAGATTCGCGATGACTTTTTTGACCTTGAAACGACGGTTGACTCGACGAAGCTGCTGGCGGCCTCGCAGATGGTTGCGAAGCACACGGGGATGATCGTTCAGCGGAACAAGGCCGTCGTGGGCGCGAACGCTTACGCGCACAGCTCGGGGATACACCAGGACGGGGTCTTGAAGGAACGTTCGACTTATGAGATCATCGATCCGCAGCTAGTCGGTGCGGCGAAGAGCGAGATTATCCTGACCGCGCGCTCCGGCCGCCATGGCTTGCGGCATCGGCTGGGCGAGTTGGGTTTCAACTTCCCCGAGGCCCGGTTCGAGGAGATCTACGAGAAATTCCTCGAGGTCGCAGACACGAAGAGCGAAATAGGGGATGGCGATTTGAGGGAGTTGGTCGAGACGGCGTAGCTACTTGTTCTGGAATGAGTGATCTGCCCCCTGAATCAGAATCAGGAACGGAGACCGAGCACTCTAGCGTCGATATCGCGGATCCAGAACAAACTGTTAAAGCACCACCCATATCGCGCGAGCATCTTCGCCTGGCCAAGCAGTCGAAGAAGATGCGTCTCAGGTTCGTAATCTACGCAGGTTTTATATGGGCACCGTATGCCGTATCGTTGTTCTTGCCGGTAATCGAAGGTAGCGAAATGACCGGCTGGTTTGCACTAAGTAGCGGCTGGATGAGCCCGCTGGTCGTCCCCTGGTCCGCAAACTGGGTGCTACTATGGGGATGGTTTGCGTTGCGGAAGCGTAAGTATTCTCGCGCTAAGAATCTTGGTTATTTGGCCACTGCACTCGCGTTGACGACCATCGCGTTGTTCGCAAAAGGACAGGACGAACTGGGAAGCGGCTACACCCTTTGGCTAATCAGCTGCGTGGCACTTACAGCTATTGCAAGTTTCGAGTGCATGCGGGAGAGTAACGAATGGGCCTAGAATTGCGGACAGGCTATCGGGCGAACAAGCGTTAGGAACTCCAGCCAAGAGTATGTTGGCTGTCCCAATATCGCACATAAACTGAATCAGATGCTATCACATCCGCCCGCTTTCCATGCCTCAGGACGGGCAGGTGAGAGACGGTCGCACAGCACAGGCTACGTCCTGAGGCTTAAGCGCAAGACCTTCAATCCGGTTTGACGACACTCTCTGCCACAGCCTCAAACGGCAGTCCCTTCTCCGCGCTCCATAACCCCTGCTCGAACAGTCGTGCGCTTGACCAGCGATACTCTTCGGGCCGGACAACATACTCGGCTTTGACCGGGTTTTGGTGAATGTAATCGAGCTTCTGTTCCAACATGTTGTCACCGACGATCTCCACGCTGCGGAACGACCGCTGCCAAAACGTGTTGCTGTTCAGGCCGTGTTGAGCGTCAAACTCCGCCAGATCCTCGGACGTCAAGAGGCGTGATATTGAACGACCAGCATTTGGCTTAAGCCGCTGCATAAACTTCCGAATATCCATTGTTTTAGAAAGGTGAATGACAAGGTGGACGTGGTGCGACATGACGACATATGCGTGGAGCCTTGCTTCAGCCAGCCTGCTCTCCCGTGCGATTATCCGCACCATTTCGTCACGGGGCTCGTCGCGCCTGAACGCATGCACCAAGTCGAGCACGGTGGCTGTCACAAACATCATAGTCCCAGGCTTGTCGGAATTTCGGTAGTGCCTGTATCGCACCATCGCACGAGTCTAGCCCGGATAGCCTCAGGACGTGACCTTTCTGCAACTGCTCACGTGCGGCTGGCCCGTCCTAAGGCATGAAAACGCATGCACAAAGTCGTGAACGGTACACGTCACAAACATCATCGCCCTGGCTTGTCTGAATTTCGGCAGTGCCTGTATCGCGCCATCGCTCGAGTCTAGCCGGATAGCCTCAGGACGTGGCCTTTCTGCAAGTGGTCACGTGCGGCTAACCCGTCCTGAGGCATGAAGCGCCATAATCGCACAGTGGCCGACAGACCGGGACAGATCAACCCTTTGAAGAACGGTGGCACCCTGGCCTGGAGCGACCTTGCACACTCATCTGCCGATCGCTACTCCCGTATTCGGTCCTCGACCTTCGGAGCAGGCGGAGGCAACTGATCGTGCTTCTCCAGGATCAGCTCGTTCTGCCGGTCCTGCATATCGTTCATCTGGCGCTGCAGCGCGTCGAGACGGGATAGGACTTCGTTGCTCTCCGGTGGCTCGCTGTTCTTATGGATCAGCTCCGCCATCTTTCGCTGGTGGGCGGTGAGGACAGCGACGATCGGAAGCACGACGACGAGGCCGAAGCCGATGAGTACGCCAATAATGGCTACGACGTCCACGCTAGCTTTCGATCCTCCGTTGGACCTCGGTTGTGTCGTCGAGCCGAACGATCATGTCCGTCTGGCGGTCACGCAACTCCTGGACCTCACGTTCCAGCCTCGCAATCCGCGAACGGGCCTCCTCGTCCGGCCCGGCGTTCCTGTGAATGATCTCTGCCATCTTGCGCTGGTGTTTCGTCAGTATGGCTACTACGGGAATCAGCACGAACAGCCCCGTGATGAGCACCATTAGAATTTCATCTGGCATCTGAATCCTCTATCGCGCGGGAGCCTGACTCGTTGCGGTTTCCCGAAACTACGGATCCAAATTCTTCGGCGAAAATCATGCCAGGCTGCCCATCGGATCCCACGGCTCGAGTTCTACCGGGTCTTGGTCGAGCACGGCGACGACGTCGGGGCTCAGGTACTTCTTGCTCACCACGACCTCGAAGCTGTACTCGTCGAACCACGGGTCGGACATCTGGAAGTACCCTTTGTCGCCAGGTTTGTCGCTCCACGAGTTCTCGACGCGCCACTTGCGCGGGCTCCCCGCGTCGTCCAGGTCGACGCCCGTGAAGACCATCGCGTGGTTCATCATCGAGTGGCCGTACTGCAGCCGCTCAGCCTTGCCGAGATCGATATCCTCTCCGTAGACAAGATCGAACGAGTAGAGGTCTGTGTCCATGACGCCGAGGTCCCGGTGGAGGTACTTTCCAACGTCGCAGCCGAACCAGACCGGCTCCCCGTCCTTGATCTGCTCGATCGTCGCTCGTTTCATCGTTTCGAGGTCGATGTTGACGTACGCGATGGGGTCTCCACCGACGACGTTGCCAAGGAACTTAACGGTGTACAGGCGCTTGAAGTCGTGCCCCGGTCGCGGGTCGTTGATCAGGCAGACGAGGTCGTCCAGATCGGCCTTGATGTAATCGTCGTAGAACTTCTGCGGCGTGATTTCCCCCGCCCGTTTGAACGCTTTGTCTTTATCGCGCCACTGCCACTCGAACGACGTCGGCGGCACGCCAAGGTGCACGCAGAGCATTTTGTAGACCTGTGCCATCTGCCTCATCTTCGTGTCTCGAAGCTCTTGCTGTGTCGCTCCATTCTCGCTGGCGGTGCGGAGTTTGAAGGCAAATTCCCGCAACCGCCCGGTGACTTGGCCGTTCATGGGCCGAGTGGCTGAACTGCTGTCCGTCTCTGGCATCGCAGACTGCGGCACGACGCCGTACTTCTTGATGAGGTTGACGAACATGTGCCACTGGCCGCCGTCTTGGATCGGATCCGAGAGGAGGTGGTCCAAAAGCCTGCTACCGACCGGCTCATCCAGGGTCGCGAGGATGTTCTCCAAGAAGTAGTTCGACTTCTCTAGCTTGTCGTAAAAGCACAGGTACGACTGGCTGAGCTCGAACGAATCGGAGAGGTTCATCTCCTTGATTGCCGTCACGCGGAAGGTGTTGAGCGCGGCGAAAAGCCAGCATCGGCCCGACTGCTTTTGGTGAGTTATGGCGTTCTCTTCCAGGTGATCGCTAAAGCTGTGATCGATCCTCGCCGCCACTTCGTGATTGACGGCAACCTTGGTCAGCGGGGACTGTGCTACCGCGTTCATCGCCTGCAGATTGGCGCTGTCGCCGGTGAACGCCGCCTGAAACTGATCAAGCGCTTCAGGTGTGAGTTCGGGCTTGGTGGACGTATCGAGGATCGTGCTCATGGGCACAGTCTACTCGGGCTTATCAAGCAGTGCCGAGGACTCGCCTGGCGAACTGAACTCAAAAACCGGCCCATTCCAGCTGGCTAGGCGCAGGTCATGCATCTTTCCGCCGGTGTATCGCCAGATGACCGTATGGAAAAACCTTCTCGCGATCCTGTTGTTGTCGGGGACCGGTACCTGCCACTTTCCGTGAAACGCGTTGAAGGCGATCCTCGCGATCTCCTCTCCGATGCCGAGCCGTCTGTAGCTGTTTAGAACGAAGAACTCGACTAGAGTGTGGATCGGCTCTTCGGTGACCGATTCAACATCGCGAATGAGTACGAACCCTGCTATTCTGCCCTTAACGCGTATGAAGAAGGGGTGCCGGGCCGGCTCAACCCAATAGCATTGCAGGTGCTTGTACTCATAATTGCCGCTTTCGTCGATCTCGCGCGCGTCGTACGCCGATATTTCGTGCAGGTAGATATTGAGCAAGCTCTCCAAGATCGAACGTTCATCAAGCGTGACGCGTTCGATCTTGAGCGGCATCAGGCGTACACCTGCTCGCCCCGCGCGGCTCGCCGCAGCAACGCCGCTCCGAGTGTGCAACAGCGCTCATTTCTACCGTTCGTCATTTGCTTTCTAGGATTTGTTCTTGGTGGCTGCGTGCGGTACAGGCTTCAACAGCAGGCCCGGCGGTTTCGCTCCCGAAGATCGCCTCAAAACCCCGGCCCGGAGCAATTCTAGCCTAGCATTCGTCTGCACCGCGTACAACATAGACCTCTCGCGGACCAATTCCCGCAATTATTCGGGGGCCCTCGCGCTCGAATTGACGATCATGACTGTTCAGAACCGCAGTCCTAATATGAAGAACCCCGATGCCTTGACATCGGGGTCACCTCAACCGGATCCTGACGCCGCCTACTTTTGCAATGCCTTTGCCGCAAGAGACGCGATGCGAGACTTTCTTCGCGCGGCTTGCTTCTTGTGTATCACACCGTGTTGCAAAGCCTTGTCCAAGTGCTTCTGGGCAACGATCATTTCCGCCTTGATCTTATCGGCGTCACCCTCTTCTACAGCTTGACGCACTTTCTTGATGCGCGTTTTCAGCGCAGTTCTGACCGCAAGGTTTTGAGCCCTGCGCCTTCGGATTCTCCGCACGTCTTTCTTGGACGATTTCAGGTTGGCCATTCGTTGATACTTTCCTCAGTTCGGCTTCACATTATAGCAGTTCTAGCCTGTGCGTCGCGGTCATTCGACCGTTACTTTTTAATGATGAACTTCTTCTTGGTCTTATCGAAGCCCTGCTCGACTTTCTTGTGGTCGTAGTGCCACACCGGCGAGCCGGATCTCTGGTAGAAGCACAGATAACCGCTCAACAGCGAGGCAAGCATCCTTCGGCTAGTTCGGCGAACGACGTTGACCTCCCACAGTATGGTCAGGAAGTCCGCACCCTTCGGCCAGTTGGTCATTACTTCGCGCAGCACGTCGAAACTGCTGAGACCTTTCGCCCGCCCAGCGATCTCCCTTAGAGTCTCCATCCTCTGCACACTGATGTACACGACCGGGTCGGCTTGCTCCATCCACTCGAAGTCGAACACGTTCGGCTTGCTGGTCTTGGTCAATATGAAGACGGAACCGGACTCGACCGACTGGTCGAGCCACCAGTCTATAAGGTTGAACAGCAGCCTGGCTTTGTGGTTGAGCCAAACCGACAGCTCTCGGCCGTTAGGATCGACGAAGATCAGCTCCTGAATTTTCGGCTGCGCATCGAAGAATCCGGTGTGGAACTGGGACATCGGAAACGTTCCCAATTCGCGATGAATGGATCGCAGAACGAGCCGCAGTGATTCGGGGATGGTCTTCGGCTCGGGGAGGATGTCTTCGTCCCTGACGTCGGTTGCCAGCGGGTGCATGAGGAGCTTGCGCAGTGAGCTGCTGAGTCCCTCGTCGGAAAGCTCTACGTCGATCAGCTCTCCTTCGACTTCGTCTACGTTCTTCGTCTTGACGAAACGGAACGGCGTCGGCACTTGGTTGATGAAGTCCGGGGCTGAATCCGGCTTCCTGAACCGGTCGCCGCCGACCCACCACACCTTGTCACTGTCCGCGAGGGTCGCCATGACGTTCGCCAGGTCGTCGGGGTACGTCTTGACGGCAGGGGTTATCTCGAAAACCTCTTCTAGCAGAGCGATTGCGGCGACGGACTCCTTGCTGCTCGTGACCCTCTTGATCAGAGCGCGCGCGTCCGCTGCCTTCAGCTCAAGCGGAGCGACGTCTTCGATTTCGATCGTGGGGGCGATCGACTCAGCGATTCTGACGGCGGTCTTGACCCACCTGCCGGTCGCGGACTCAGGATAAATCAGTCCGTCAGGCGAGTAAACGAAACCGGGGACGCTGAGAAGTTCGGCGTTGAACGCCCTCCATTCGTACAGTCCCAGAGCCAATGGATCCTGCGGGCTCAGCGCAAGCCAAGCGGCTGCGCCGAGCGCCTTCAATTTGACAGGAGAAACCTTCTCAAGCGCGAGCATGATGGCGTCGTCCTGCATCCAGTTGAAACGCCCGAGCTCCTGCTTTACCGCTTTGACTTGCTCTGCTGTGATCCTGTTGTCGATATAGGCGCGCTCAAGGGTTTCTTCGCTCGCAATGAAGACGATCGACGAAGGCACCAGGTCGTCGTGGCGCGTCAGGAAAATGTATCGGTCGGTGGCGGCGATCTTTCTGATGGCACGCTCGACCCACTCAGACGACCTGCCTCGGGTCCTGCTCAATTCTTGGACGGCAAGCTCGAGAGACATCGGTGCGCCGAACTTCTCGACGACGAGTTTCAGCGCTTCGTGAAACGGCGCTCCGTGGCCGGCGATCCGCGCCGCAGGCACCCACCTGCGCTCAGAGTAGGCGAACATCTCTGTGTTGGACGCCAGGAGCGATCTAACGGTCGGCAGCCCCAGACCTGAGTCCTTGAGCCGGTCCGCGATTTCGCTCGGCTTCATGACCTCGTACAGTTCGGTCAACTGCTCTAGGATCAGGCGGTCGGCGTATTCACGGGCTGATTGCTGTGCGGGCTTGAGGGTGGCTGTATCTGGCAAGGAGAGACCTCTTAGGAGCGGTTAGCGCGAACTTAAATTATGGCATATCTCTCGCCTCTGGCACGGCGTCTGTCGGGTTGCTTTCCTATCCCTGTCCACCTGGAACCGGGACATGCTGCTCGCCTCGCTTCTCAGGGCAACCCTCGGTCGGGGGCCAGAGAGCAATCGCGCTCGTGGCCCGGTAGATTCGAGCATAGCGTATGAGACCGCCTCCGATCGACGGAACAGGATCAAATCCACATATGCGCCCGATATGTACGTTCCAGCAGACCTAAATCGACACGAGGGTCGAATATGTACGAATGAGCCACCTTTAATCGACATATTCTGATAACATGTACACATGGCGGATGAGCCATCACGGTCGGCGAAGCCAGAGCGACACGGGCTGTCAACGGAAGTCTCCTTCGACCGAGAGACTCCCAATAACAGCCTGCCTGAGCTGCCACCAAGAGTCAGCGTAGAAACCCCCAGGACACTGAAAAAAGCCATCGCTGTCAATGCTGCGCTTGGGGAGTTCAAGGGTGTCGAGAGCATCCTGCAAAACTCGGCGATCACCCTGTTGCGCGCGATTGTTGTTCAGGAGGCGAAGCACAGCTCTGAGATCGAGAACATCGTGACAACGAACGATGAGCTGTATCGCGTCATCGACGACGAACGGGCCACAGACCCGTTTGCGAAGGAAGTTATCGGATACTCAAACGCACTATGGTACGGCTACGAAGAGCTGTGCAACGGACGGCCGCTAAGCACGACGCTCTTCACAGAGATTGCGAGTGTCATTCGGCGCACGCAGGTAGATGTTCGAAAGATGCCAGGAACGAAATTGACGAATCCGAGTACTGGTGAAACGACGTACACGCCACCTGATGGTGAGGCTCTCATACGAAGCTTGCTAAAAAACCTCTGCGATTTCATAGCAGCGGACGACGACATAGACCCGCTGATCAAGATGGCGGTCGTGCACTACCAGTTCGAAGCGATCCACCCGTTCCGCGATGGCAACGGAAGGACAGGGCGCATATTGAGCATCCTGTTATTGGTCGAGAAGGGATTGACAAAGCTCCCTGTTCTATACATCAGCAGATTCATCATTCGCAACAAGAGCGAATACTATCGCTTGTTGCGCGCAGTCACCGAAGAAGGAAACTGGGAGGATTGGATCGTGTTCATGCTCGACGTCGTTGAAAAGACGGTGGCTGACGCGACCCGCGTTATGAGGGAAATCCAACAGGCGACCGACGATTGCAAGGCCAAGGTTCAAAGCCTGATGTCGATCCGAACTCCTAATGAACTTGTCGATCTGATCTTCGAGCAGCCGGTGACTAGGATCAGGTACGTGACCCGCCGCGGACTTGCGAAGAGACAGACTGCCTCACATTACTTGCAAGAACTAGAGAGAATCGGGGTCATGGAGTCGCGAAAGGTCGGTCGCGACGTGCTGTACATCAACCGCCGATTAATGGACATCTTGACAGAATAGAGCTTGCGGCAAGGGGCAGACTCCACGCTATGCTCAACTAGCCAAATGGGCAATCGCACGGGCTGACAACGCAAGCATCGCAGGGAACTTCGCGCTGGCGCATTCTCTGATCGGGGCGGGTTCGCCTTTGGTGTTCACCACTGGCCGACGACTTGCACGGTCTTCGGGAGATTGGCAGGTGTTGCAAGCGCCATCGAGAGCTTTGGCCGGGCACACGCGGTAAATTGGGCGCGTGGCTGTTAACACCGTGACGATGCCCGAACTCCTTTACGCGCTCTTAGCCCTGGTCCTGCCCATCGGAGTCGGACTGTTGGCGGTCGGCTGGCTGAAACGCGCGGCGCGGCTCGCGGCCGACCGCCTGGGCCTCGAGGCCGCGGACACCGTCGCCCACACCATTCGCGGCCCCATCAAGACAGCCTCCTGGCTCTTGGGCGTCTACCTCGCCACGACCTACGTTCGAGAGTTCGAACTCGGTTGGGCGCGTAGCACGGACTGGGACGCCGTCGACCGCTGGATTATGGCTGCCGCGATACTGCTTGCCTTCCATCTCGGATACCGCGTGTTGTTCCAGGCGATCCGGGCCGCAGCGCTGCGCGCGGGCCGCGACCGTTCCGACGTCGCCCTCATACGAAAGGTGCTGGGAGCGCTCTTTGTAGTTATGGCAGCGTTGACGGTGCTTGGCCAACTGGGTGTGAGCATCGGGCCGGTGCTGGCGTCGCTTGGAGTCGCCGGCCTGGCCGTGGCGCTGGCGCTGAAGGACACGCTGGCAAACTACTTCGCCGGAATCACTTTAGCGATAGACAAACCGTTCACAGTTGGTGATTTTATTCAGCTCGACGGAGGACATGAAGGCCGTGTGGAAGCGATCGGCTGGAGGACCACTCGGCTGCTGTCGAAGGACGGGGCGACCATTACTGTTCCAAACGTTAAACTGACCACTTCCGTCGTCGTCAAGCCGAGCGCGCACGACGAATAGACCAGCGGAAGCTGGATCCGATTGCAACTGCCTCTCTCTTCTGGCGCCCAGGAGATCGATCTTGTAGAAGTTCCACACTTGGACGAGTCAGCAATGGGCCAAGGGTATCGGCCTTTTACAGACCTCGAGGTTGCCGAAAAGGTGATCGTGTCGGTCCTTCCGGGCTCGGTTCGCTCCCTCGCCTGACCGTCAACCGCGAATTCTGGTAACCTTGTAGCCTGAGTACGGGATCGAAGGGAAGAGCGCGTGAAGGTCGCCTAGGCCATACGAGTATCGATCGGCTTCAGGCCGGGCCCGAGAACTGAGGAAGTCAGGCCCCTCCCTCCCGACAGGCGGCGACCTCTTCTGTCGCAGCCACCTCTCGACTCGCTCGGCGGTCAGCGCAAGAAGCAGCAGGGTGAAGATGCGGGGCAACCCGTCATCCCCTATGGGATCATATGGTACATGAGTTAAACATTTCTATCGAACATTCTCCGCGCAAAGACCTTATAGATAAGGGCTATGCCTGCTTCAACGGATCGGATCTAACTATTCCATCCCACCTACTGCGAGAGCTCGACTTGTTTTGCTCAGCTTTCGAAACCCTGCCACAGGACCCGTACTGCGAGAACGGCAACAGGTACCGCAGACATTCGCGTTACGTTCTGCTGCCTTGGCTGGGACTGCTGGAGCCGCGACCCATATCACAGTATTACCAGGATCGCGAGCTGAACTCGATGGACGGGGGCATGGCCCGCACGTTCGACAGGCTGGACGACGCGATGGAGGCCAACGAGTTCTTTCGCGAGCTGATCCTCTTCGACTTCCACCACACTACGTTTCCCGAGGCGGTCCGGTCGATGCCGATGGACGTCGGCATCCACGCGATCCGATACGTTGCGCGGCAAGGCCTGCCGGGAATCTCCTCTCCGGCAGGGCTCCACAAAGATGGCGAGCCGTACACCTTCATCCACCTGATCGGGCGCCACGGCGTGACGGGCGGCGAAAGCCTTGTGGCCGACAACGACAAGCGATCCCTGGCGAGAACGTCGCTCGCAGATCGCCTGGACACGGTCGTCGTTTCGGACGAAGACGTCTACCATGCTGTGACGCCGGTCGAAGTTGCTCCGGGTGAGACCGAGGGGTACCGCGACGTCCTGTTGATCGACTTTACGCCGTTGCATCCTGCGATCCTCAAAGCACCGAGAGTGCCCGCCTAAACTCGCAAGCCAGCACCGCGACGAGCCGACTTTACCCTAGCCGAAAACCACCTCTGTAAACTTCGCTTTCGGGATGGTGTGCGCGTCTTCTGCCAGACGCACCATTCGCTGATGGTGGTTCGCCCTTTCCGCAGTCGGCGTGTCGATGTTGAACCTTCGGAAGCGCCAGAAAGAGGTCGCCGTTGCGGCGTACTCGACGAAGGTTTGCAAGGCTTCTCTCTCCTCATCGTTCATGCGCTGGACTTGTTGGTATCCGTCTACTAGGGCTCTTGCTCTGTGCAGGTCGATGGTCGTTCCATCGGCGCAGAGCCCCACGATCCCCATACCGACGTCGAACACCTTGTAGTAGCAGCAAGCCTCTTCAAAGTCGATAACAGCCTTAAGGTCTTCGTCTTCGAACAGGACGTTATCGTAGAACATATCGCCATGTATCAATCCTTTTGGCAGGCCTGAGGGGATGTTGCTTTCAAGATGAGCGAGTTCGTTAGACAGCCATGTCTCATACTCTGGATTGATCTTGCGGCCTATGACTTGTGAGAACGCCTGCCGACCGTAGGCGTGTTCGTCGGGCATGTAGTCGGGGGAAGGAACCTTGTGCAACCGGGCCATGGCCGCGCCAACCTGCGACACCATCTTCGCATCGAGGTCCATGACGACCTGCCCGTCGATGTACTCCTTCACCATCACGGGCTTGTCCCCGAACATCGTTGCCAGGGCTCCCTCTCTCGTCTGCAAGATGCGCGTCGTCGGGAACCCGTGATCTGCGAGCAGCTGCAGAAGCTTTCCGACCTTGTCCACTTCGGCCAGTGACTTCTCGTCAAAGACGGTCAGCACGTACTCGCCCTCGCGCGCATGGAGCGCGAAACTCGAGTTCGCGCCACCGTCGAAGGGCTCGACTTCGACCTCCGTCAGCGCGTAGTCGCCCGCTATCGCGTGAACGTCATCTTGTTGCATGGTGCGCTACTAGGCATTCTTGAAGATACTATAGGCTGGCCGCTCTTGCTCAGGCACAGGAACATACCCGATTAAAGGCACGTCACGGTTGAGTGACCGACTCATCGCATCCCTCCACACTCGCAGTGTGGAGCGGTTCTATCGACCTAGCGCTTGTCGAATCACTGCTGTTGCGCACGGGCATCGTAACAACAGTGGCACAGGGGAACGGACACCGCATGAGTGGACAGAGATTCCGCGGTCCGCAACTTCGACTACTGAGACTCTCCTTCGTTCAACAGATCGATGATGCTCTCTTGCGCCTCGACTTCATCTTCGTCGCCAGCCGTTATGCGGACTGCATAGTCCAAAGCAGTTTCTCCAGCGTTGTCCACTGCCTCGATGTTCGCCCCTTCGCTTACCAGCAACGAAACCATCGGTAAACTCAACAAGTACACAGCGTTGTGTAAAGCTGTTTGCCCGTCATTCGCTTGCGCGTCAATGTCTGCACCGGCATCGAGTAGCAGTTTCGCGACGGCAGTAGAATCGGTCATCCCCAGGGCCATCACACCGTGCTTCTGCGCTATGTTTGGATCTGCGCCGTGTTCTAGGAGTAGCTTTACCAGGACGATGCTGCCCTTAAATGCGGCAGAGATAATCGGCAGCGACTCGGATGAACCGTTTGGGTCTGCGCCTTCTGATAGAAGGAACTCCACGATCTCAACGTTTTCCTTAATTACAGCGAACGCTAGAGGAGATCTTTCGCCATCGTCGTAGATGTCGTTTATGTCCTTGCCGATCTCCGCGAAAACGCGCCGCACTTCGTCGATGTCGTCTGAACGCACAGCACTCATCAGCCGCGTGCTGTCACTTTCTCGAGCACCATTGCTGACTTGACCATCGTTCTGTGTCTGTGAATCGGAGCGGTCGGATCCGCAGGAAGCCATCAAGATCGCAGCAAGCAGACACGCACCGTAAATCCACGCTCCAGCCTTGCCCTCACTTCGCCTTCTCATCTCATTGGATTTCATCGCAGTTTTTCTCCTGCCGCACTACAGTGTACAACAACCGTGAAACGCCGGAACAGCACCCCATACGTGGACTGAGAGTCCACGATCCGGGATGCGGACTAAGAGTCCGCGCTCCGTAACGAGCTCCACTATTGCGAATCTAGTTGATTCAACAGTTCGATGATGCTCTCTTGCGATTCGGCTCTAGCTTCGTCCCTGGCAACAGCCTTAGCTGCGTAATCGAGAGCGGACTCTCCGTAGACGTCGATTGCCTCGATGTTCGCCCCTTCGCTAACAAGGAACGATACGATCGGTAGATTCAACTGGCTTGCAGCTATGTGCAGAACCGTTCGCCCGTCATTTGCTTGCGTATCGATGTTCGCCCCCTCGCTAACGAGGAACGACACCATCGGCAGAAGCAACTCGATTGCAGCTACGTGCAGAGCCGTATGGCCGTCATCAGCCTGCGCATCTATGTCTGCTCCGGCATCGACCAGCAACCTTGCAACGACCGTTGACGTGGTCATCCCCAGCGCCGTAGCGCCATACACTTCCATCTTCGAGTTTGGATCTGCTCCGCGTTCTAAAAGCAGGGTTACCAGGACGATGTTGTCCATAAAGGCGGCGTAAACAATCGGCGGCGATCTGGATGGACCATTTACGTCAGCACCTTCCGACAGAAAGAACTCTACCATCTCGATGTTTTCAAAAAGTACGGCAAACGCTAACGGAGACTCTTCGCCTTCATCGTAGATGTCGTTTATGTCCTTGCCGATCTCCGCGAAGACGCGCCGCACTTCGTCGATGTCGTCTGAACGGACAGCTCTTTTCAGCCGGAAGCTGTCAGTCAATTGGTCGTCGCTGCTTGCTTGGGTTTCGCTCTTGACTTGATCATCGTTCTTTGCCTGCGTTCCTGATCCGTCCGAACTACAGGAAGAAAATAGAAAGGCAGCAAGCATGATTGGCAGGCTCGCACGCCAGTTCCTCGCTCTTGCCTTGCCCTCGCCTCGCCCTCTCATCTCATTGGATTTCATCGCAGTTTTTCTCCTGCCTCACTACAGTGTACAACAACCGTGAAACGCCGGAACAGCGCCCCATACGCGGACTGAGAGTCCACGATCCGGGATGCGGACTAAGAGTCCGCGCTCCGTAACGAGCTCCATGCCTCAGGACGGGTTAGCGAACGTTCAACGATAGCCACTGCATACGTCCTGAGGCTTTCTGAATTGCCAAGTGCACGAATCTAAAGCCTCCGGACGTGGCTTGTTGCTGGCAGTTTCATGCAAAGAGCCCGTCCTGAGGCATGAAGGGCGACAAGCAATGTAGCCGCATGCTTTAGCTTGCGCGGCCCGCAACATCCCCGGACGCGACCTGAAGGACGCGGCTACATCGAACACGCGACTTCCCCGCTCGAGCTCGGCTACCTGACCTCGGTCGAGGCGGACGACGGCGAGCTGTTCGGCACGGTCGCACTCAGCGCAGAGGCGAACGATCTGACCGAGGGAACATGTGAGCTTGCCCGGCCACCCGACCGAATTCTCCTTCATGCAGGCGAGAAATAACCCATCCGCGTCAAAACCTCTGCGGTCAGAAACCATGTGGCGTAATAGACAGCGAAGAAAGGGGCATACAAGCTCAGACCAAAGAGAGACTTTGCAGACTCCCGAACTCCTCTGCTCTGGAAAAAGTATGCCGGCACAATGACAGGTCCCAGCAGCACAATCCACAACTTGTATACCGCCGAAAGGTAAAAGCCTCTCGCTAAACTGTCGTAGATGCACCACGCCAAAACACCGCCGCAGATTGTCATGGAGGATGCGATGTAAATGAGCAGGGCAAGACCCGGTTCGTAATAGAACATGACCTCTGCCACCGTTGGCAAGACGAACAGGATCAAAGAGCCGCCGTAAACATACCAACGGCGCTTTTCGTAACGCTGCTTCTCTGTCCGTCCGAGAGTCATCGGGAGAGTGGCCCCACAACTTGTTCTCCCGCATTATGACGGAATGCCTCCTGCTTTGGGGTGGGGAAGTGCGCTTGGCGGGCGGGTGGGCGGTCTGTGTGACCGCTAGCCCGTGTGGCAGGGTTGTTCAGCAAGACACATCGAACGAAGTCCTTTCCAAGCCCGACGGGTGGCATGGTTGTCCTAATGTCTGTGTAGGGCAGCCATGATCGTATTGCCAGGCTGGTTTAGGTTCAAATGAACCTGCGGGAGGGGTGCGCGGGGCTTGTGGGCGTGGACTAAGAGTCCACGATCCGGGATGCGGACTAAGAGTCCGCGCTCCGTAACGAGCTCCGGTCGCGGCTTGGGAGGGCGAGCGTCCTCGCGAGCCGCGCTAGTCACAAACCTCCATCCCCCAACCCTCCTTTTCTTCGTCAAGCCCAGGACAGGCTCGCTCAGGACAGGCTTCTTCCTCCTCCCGCGCACAAACATCGCAGCAAGAGGAAGGGGGCTCAGACCTATCACGGTTGCCAAACGCACCACAGCAGACCGGAAGCAAGTGCATCAGGAGGTGCAATTGAGAAAGAAACATCCCGGCCGTGGGCCGGACATGGCGCTGCTGCGGCAGGCCGCTCTCATCGGGCCCGGTTACAAGGGCCAGCGCGAAGAGGCGAGCCGCGAGCAGCGAACGGAGCTGGCGGGGGCGTTCTCCGATCAGGGGATCGCGCCGCCCAGCTATCTTGTACACGACACGACGTGGATCGACCGGCGCGCCAAGCTGTTCGAGGCGGGCGACTACCCCGACAAGGGGATCACCGTCGACCCGGAGCATCTGAGCGGACTGGCGCAGGGGTTCGACCTGCCGGTGCCGCTGCTGATCGAACACGCGACTTCCCCGCTCGAGCTCGGCTACCTGACGTCGGTCGAGGCGGACGGCGACGAGCTGTTCGGCACAGTCACCCTCAGCGCAGAGGCGAACGAGCTGATCGAGAAGTCCGGCGCACAGTCGCTGTCGCTCGGGCTCTCTCCAGAGCTGGACGTGATCCGCGAGGTCAGCTTGGTCAAGAAGCCGCGCATCGGATCTGCTCGGCTGTTCAACGAGGACGGCTACACGTTC
Source organism: Armatimonadota bacterium (assembly GCA_022563855.1). NCBI lineage: Bacteria > Bacillati > Armatimonadota > Armatimonadota bacterium. The sequence continues at coordinate 261,527 of JADFMN010000001.1, forward strand.
TTCGGCTCAATCGTCGAGGAAGAGATCGACTGGCGGGCGAAGTACGAAAGCACGACAGCGCAGCACAGCAAGCAACGCGCGGCAGACCAAGTTGGGCAGTTCATCGCGGACGGCAAACTCCTGCCAGCGCAGGCAAAGTTTGCCGAAGCGTTGTTGCAGCGCGACGACACCGTTCTATTCGATGGAGAAACAGTCGCGATCAACGAACTGGTCAAAGGACTGATCGAAAGCGGCCCGCAACACAACCTGTTCAAGGAGCTTGCGCCGAACCCGACCAGCGACCAAGAGCAACACGACCTACCACCCGCGGAGGCGCAGTTCTACGCCCAGCACTTTCCAGGGCTCAGTCTCAGCGAAATCGCCAAGAGACGTGAGCCGCTCAACAGCAAACAGAGATAACATATGGCAGCATTAACAAAAGCATTCGAAGCGTATGAGCGACCGGGATTGATCGTCTCGTACGCACTCAGCAACGTCAAGGTTTACAAGGGAGCGATCGTCGCGGTGAACGCTACCGGCCACCTCGTCGCCGCAGACCACGCCACCGCAAGCTTGAGCCTTGTCGGCGTTGCGGCAGAAACGGTCGACAACAGCGCGGGCTCGCCGGGCGACAAGCGGCTCAACGTAACGAAGTCCGGTTCGTTCGTGATGAAGGCCAACGGCTTCACACCGGCGCAGGCCGATATCGGCGTCGCGGTTTACGCCAATACCGACTGGGAGGTTCAGGTCTCGACCGTTGGACTCACGAACATTTACCAGGCTGGCACGATCATCGCGATCGAAACGACCTCGGAGGGCTCGGCGGGCGTTCGCGTTCGCATCGACAACCACACCGTCTAGCGCAGACAAGGAGAATTGAATGGCATTAACAAGAAGTGACATCCCCGACCTTCTGCTACCCGGTCTGAAGACAGAGTTTGAGCTGGCTTACAGATCCGAGCAGGAGGACAGCGTCGCAGAGAAGATCGCGACCATCATCAACACGACCCAACCGATCCAGAAGTACGCGTGGCTCGGCGCAACGCCGCCGATGCGCGAGTTCGTGGACGAGCGGCGACCAACCGGCTTGGCCGCGTTCGCGATCTCGATCGAAGACAAGGTGTACGAGTCGACGATCGCCGTGGACAGGAAGGCTATCGAAGACGACCAGCTGGACTTGATAAGACTAAGAGTGCGCGATCTGGCTTCGCGAGTCAGCTCGCACCGACACCAGATCACCGTCGAGGCGCTGCTCAAAGGCGACGTCGACTTCGGGTACGACGGCGTCGAGTTCTTCGGCGCGACCCACCCCGGACCGAGCGGAACGACGATCTCGAATCTAGACTCCAACGTTCTGAACGGTACGAACCTCTCGTCGGCGATCAAGTCGATGATGGTCGTGCCGGACGACAGCGGAACCCCGCTCGGCATGGTCCCCGATACGCTCGTCGTCGGCCCGAACCTCATGTGGACGGCGATCGAGCTGGCAGAGAGCCCGGTCGTGGTCTACCAGGGCAACACGACCGACACCGCGCCATCGACCGATTACACGAACGCATTTCGCGGTCGGCTGCGCGTGATCGTCAGCCCGTACATCGCCGGTGCGAAGGAAGGCTCGTGGTTCCTGCTCGACACCAAGCGACCGATCAAGGGCGTGATTCTGCAACAGCGATCGGACGTGCCGGTGGACTTCACCGCGCTCGAGGGGAACAGCGGCTCCGAGTCGGCGTTCATCCGCGACCTGTTCCTTTACGGAGTGCGCGCGCGATACAACGTGGGCTACGGACTTTGGCAGGCGGCGCACGCAGGAAACATCGGTGCTTAGCCTCCTCGGTCTGCTCGGGATCGGCGGGTTCTTCGGCGGCGCGCTGGCTCTGTACTTTCAGGGTCAGCGGATCTCTCGGCGGATCACGGAGTTGCGTGTGAAGTTCGAGCAGGCGCTGAAGACGCCGGCGAATGCGGACTTCCCTGCCCTCGTCGAAGAGTTCAAGGAGTTCGAGAGGGACACGAAGAAGTTCTTCGCCAACTTCCGCAAGGTGATCGGGAGGTAGCCGCTTGGAAGACTGGCAACAGATCGTTGCGTTAGTGAGCGGTCTGGCCGCATCAGCGTTCGCGCTGGTGCGGCTGATCCTCAATCAGCAGAAGGTCATCACCGAGCGGTTCGTCAGCTTTCTTGAGGCGAGCTTGCGGCGGCAGGAAGAGACGATCGCGGGGTTTCGATCTTCTATTGATAATTTGAGTACGGGAGTTAATGAGAACACGCAGGTCGTGCGCCGGCTGGCAGAGCACGCGCAGATAACGTTTGCGTCAAGGAGCAATCAGGAATGGGATTGAGTATCACACAGGCAGAGATCAAGGAGAAGGCGGGGATCACCGTCGCCGACTACGACGCCCAGATTACGAATCTGATCGACGAATGGACGCCGGTTATTGAATTTGCGATCGAGGATCAGTTTCTTGCTGACACCGGGAACGTCGGTTTGCAGGCGACTCTTAATCTGGGCGCGCGGGAGCTGATCGCCGGTGAGTTTCTGGCGCAGCTGTTGCGCTCCCCTGGCGCGGCAGATGAAGTGCGGCTGGGCTCAACTGTTGTTAAGCCTGCTTATTGGCGTCTCGCCGATCCGCATGGGCTGAAGTCGCAGGGCTTGCTTCGGCTTGGCGTCTTCTTGAAGCCCGATACGCATTTGGCTGGGACTGTCGGGGTTGTCTCGGGCGGCGACCGTCCGAAGTTCGAGGTCGGCCAGTGACGGTCGCGCAGCGGCGTGTTCGGGGAGCTGTTGCTCTGCGCGGTGACGCTTATACGGTTGGGGTTGATAGTCGTGTCGGCGTATTTTCCGTGTTGGCTATGGCTGATGCCGAGGGGTATCTGACCGCCGCTGAGATTGGGGCCGCCTCCTTGCCCCTGTACGCGGCGTACGTGGCGTTCGACGACGCGACAGTGGTGACCGATATGGTGGTCTGGAACGGCCTCTCGCTGACAGTGAAGCGCGTGATCGAACTGCGCTCACGGGACGTGACTGTAGCGAAGTTGCTGGTTTTGGTTTGACTGTGCTAGCGGTTACGGGAGGTATATCCTCGCTTCCGCGACGGATGTTCTCGCTCGGGAATTGTTCGCTCATTCTTCTGCGGTAACGTCCGCCGCTTGAGCGAAGCTCAGCCATTCCTCGGCCAGCACTCTCCTTTCCCGAGCAACAACACCCCATTTCCCTCCCCTGGATGCTTCTCGCTCACGGTCTTGAACCTAAATCCGCTCTCGTAGCCGGTTTTCTCGCCCAGTGGCCCCTGCTCTCACCCGCTGTTCTGCATCGCAGTTGTTGACTAATCGATCCCACGCGTTCATTCGTCTAGCCACCTATTTCGTGATCTGATTAAATCGTCGGCTGTCTTCCGGACTCCCGGTACAATGAATTCGAGGCACTAGTGGAGAACCAGATTCCAGCAAGGTTGCTTGACGTTCCGACAGAAGAAGATAGCCTTGCTCGCCACCGGGCAGCGCTGGCTGTGGCCAATACACTCTGTCAGCGGAGCACGGAGTGCGCGAATGTTGTCGCTGTTACGGGTGGCTGGGGCTCGGGCAAAAGCTCCTTTGTCCGAGCTGTCAGGTCAAACATCCAGCCTGGCGTGGCAGAGTTTTACGAATTCGATCCATGGATGATGGGCAGCGAAGAAGCCCTGATGGCCTCGTTCTTCCAGATCCTCTATACCTTTCTCCCAAGAGCAAATAAAAAGCGAAGTGAGAAGGCCAGAGCCCGCAAATTCGGAGAGTTCGTAACGGCGCTTGGCGGAGCAGGCGGCATGCTAGGAATCGGACTCGCCGTAGGCGGGAAGGCATTGGAGCTAGCAGGAAACTCTCCACTAAGCGACGAGCGAGACAGTCTCAAGAAGGAGTTTGCCAACCTGGATTCCGTCAAGGTCGTCGTTATAGACGACATCGACAGGCTTGACGGATCTGAGATCCGAACACTGTTCAGAATCATCAAAGCGATCGCTGATTTACCAAATGTCAGTTACCTTCTACTGTTTGACAGATCTCATGTATCACTTGCACTTGGTGCCAACGAAGAGGAAGAAGACGTCAACAGCCGCGGTGAGCAGTACTTGGACAAAATCGTTAGCGTGATGTTCGACCTGCCGCAATTCGACGCTGGCCAGCGTAAAAGAACTTTGATGGATTTAGCCAACGAGTTCCTTGGGGAACTTGAGGTTGAAGACGCAGAGGCACAGAGCAGGACTGCACTAGTTTTCGAAAACTTACTGCTGCCAGCATTTGACACCGTGCGGCAGATGAAAAAGTACGTTCGGACAGTCGCTGCGTTGTTGCCAACTGTTAACCAGGAGGGCTACCTGGGAGTCGATCCAGCGGACTTCCTGACGGTGGAATACATACGCCAACGTGAGCCTGATCTGTACAGCGCACTCGTGCAAGAGGTCATGCCTCAAGCTGGCGGAACTCTTGCATTGTTCAGCCCCGATAGCGATCTCGGCAAGAAGATAGAGAAGCGGCGGATTGAGTCTCTTCCGGAGTCTGGGGCAAGAAGAGATTTGGCCGAAGAGGCGCTTGAGTGCCTTGGCAGAGAGGTAACGAGCGCAGGTATGCACTTCACTATTGAGAACTCAGCGGCAGGCTTCGCCGAGCGCCGGTTCGCCTGTGGTTACTGCACGATGGCGTATTTCGGCTTCGATTCGGAGAAGGCGACTATGCCTGAGTCGCTGTGGTCAGATCTCAAGTCGCGTCTGGCCAGCGGCGGCTCGCTCGACTTTTTGTTTGAGGAATTCGAAGTCGACGAGAGACGTCGGGAACTAACGCGGGCACTGGGGGACCGCATCCCACAGCACTTGGATGTCGATGAATCTAAGCTGTTGTTTCGCCGTCTAATGGAATGGGCAAATGACAGGCCGAAAGAGCGAGAGTCGTTCCTGGGCGGTCCTATGGCTTGGCCAATCGTAATTGATCTGTTAGGAACTGCATGTTTGAAGAACTTGACGCGTACTGAGGCGACCTCGTATGTTGCCGGGCTCGTCGACGCCGGTGAATTCATGGTTCCCTTGGCCCGTTTCGTTTCGTCGGAACTCATGCGGAGGAAGGAGGTTGCAGGAGGTGGAGACTGGTCGCACGGACAGAACTTTGACCGCGCTGTCGCAGAACTTCAAATTCGTCTCAAGGCGATGGTTGAGGATGATTCCATCTATGATCTGGCAAGCCCATACGACGCCATTGTCGCATGGAATCGGTTAACCCCTGACACCCTGCTTGCCGAGTGGAAGCAAGAACTATTTAGGGCTCCAGCGAAGCTTGCTTTGTATGTTAACAAGTTTCTCGGATCGCTGAAGGATGATAGCGATGGCGCTTGGCATGTTTCTGAGGACGATCCGCTGACACAAGCAATCCGTAACATTGACATCTCCTTGCTCGACGAAAACGGTGTCTGGGCGAGGGACAAGCACCTTTCTTCTGCTAAGCGCTCCGGTACGTCCGGCGAAGACGATTCCGAGCCGCCGACGCAAGATCAACTCGGTGGTCGATAATTGACTCTGCGGCCTTGGCTACACTATAAGCACGAAGGCCTACGGTTTGACCAACATGACTTTCGGTTGTGCAAGGGTCAAGCCTCGATCACATTCCGTATCCGCCGGCGTGTGAAGTAGCGGAACTCGTCTGTCTCCCTCATATTCTTTCCTTGTGCGTTGCACCAGGGAACGTCGCCGTAGGTCTCCTTGAAGCTGAGCAAGAACGCTCGCTCGAGCTTGTGCCAAGTCTTGACGCTCTTCCGTGGCGTGCACGTCACGATCCGTGCAGAGAACGACCGCACTCCGTGAATCCCAAAGATCTTCTCGGCTCTCTTCGCCACGCTGATTGCGATCCGAAGCATTCCCCTTGAAGTCGTGCCGATATAAGCGATCCTAGATCTCCCTCCGGCGTACCTGAGCCTCCTGTCGGCGACGAGGATGTAAACGAGCTTGGTCTTGCCGACGCCCACTGTCGTTGCGCGCAGCGCTTCGTTCCTCTTTAGGCTCACGGTCAGTCTTCGCGGCATGGACTGATTCTGCCCCATCTGAAGCTTAGATTGGCCTGAGCCGACAACTGCACTTAGGGGGATGAAGTGGTCGTCGTTTTAATTCGGAAAGGACTTCTTTTCCTCGCACCCTCTCCTCATTCCTCTCCCAAGGGAGAGGAGGCATGGTCTTCACACCTTCCCCCTCATTCCCTCGACAAGCTCAGGACAGGCTCTCTCCCAAGGGAGAGGAGGCATGGTCTTCACACCCTCTCCTCAGTTCCTTCGACAAGCTCAGGACAGGCTCTCTCCCGAGGGAGAGGAGGCATGGTCTTCACGCCTTCCCCCTCATTCCCTCGATCCTTCGACCAGCTCAGGACAGGCCAAGCTCAGGACAGGCTCTCTCCCAAGGGAGAGGAGACTTGGTCTTCGCACCCTCACCGTAATCGTCTCCATCATGCGGGAGGAGACGAGCGACGGACAGACGGATTATTCGACCGATTTGTCCGCGAACGGTCATCGATGGTTCGTAGACTCTTCGAGGTACGGATCGTCGAATAGGAAACCCGTCTCGCTGGCGATGATGTGGCCGAGCGTTCTCAGGCTGTGTATCCCCAGCGATCGGCATACCGTATGGCTCTTCCCGCCGTGTACGATGACCAGTTCGTCACGCACCTTGCTCGTCAGCCCGTCCGGTTCGACAGCCCTCAGGGCCAGGTAGCCAGACTCGAACAAAACGACTCGCGTTTTCCCGATGGCGTACTTCCGCACCTCGAGGTAGCCGCGGCGGAGAGTCCACCACCGGATATGGCGTTCGGCGAGATAGGCGACCGTCACTGGCGGCAGGCCGACAAGGAGTCCCCGCAACCACGCGGGCTCTAAATAGTCCGGCAGAAACACTCCGGCTACAGCCAGGACGCCTAAAAGCAACACAGGTTTCCAATCCGCAGTCGGATTCTGACGCACGTGAACCGCTCCGTCCTTCTTCGCCTTTGCAATCAGGTCCATCCCGATCTTGAACTTCTTGCCAACCTTCAGATGCGGACCGAATCTGATCTGCTGTCCGGGTCCAGGCGGCAACAGCCCTGCCGAACAGTAGTAGCACTGCTCGCCCTCACCCCGTTGCTCCCTTCCGCAAGACGGGCACGAAATCATCAGCTCACTCCGCTTGGCACGCTGACATTGTACTTACTCGCGCGGCTCGGTGCTAAAGATAACCGTTCGCCACCGTCTCGCCATCAATGAGCGACGGCCAGAGGACGACGCTGCCTTTCAGAATACGAACACGCCAGTCGAATTCGATTCCGAATCCTTTATTCGAGAGCTTGAACGCTTCAACACCCATACGCGCTATTCGTATTGACACGTCTGTCAAGAACTCCGTTCTAACGACCTCCCACACCTTTCCTACCTTCTCAATCTTCATCGCGACTTCCCCCGTCTCTTGATGTTTGGTCGCGTGCTCCGACCCATCAATGTTGAACCACTCCCATGACCCCGTATCCTCGTGGATCAGACGCCGCGCCGTAAAACCAAAGCCCGACGACTCCGCTCGAACCTCGGAGGCTCCTCCGGAAGTACCAAAGGAGAATTGATCGCTGAGTTCGATCATCTTGGAGTGTTGAACGCGATGACCCCGAGCCAACTTTGGAAGGCAAGGAACTTTCAGAACATCTAAGAAGTTCCCGCACACTGTGATCTCGACGTCGGCGAGCACGACGTCCTTCTCGCCCTCGTCGATCACCTCGTGCGTCTTGTCCGTCGCGACCCACGCCAAGTGCCCAATCTTTCGTTCTGTCTCCACTACACCGCCTCCAAGCACGGGTACGGAAGAGATTGGGAAAGGGTTTCGATGAGCGTCGCGCGCTACGTATCGTGGCTTATACTAAGCCATGACGGTCAAGGAGCGGGAGCGGGCGCAGTGGCTTGCGGTTGCCTCCGTGTTGGGCGTCGTCGCCGTGCTGATGCACTTCGGTGAGAACTACATGTACATCGATCCTTTCCTTCGTCAAGCTCAGGACAGGCTGACCTATCGGTATGCGAACGCGCCAGTCGAACTGGACCGGAATCCATTCATCGAGAAGGGACACCGAAACGCCGTAAATCGCGCCGAATATCGGCGAGACTTAGCAGGTAGTATTCGACCATGAGGAGATACAAAATCATATGCGCCTGCCTTCCCTTGCTGGCGGTGCTTGCCATGATAGGCGCCTGCAACAAGTCCAGTGAGTTAGCGACAGGAGAGGAGACCGATTACGTCGGCAATTGGAGCGGAACTGTAAACGGGGTGGAAAAAGTCGTCGACATCTACGCCGACGGTACGGCTCAGTACGAGGGCGAGACGCTGACATGGGAACGTGACGGTTTCGACCAGATAAAACTGACCTATCGCGATGGCCGCGAAGCGCACATGACCCCATTTGGCGCCGGCACTGACTTTGCACATTTCGAGGATAGCGACGGAGAGACCTTTCCACTCGCGAAGTGGCAGGACATGGATGACTGGCCCTAACCAACTGCTCTGAGCGCCGAGCGTAGAGCAGCGAACGGGCTGCGCCAGTCGTCACAACATAAGTAGCACGAACGCACCGAGATCGCCGGATTCGACCGTGGAGGTGCGGCGCGACGGCCGCGAGTCCACGGCGAGGCGAATGAGTTCGGAGGGGACTGTGTCTCTCCACACCCTCTCCTTAATCCTCTCCCAAGGAAAGAGGGAGAGGAGACCCCTGACGACTGCCCCCTCACCTTAGTCCTTTGTTCACTGCGGACTCTCCACAGGTGACTCCCTAGGAGAACAGTCTCGGGGGGAGAGGAGACCTGGCGACTGCCCCCTGACCTACAAACTGTGTGCGCTCAAGTCCCGCAAATCGCACTTTTTCGTCCAGATCGGTGTAACCTTATGGGGATGATTAGGTTTTCATGGCTTGCGCTAATCGCGCTGCTAATCTCGTTCGTGGCGTTCGGATGCGCCGCAGCCGATGATAATGAGTACGGCGCTGACGACAGCAACGTCACCAACGACGTTGACAACGGCGATTCGAACGGTGACGACGAGTCTGACGGCTCTGAGGGCGACGATACGTCTTCCATCGACGTCGACATGACGCTGGCGAGCAACGCCTACACGAATGACGATGGCGTCGCACTCTGCCCGGTGCGGGACAATCCGATCGAGGACGTCAGCACGGCCTCCTCACAAGAGTACGAAGACAAGACGTACTACTTCTGCTGAGGCGCTTGTCCGCCTGAATTCGCCGCTGACCCGGCGAAGTACGCAGTGGACTAGTTAGTCCGCATTAACAAAGACCGACGGGCAGAGCGCAGGCTCTGCCCGTTCTCATTGCTGCTCGGCCAAGTTGGAGCGGCTCGTTTCTTCTTCTGTCTGTGCGAGAAGGACGGCGCCGTATCGTCAGCCGCGTCATTCCTATGCCGTCCACGTTCATCGCGCAGACATCCCAGCTGCCGTCGCGTTCGGGCTAGTACGCAAGATCGTTTGAAACACATAAAAATGCCCCCTCCGCCATTAGCAGAGGGGACATGAGAGCAGATGGATATAACTTGTGAGGCTTACTTTCTCCGTCGGCGTGCGGCCAGGGCCGCCAGCGCCCCGCCTAGTATCAGCAAGGTCGCAGGCTCTGGAATCGGCACGTTTGCCGATATTCCTTCGTTTATCGTGACCTGCTGCCCTACAGGGATCGAAAGGTTCCACTGAAATGCGCCTGTGAAGTCCGGACCTCCGTACGGCATGCCCGTATTGTCCAGATTGGTGATGCCCGCGTCATCCAGCATATTCGTCAAACCAGGCCAATCAACAACCTGGAAAGCATTCGCGCCATCGCCGAAGAAATCTATGAAGTCGCCCGATGCCACGTCTGTGATGGTCATGATGTCACCAGCCATGGTCCCGCTGTCGCCGGCAAACGATCCGCCTACGTCAAAGTCCGCAAAGTTGAAAATGCTTATCGAAAGCGTCCCAGTAGACGTGTTCGTGATCAGCATCTCCTGCCTTACCGTTGCCTCGCCTGGCGAGGCGCCGTCGTTCAATTGGACCCTCAAGCCAGCGTCGAATATGGGGATATCACCGCGCGGATCGCTGATGGCGAATGCCCAACCCATGTTTGCTACGTTCGCTACATAGGATTGGGAATCGGCCGGGAATGGGAATCTGTTCTCCTGGGTATCGGTGCCGATTGCGGAGTTGACCCGGTACCACCACCAATTCAAGAATAGGTGATCTGTGCCACTGTCAGGCTGGAAGTCAGTCGATCCTCCGGCGTTGTACTCCCATCTTGCGTTTCCGTCATTGATTACGCCCTGAGGCCACGCGGCGACCGTAAGCGCAAAAGCGCAAAACAGCACAATAATCTTCTTCATATTTTAAGCTCCTCACATATCAAGCAGTATCTGAAGGCATCAGCCCGCAGAATCAATTGAAAGTCTATCACAAGATGCTGAAAACAGTTGCATGAGCCAGTGTACGGACGCAAATCCTAGCATTAGTACCAGGTAATTGGTAAAAACTACCGTTTCCGATATGAACCTGCAGACGGAAGCCGTGGGAGCACGGCGCCACGGTTACGGGACCAAAAAAAAAATGGATGTCACGCATACATCGACCATGCCGAAGGACCACTGCGTTCACGTTCCGCTGGCTTGGCGAGCCCACACAGGTTCGAGCTTGAACTGCTCCCCTTGGCAAAGAGTGGAGCGCATCATCGCATCCGAACGCTCGACTCGGCACAAACGAAAGTTCCTGGCCGGCTATGTACGGCCAGGAACTCCAGATTCGCAGTCTAGGCGAGGGTCGTTTACTTCTTTCGACGACGTCGCGCGGCGAGAGCAGCAAGGCCAATACCAAGCGCAATCATCGACACGGGCTCGGGAACGATCGACGCATTGTCGAAGGCGAGCGCGTTTCCGGGAACGCCGCCTCCCCCGAAGAAGCGGTGATGATCCGGGTTCGCGCCCGGGCGCAGCCAGCGGTCCGCCGGATTGTGCGTGACCACGGTGCCGGTGGTCAAGTCGGTTAGCCTCATCTCGAGCACCTGATTCGTGTTGAGGCTGAAGTCCGTCGCCCAGCGGTACCAGTGGTTGACCGCCAGGTTCTGGAAGTTCACATCCGGGACCTGCTCGAGGATCTGGGTGCCTCCCCCGTCAAACCAGACCATGTCGGCGTTCCAGCCGGAAGCCGTGGCCGGATCGACCCAGCGCGCCAGGTTGATGATCGAGAACACGCCCGGTACGCCTTCGTTGAGCGAGAAGCTGCCGATGTTCTGAGCAGTGGGCAGCTGGCCGGTGAACGTAATCGCGATGTCAAACGCGGCGGTCCACACACCTAAGGCGCCAAATCCGCTCAGCCGCTGGGCGCGCGCGAACGTGCCACCAGCCGGACCGATGCCCGCGATGAACTGCGTTCCGCCATTCGGGTTCTGCGGCAGTCCGAGGGTGTTTCCAGCGTAAGTGTAAACGTTGAAGTCCGCGTCGTTCGGCGGACCATTCGGCAGGAAGTAGCCATCTTGGCCAGTCAAGACCGTGCCACCGGCCGAACCCGCCAGGCTGTCAAAGTCGGACTGATACTGTGCGAACGCCATCGGCGCGACAAACATGCACAGCACGGCAATCGAAATTCGCATTCCCCTGTTAGTGATCTTCATTAGTAAGCTCCTCAAAAAAATAACATTGGCTTAACAGGTGCTTTTACCTGCACTGCTTCCATAATATCACTTTCAAACGTGCCCTGGCGCGCACCGTTGAATAAACCTGTCAATAATACTGGGCAGGGCGCGGACGATCCGCTGACGTGGAACTGCACTTTAGCAAGGCGTTCTAGCTTGTTTCGCACGGTAGGCGCAGCGAACGCCCGAAGCAGTCGCGGGAGTATCGCTAGCCGTCGCGGTGGTACGGCACGATGTTCTCCCACTCCGCCGCGTCGGACCTGGCGACGACGGCCATCACCGGCTCGGTGTCGCTCATGTTGAAGACCTCGTGCGGGACGTCCGGCTCGATGTAGATAAAGTCGCCGGCTCTGTTCTCCACGATCTGCTTCAAGCCCGGCCCGTACTCGTGACGGACCTCGCCCTGCAAGATGTAGAGCATCAGCTCGAACCCGACGTGTACGTGCGCCTTGGCGACGCCGCCTGGCGGGATGGTAGCAACGTTCATCGAAAGCTTGGCGGAGCCGACGTTCTTGGCCGACATGCCGACCTTGTAGCGAATGCCGTTCCAACCGCGCAGGTCGCCACTGCCGCGGATGACGCTGATCCCGTCGCGACCCTCAACGTACCTGTTCAGATCGATCTGTTCGTCGGACATAGTGCTCCACGGAGTGTACTCGCTGGTACAGAGGGAGTCCCGAGTCTTGAGTCCCGAGTCCCGAGAACAAACCCGAACTCCCGAACCCCCCGAAACCAAACATAAAGAGAACGTCTCAGGCACGGGAAAGTGCGGCCAGGCTCGCGCGCTACAAAAGGGGGCAACTGACGAGAGATTCAAGGAACCGCATGTGGTAGATTTGTGTTACGGCGTTTGACGTCAGCGCAGCCCCGCGAGCTGGCCAACGTCGATGAGGATATGGAAATGACATTTCGAATTAAATCAGCGGTGGCAGTCGCCGCGTTTCTTAGCCTGATGCTTCTGGGTGCTTGTGGTCCGACCGAGGAAGCGACCAACGACGATGGCGAGACGACTCCTGTCGCGAGCAACGGCGGTGGCGATGGCGGTGGCGGAGAGGTCGATCTTTCTACCGTCGATGTGAAGGCCGCTGTCCACAGCCAGATGATGACGGCTGAGGAAGCAGGCATGTACGATTGCTGCCTAGTGATGCCGTGTACATTCTGCATGGTATTGATGGGCAGCTGTCCGTGCGAGGAGAACGCTAAATCCGACGGCAAAGTTTGCCGCGAGTGCAAAGGAGGCTGGGATGCTGGCGGCGGAGGAATCGACGGCATGACGACTGACGACATCAACGTTATGCCGCCCATGATGGGGGACATGGACATGGACGGTATGTAGAAGCCAGATTCAGCTCTGACTCGGTGATCAGCGCGGAAGGTCTTTTAGGATTGCGCGAACAACATCGATGAGCTTGCCGATATCGATGGGCTTGGTAATGTGCTGCTGAGCCCCAGCGGCAAGAAACTCTTCGATGACGGCTTGTCGCACATCGGCGCTCACCATGACGACCGGAGTCCCCGCCGTCGCCGGGTCAGATCTAAAGTGTTTCAACAGCGTCGTCCCTTCGACGTTCGGGAGATTGACGTCCAGAAGGATGATGTCCGGGCGGAGTTCGACTGCGAGAAGCATCGCTTCCTCCGCAGTCAGGGCGGTCACCACGTTCCAACCTGGAACGTCTTGAATCACCCGCTGCACGAGCAGAACATTCGATTCTGTGTCGTCAACTAGCAGGATCGTCGCTGAATCTTCCACGGATATGCTCGGTACCTCCTAAAACGTGGAATCATCGATCCCTTGGTCTCCTGCGCACAACGGCTCGGTCGCCGATGATGATCTTTCCAGGATCGCTTTCAGCCTTCGCCTTCTTCGCGCTCGACCACGTCTTCAACCGTTCTTCCAGCACGCTTTCGATCTCAACAAGCCGCATTATCTCCTTCTTGATCGTCGCAAGACGATCTTCGGCCATTCTTGAGATCGTCCGGCCTTCGTCCGGCTGGCCAATTGCTTCAAGAATCTGATGAATCTCTTGAAGCGTGAAGCCGAGGCTCTTGGCGGCCACGACGACCTCGACTCGGTCCAGGTCGGCATCAGCATATTCCCGATACCCCCCAGCTGTTCGCTGGGAGGCCGAGAGAAGTCCGCGCTTCTCGTAGTACCGCAACGTGGAAACGCTCACTCCTGTGCGCACCGCCAACTCTCCTATCCTCATCGTTATACTGCTGATCGCACAATATACACTCTTTACTATAGGTGAGAGTCAAGCGGAAAGGGCCACAGGGCCGAAGGTCGCGGGCTTTGTGGCGGTTGGAATGCGAAAGTCAGCCCAGCAGCATTCTCTCGCTGCGCCGTTCCCTACTCGTCTGAGCCTTTCTATTCCGGGCTACCGTCGTCGGGAGGAATCGGCTGATCCGACTCTTGTTGAGCGCTGGGCTGCTCCTGCTCGCTGCTTCTCTCCTTCGCTTTTCTGTTGATATCGACCGTAATCGCCGTCAAGAATAAAACTACTATGAAAGCGACCCCGACTTGCGAGAGGACGTTCTGCACTGAGATGCTGAGTCGCCGCCCCCTCCGCAACATTTCTACGAACGCGATGATCATCTGCCCCCCATCCATCGGTGGGAACGGCAGCAAGTTCATGATCCCCAGCGAGATGCTGAGCAAGGCCATGAGACTGATGATCGGATAGAGGCCTCGTTCGACGGCGCTGCCGGTGAACTCTGCGATCGTGGCGGGGCCGGCCAAACCGTCAGACGCGCTCTTCGGGCTCACGACCATCTTCGCAAGTCCTGCCACCATGAGAACCGGGTACTGGACGGCTTCGCGCAGCGCCGACGACGACGAGAGCCGGACGTACTTAGTGCCGTAATATACGCCGAGCGTGGCGCGAATCTCCTTCTCCTCAGACTGTGTGAGGTCAGGATTCCAGCCCGGAAGCGGTTCGCCGGTAATCTCTGGAGTAAGCGCGATCGTGTCTGTAACGCCGTCTCGCTCGAACGTCAGTATGAGTGGAACCCCGACGCGCTCGCCGTCTTCGAGCCGCCAACTGTCCTTGACGCCGCGAGTCAGATCGTAAAACGTCTCGACGATTCTGCCGTTGACCGAGATGACCCTGTCGCCGCTCTCAAGTCCCGCAAGATCAGCCGGGGAGTCTTCTTTGACGCTCGCAATCACTGGCTCGTTCACCGGCCTGTTTTCGCCGACGATCGTAAACAGGCCAACCATCAGAGCGATTCCGAAAACGACGCTAAAAAGCGGTCCGGCAAACAGCACGACCCACCGTTTGAGTGGGCTCTTGCTGTAAAAGCCGTTGGGAACGTCCACCTCGCTCCCGTCTGGCTTTGCGTGCATGCCCTTGATCGCCGCAAACCCGCCGAGAGGCACGACGAGCAGTGAGAACTCCGTTCCAGATCGCGACGTCCGGTGCAATAGCGGCCTGTAGCGAACGGAGACGGTCTCCTTCCCCTCGTCGCCCTCGATCTCGATAGAACCGTAGCCCTGCTTGTCCTCCTCTCCGCTTGCGCCAGTGGGCCGGTAATAGACGAGAATCATCGCGACGATGGATGCAGCGATGAGGATGCCGACAGTCGATTCGAGCGCGATCCCCTGCCCGCGCGACCCAATCATCAGCACCGCTAGACCGATACCACACGCAATGAACAAGGTCTTGATCCCGCTGAAACGTGGCAGATGGTACAGCGCCTCGAGCCGAAGAACGATCCAGATCGGAAGCGCGATGCCGACTAGCGCGAGACCTGCTTGATGCGCCGTAGCGTTCTCATTGAAGGCGCCAAGAAACGCTAAGAGGAACGCCGCCGTTCCGAATACAAACAGCATCCATCGCGGTGCCATCGGCGCGCGCAGATACGGGCTGAGATCTGTCTTCCGAACTCCGCCGACCATGACCGCGAACGCGTTGACGTGCATGCCGTACATCCTGGCGAAAAGGTAGTGGCCCAGTTCGTGCGCCGCTACGATGATCGTCAGCATCAACATGCCGACGGCGACTTTGCCGGCAAGGGTCAAGATTGAAATCAACGCTTCCATATCTGTTGTCAGTTAGCTCCCATCAAGCTGTGCGCCGTCTCGCGGGCCCACCGATCGGTCTCCAGAATGTTCTCCAGCTCCGGCTCACCCGGGGCGTGTTTGACCATCACCTCTTCTACGACGGTCGCGATCTGCAGGAAGGCACATTGGCCCTGTAAAAAGCCGTTTGCCGCGACCTCGTTCGCCGCGTTCATGGCGCACGGCATGGTCCCTCCGCGCTCAGACGCCTGCCGCGCCAGCCTCAGGCAGCGAAACGTGTCCTCGTCCGGCGGCTCAAACTCTAGGCTGGGCGTATCCAGGGGGCTCCACCGCTTCATCTCATTGGGGGCTCTCTCGGGGTAGAGCAGCGCGTACTGGATCGCCAGCCTCATATCGGGCCAGCCGAGCTGCGCCAGCACGCTGCCGTCCGTAAACTCCACGAACGAGTGGACGACGCTCTGCGGATGGATGACTACTTTCACCTGATCTAGGGTTACGTCGAACAGCCATTTCGCCTCGATGATCTCAAGCCCCTTGTTCATGAGCGTGGCTGAATCAACGGTGATCTTGCCGCCCATGCGCCACGTCGGGTGGTTGAGCGCCTGCTCTGTGGTGACGGCCCGCAGCTCCTCGGTCGTTCTGCCGCGGAACGGTCCGCCGCTGCCGGTGATGATGAGGCTCTGGATCTGGTTGTTCGTGTACCCCTGCATGCACTGGAACAGAGCGCTGTGCTCGCTGTCGATCGGCCTCAGGCTGACTTTGTGCTCCTTGGCCAGCGGCATGATGATCTCACCTGCTGCGACCAGAATCTCCTTGCTTGCGAGGGCGATCTGCTTGCCTGCCTGGATCGCGGCGATCGTCGGCATGAGGCCGATCACACCTGCCACCGCGACCACGACGAGGTCGACGTCGTCGGCCGCCGCTATGGCCGTCACGGCGTCCATCCCACCTGGAATCCCTGCTGCCTTCGCAGCGCTCTCGTCGCTCAGGGCGATCCGCTCAGCGCCGAATTCCGCTGCCTGCTCCCGAATTCGGTCTGCGTTGCGATACGCCGCCAGTCCGACAACCTTGAGCCGGTCGGGGTGCTGACGCACGATGTCGAGCGTTTGGACCCCGATGGAGCCGGTTGAGCCGAGGACTGCGACGCGCTGCACTCGCAGCAGTTTATCCGACCTGGCCAGGCCCTGCTGAGGCCGTGAGGCTATGTCATAATTTTGCCGATGCCGACCGACGCTTCGGTAGAGTCTCGGCTCATCCTGTCCGATGAGCTAGCCCGCTCGCTTGTCAAGGGGTACGGCACCCCGCTCTACGTTCTCGACGAGGCGCATCTTCGAGGGAGGGTCAAGCGGTATCTGAGCGCCTTCGCCGCAGCGTGCGACAGGAGCGAGCTGACCTATGCGAGCAAGGCGAACAGCACCTTCGCCGTGCTGGCAATCGTTGCGTCCGAGGGTTGCATGATCGACGTAGCAAGCGAGGGGGAGCTGCGCGCGGCGATCGCGGCCGGTGTGCCAGCGAGCAAGTGCCACTTCCATGGCAACGCGAAGACAGCGGATGAGATCGCGTTCGCGATCGGGGCTGGCATCAACCAGATCGTCATGGACAACTTTGATGAGATACGGACGATCGCCGCTGCTGGTAACAGCAGCCCGGATTTGGTTCTACGTTTGGCACCAGGGGTTGATCCGAAGACGCACGAGAAGATCGCGACCGGACAGGCCGACACCAAGTTCGGCTTCAACGTTGCAGACGGCTCTGCAGAGAGCGCGCTCTTGCTGTGCTTGAAACTGCGTCTTCCGGTCATCGGTTTTCACTGTCATGTGGGTTCGCAACTGCTCGATCCGACCGCGCAGATCAACGGAGGACAGATCGTTGCGGAGTTTGCGAGCCAGATGAGGTCTGTGCACGGATTCGAAACCACAGTCCTGAACGTCGGCGGCGGGATTGGCATCCGATATTGCGAAGAGGATGAGCCGGAAGAAGTCGAGCGGTACTGCGCCGATCTCGTCAACGGCGTGCGATCTGGGCTGGCCGACTCCGGACTCGATCCGGTGCTCGTGCAAGAGCCCGGCCGGTGGCTCGTAGGAGAATCTGGGGTTACGCTGTACCGCGTTATGAACGTCAAGACCGTGCCGATCGAAGGCGGCTCACGGATCTATGTGAGCGTTGACGGAGGCCTCAGCGACAACCCGCGACCCGCCATGTACGGCAGCTCGTATCCGGTTCGGTTGATCGCCGCAGACGGTCGCAAGGGAGCAGATCCGATCAAGGTGCGCGTTTCTGGCAAGCACTGCGAGACCGATACCCTGTTCGACAACGTCTCTTTACCGGGCGACACGCTGTGCGGCGACATCCTGCAGGTCTTGTGCACCGGCGCCTACAACAGTTCTATGGCAAGCAACTACAACCGATACCCGCGCCCCGCGACCGCTCTCGTCCGGACGGACGGCAGTCACTGCCTCGTCCAAGAGCGAGAGAGTTGGGACGGCATGTTCGCACGGGAAATCGTACCCGAGGGATTGGGGAACGGACGATGACCCTACCTCCGATCGACTTCCTCATCGCCTTCGGTATCGTGATCTTCACGGCTATCGGATTCCACGAGTACGCCCACTGCAAAGTCGCTGACATGGCGGGCGACCCGACCCCCCGGCTCCATGGCCGTGTCACGCTCAATCTGACCAAGCACTTCGAGCCAATGGGGACCATGATGATCATCTTCACGCTGCTGAGCGGCTTCGGCATCGGCTGGGGCCGTCCTGCTCCGTTCAACCCGAGGCTGATGCGGAACCCGCGCTGGGACCTCCTTGCCTCGGTTGTCGCCGGCCCCGCGAGCAACATCCTGCAGGCGGCGATATGGGCGAGCATGCTGAGGATGGCAATGATCTTCTCACCTGAAATCCTGTCGACGCCGGGCGCGGACCTGTCGTTCATCGGCCTGCTGCTC
The DNA here is from genome assembly GCA_022563855.1 of Armatimonadota bacterium. Taxonomy (NCBI): domain Bacteria; kingdom Bacillati; phylum Armatimonadota; species Armatimonadota bacterium. The sequence goes on from JADFMN010000001.1 coordinate 280,139, forward strand.
TACTACGGTGTTCTCATAAACCTAGTGCTCGCGATATTCAACCTCATCCCGCTTGGACCTCTCGACGGGCACTGGATCATCGGACAGCTCTTGCCCGACAAGCCGCGCCTGTACTGGTACCGCTTCCATCGTAAGGTAGGCATGTTCGGCTTGATCGCGCTCATCATCGGTTCACAGCTCATTCGAAACCAAACGGACATCAACCCGTTATGGGACGTGCTAACTCCGCCAGTGAACTTCATGTTCTCGTTCTTCACCGGGCTACCGGGAGACGTCTTATGAGCGCGGAGCGGAAACGGATTTTGAGCGGTATGCGGGCGACCAACCCGAAGCTGCACCTCGGCAACTACGAGGGCGCGCTGCGAAACTGGGTCACGCTGCAAGACGAAGGGTGCGAGATGTACTGCATGGTCGCGGACTACCACGCGCTGACGACGATGAGCGCAGAGCCGCAGGACTTGGCGCACAACTCCCGTGAGGTCGCAAAGGACTTCATCGCAGGCGGCATCGATCCGGAGAAGTCCGCGATCTTCGTGCAGTCACAGGTCCATCAGCACGCCGAGCTGCAGTTGATCTTCAGCATGGTCACCGGGCTTGGAAAGCTCGAGCGGGTGCCGACGTTCAAGGAGAAAAAGGAAGACCTGGCCGCAGGGGTTTCGGTGTCGTTTGGGCTGCTCGGATACCCGGTGCTGCAAGCGTCCGACATCCTGCTGTACAAGCCGTACGGCGTCCCCGTCGGAAAAGACCAGGCGGCGCACCTTGAGCTGACGCGCGAGATCGGCAGGTCATTCAACTCGACTTTCGGAACAGATGTGTTCGACGAGATCGAGTATCTCATCGACGACGACGAGCTGCGAAGCAAGCTCCCCGGCCTCGACGCCGACGACGCAGGCAAGCTGCGAAAGATGTCGAAGAGCTACGACAACTGCATTTACATCAACGAGAGCCCCGACGAAACAGCGAAGAAGATCAAGTCCGCGTTCACGACGCCGACCAAGATCAAGCTGACCGATCCTGGCGTCCCCGAGGGGTGCGCGGTATGTCAGTACCTCCGCCTGTACTCCCCCGACTGGGAGAAGCAGTGGAGCGAGGACGTGGACGGGCTCCGAGGCTGTTCGCAGAACAAGAAGGAGCTGACGGAGTGCATCAACGAGTTCCTGCGGCCGATGCGGGAGCGGCGCGCCCAGATCGACGACGCCACGATCGACGGAATCCTGAGCAAGGGCGCTGAAAAGGCCAGCGAACGGGCCGAGATCACGATGCAGGAGGTTCGAGAGGCCATGAGACTCACTCGATGAATCGTTTTTGCCTGGAACCTAGTCAAAGGACAGAGCCCCTATATGGAATGTGAGAGATAGGACGGTGTTGACAGATGAGCCTCGATAAGAGCTTCTCGGCTCCAAAGGTTGAATCTAGCGTGACGGCAAAACCGATCTTTGCCGACGTAAAGGCCGTCTTCTTCGATCTGGACGACACGCTGTGCGCCTACTGGGAAGCCGCTAAGCGCGGGTTGCGGGCTACATTCGACTGCTATCCGATCGCCGGGCACACGACCGACGAGATGATCGAGCACTGGGGCGAAGTTTTCAGGACGTTCGCGCCAGCGATCAAAAATTCGCATTGGTACGAGAAGTACCTACAGTCCGGTGAAATAACGCGCGTCGAGCTGATGCGGCTGCTCCTGGAGCGGGTCGGGAACTTCGACACCGACCTGGCAGATCGACTCAGCGACACGTACTACGTCGAGCGGCACGCTGCGCTCGAGCTGTTCCCCGAGGCTGAGGAGGTACTCGACCAACTGCACAAGTCATTCACGGTCGGCATAATCACGAACGGCCCAGCGGACATACAGCGGCAAGAGATCGAGACGCTTAGGATCAAGAAGTACTTTGACCACATCCTCGTCGAGGGGGAAATGGGAATAGGAAAGCCGTCGCCGGAGGTGATGGCGCGTGCAGAAGAGCTGTGCGGCTATTCCGGTGAAGCCGTTCTATTCGTCGGCAACAGCTACAAGCACGATATCGTGCCAGCGATGAAAGCGGGCTGGCGCCAGGCGTGGGTTCGGCGACCGAGCGACGTCCCGCCAACGTCCAACGCGAGCAGCCCAGTGCCGATGCCTGAGAATGCGCAAGAACCCGATCTCACGATCACAGATTTACGGGAGCTGTTGCCGGCGCTCGGTATCGCGGAGCAACTCTAGGACTGGAGAATGCCCTCGACGACGAAAATCTTCGCTCCGAAGCGAACCGCTAGCGCCAGGGCGTCCGAAGGTCGGCCATCGATCTCCATCTCCTCCTTGGTCTTCAGCAGCAACAGATATATCTTTGCGTAGTACGTCGTGCCCCAGATGTCGTCGATGACTATGCGGTCAACGCGCGCACCGAGCTTTTCGATCATATTTTGAAAAAGATCATGCGTCATCGGCCGCTCGGCTTGGATCTTGTCGAGCGCCATGCTGATCGCGATCGCCTCAAAGTGCCCGATCACGATAGGCAGACGGCGTTCGCCATCAGTCAGCAGTACGAACCGCTGAATCTGCTCTTCCGTCTGCGCTGCATATACCGCCTCCACCTCGACCTCCACCAGCCGTTTGCTCGATGGATCGCCGAGCTCTGGCGCCTCGCCCTCTCCGTAAGGGAAGAACGCGGGCGGCTTATCGAGGTCCTCAGGCTCGTCGGCATGCTCGTCCGGCATAAGAATAAGATACCACGACTCTCGGCAGTTCGGATTACGTGAGGTACTCCGCCACGGTCTTGCACGACGCCAGCGAGGGGTCTTCGAACACTTTCAGGGCATTTGCGAGGGCCTTTGCGGTGTCGATGCTGGTAACGCACGCGACACCGGTCTCGATGCACGCTCGACGGATGCGACTGGCATCGCTGCCCGCCTTCTGGCCGTGCGCCGGGGTGTTGATCATCAGGCTCACTTCACCTTCGGCGATCATGTCTAGCAGGTTCGGAGAGCCGTCCTTGATCTTCTTCAATAGCAGCGAGGGAATGCCTGCGGCCCTCATGGCGTCGCCGGTGCCGAACGTCGCTGCGAGCTGATACCCTCTCCTGTGCAGCATCGCGCCGATTTCAACTGCGTCGTGCTTATCCTCGTTTCGCACGGTTATGATCACCTTGCCCTTCGGCTTGAAGTCGATGCCGCTGGCGACGAGCGCCTTGTAGAGCGCGGCCTCGTACGTGTAATCGATCCCCAGCACCTCGCCGGTGGACTTCATTTCTGGGCCGAGGCTCGGGTCGACCATCGCTAGCTTTTGAAAGCTGAACACGGGCGCCTTGACGGCGAAGATCGTGGGCTCGGGGATAGTCGGCGTCCCGGTCTTGAAACGCCTTTCAGGAATGATCGCGCCGGGCACCGCGCCCTTCATGCACGGCTTTGCGCCCTTGTGGTCGGCTCGCAGCGTCCATAGACCACTGCTGAAACCGATCTCCTCCAGCGTCTCACCCATCATGCAGCGCGTCGCTAGCTGCACGATCGGGATGCCAGTGACCTTGCTGAGATACGGGACCGTCCGGCTGGCGCGCGGGTTGACCTCGATGACGTAGGCGACCTCATCGACGACCACGAACTGAATGTTCATGATGCCCTTGATACCGATCCTTTTGGCGATGTCGCAGGCGGAGTTGACGATCTGTCGCTGCACGGAATCGGTAAGGCTAACGGGCGGGTAAACCGCGAGCGAATCGCCGCTGTGAATTCCAGACCGATCGACGTGCTGCATGATGCCAGGCAAGAGCGTGTGCCGGCCATCGCTGATGACGTCGACCTCTGCCTCCACGCCGAGGAAGTACTTGTCGACCAGCACTGGCTGTCCGGGGTTGGCCTCCTCCGCCTCGCGATAGAAGTTGAGCAGGTGCGCGTCGTCGTAGATGATGTCCATCGCACGCCCACCGAGCACGAAGCTGGGGCGGATGAGCACCGGGTAACCGATCTCTCTTGCGACTTCGACCGCTTCATCCAGGCTTCGGACAGCGCGGCCCGGCGGCTTCGGAATCTCTAGGTTCGAGAGCAGCTTTTCGAATTGGTCGCGGTCTTCCGCCAAAGCGATCGCGTCAGGCTGAGTGCCCAGAATCTTGACACCGGCATCGAGCAGTCCTTGGGCGATGTTGATCGCGGTCTGCCCGCCGAACTGCACGACGACGCCCATCGGATTCTCGTGAGCGATCACGTCGAGCACGTCTTCGAGGGTCACGGGCTCGAAGTACAGGCCGTCGCTCGTGTCGAAGTCTGTGCTGACCGTCTCCGGGTTGTTATTGATGATGATCGCTCGGTAGCCGAGCGATTCGAGCGTCCAAACGCAGTGCACGCACGAGTAGTCGAACTCGATGCCTTGTCCGATGCGGATCGGGCCGGAGCCAAGGACGAGGACGGTGGGCTTCATGCGGCTGATCTATTATGCGCGATCTCCATCCACGGCCTAATCGCTTTAGTGATTACGTCTGGACTTGATCAGAGGACAAAAAACCCCCACCTGCTAGGGCGGGGGTTGTGAGTGTCTATGGGGATCGACGTTGAGCCACGTTAGTGGCGGCTCAATCGTTCGGGCACAGCCGAAGCTGCAACCGTTTATCGTAAGGCCCGACGCTCCCGATAGTTCCAAATGTTCAGGGGGTTTTTGGCGCGACGGCGTCGTCCTCGGTCTCGAACGTGCCGTAAAAGTAAGGGGTGGCCGACTCGAACTCGCCCGCGCACGTATCGACCATCTTGAACACTGGCTCGATCTTCTGCTTTTCTATTTGGACGAGTGCCTCTTTGGCAAACCTCAGATAATCGCTGCACTCTGCAGAGGCAAGTGGCTCAGGCAGCCATCCTTGGACTCCGCAGCTTTCGGCCTCGTCACTGAGACGCTGAACAGCGCGATAGGTGGGATTCTGGAGCACTATATGGTCGATAAAGAGCTCGACACCCGTTCTCCTCCTGTATTTCGGCTTGCACATCTCGATGGAAGGTATGTACTCGCACATACTGATCAACCGTTCAAGGAGCGGAACATCGTGCTCCATGAGATCTGGGATCGGGCAGTCCCCTGCCTCTTCTAAAGCCGCGATATCTGGCTGTGTCACACACAGAAGACTCTTGATGGAAGGCGACGGGTAACCGATCCGGAACGCCTCACTAATGAGCTGCCCCACGTCCTCGCTCTCGCCCATCGTGACACGCGACATCACGAGCCGACCCTCGATCAGCAGCAGCTCCCAGATCTTCTCAAGAAACCACTCATCCACGCGGCTCAGTTCGTATACTTTCGCGATTCCCCAACCGCGCCGGAGCCCCTCTGCGATCGCCCACAACCGCTCGTCGGTCGGCTCTTTGATAGCACGCTCTAAGTCAGCGTCGCTAAACCCTGTAGCACGGGCATCCTGCCCGTGAGTAGCATGGGCATCCTGCCCATGAGTGGTACGCGCATCGTGCGGAATCGCCCAGACCCACTCCCATGTCTTGAGCCCCGACCTTTCAGGATTCGACAAGACGTATTCGAGCTGAAATGAGTAGTCCTCTTCATCTCGAATCAAATGGTCGTAATACTCGGGCTGCCAAAAACGACCAGTGCGCCCTTCGTTCTTATTGATCTGTTTCGCTGTGAAGGACTTCCAAGAGTGAAGGATATCCTCCAGCTTGTGGAGGCTCAAAGGCTCCAATATCGCGTGAACATGATTCGGCATGACGCAATATGCGTGGAGCTTGTACCGTTCGCCGTCGAAGTGGCGCAAGGCCTCGGCAACGACGGATGCGTTTGAGTCCTGCTTTAGCAGGCAGGAACCCCTGCCAGCATCCAGGAGCCTCTCGACGTTGTCGGAGTACAGCCGCTTGAGTTCTAGAGCGGCAGCCCTCGGCAAGCGCACTCCTTCCGGCCTCTCCTTCATCAGACGGTCTCTCTGCTCTTTCCATGCATCCCAGACTTCCTGTGGCAAGGCATCGTCGAGCCGAAACGAAACCACGTAGATCGCTCCTGCCGACCTCCAGTGAGGCAAGTAGGCACCACGGCGCTTTTCAATCTTGCCCGAACTCTCGACGCCGACCTCGGGCAAGATGCCCGAGCCACTCATGGGCGGGACGCCCATGCTACTGATGCCGTGGAAGCGAGGATGTCGCAAGTCTTTCTGTTTCACCTCCAGTCCGCGGATCGCTTTCATAAACGCGGACTCGAACGTGCGGTCGATCGCCATGACCTCGCCGGTCGCCTTCATCTGGCTGGAGAGCCTTCGGTCGCCCGATGGGAACTTGTCGAACGGCCAGCGCGGGATCTTGACGACGCAGTAGTCGAGAGCCGGCTCGAAGCACGCGGTTGTTGTCTTCGTGACCGTGTTCTGGATTTGGTCGAGCGTTTTGCCGACGGCGATCTTCGCCGCGACGCGAGCGATCGGGTAGCCCGTCGCCTTCGAGGCCAAAGCTGACGAGCGGGAGACGCGCGGATTCACCTCGATGACGTAGTAGTCGAAGCTGTCTGGGTTCACGGCCAGTTGGACGTTGCAGCCGCCTTCGATCTTCAGCGCATTGATGATCTTGAGCGACGCTGCCCGTAGCATGTGGTACTCGATGTCGCTGAGCGTCTGACTCGGCGCGATCACGATCGAGTCGCCGGTGTGCACGCCCATCGGGTCGAAGTTCTCCATGTTGCAGACGGTGATGCAGTTGCCGACCGCGTCGCGCATGACCTCGTACTCGATCTCCTTCCACCCGAGCAGCGACCGCTCGACCATCAGTTGGCCGCGCATCGAGAGCTTGAGCCCTTTTCTGCCGATCTCGCGCAGTTCCTCTTCGCTGTAGGCGATTCCCCCGCCCGTTCCGCCGAGGGTGTACGCCGGTCGGACGATGCAGGGGTACGGCACCTTGCCGAGGATCGCCTCCAGTTCGTCCTCGCTCTCGACGATCCAGCTCTCCGGCACCGGCTCCTGTATCTCTTGCATCAGGTCGCGGAACAGCTCCCGATCTTCCGCCTTCTTGATCGAGGCGAGAGGCGTGCCAAGCAGCTTGACGCCGTATTTGTCCAGGATTCCTTGGTCGGCAAGCTGTGTTGCGAGGTTGAGCCCGGTCTGCCCGCCCATCGTCGGCAGCAACCCCTCCGGCCGCTCCTTGGCGATCACGCGCTCGCAGAAATCGACGGTGAGCGGCTCGATGTAGACGGCGTAGGCCATCTCCGCATCCGTCATGATCGTCGCCGGATTGGAGTTGATGAGAACGACCTCGCACCCCTCTTCTCGAAGGCTCTTGCAAGCCTGAGTTCCGGCGTAATCGAACTCGGCGGCCTGCCCGATGATGATCGGCCCACTGCCGATGACGAGGATTTTTTTCATTGCGCGGGGAGCGGTCGCGCCCTAAAGATTGATTATGCCAGACAGGTGGCAGTTTTCAGCGGGCAGTCGGCAGTTTGGCGCGCAGGCAGGGGCCCGCACGCCTGCCGCAACGCGGACAAACCCTTCGGAATTGTGGTGCGGGTCTCCAGACCTGCGCGCCTAGCGCGAGCGCCACTCTCCATCGAACACGGACAAACCATCCGGGCCTGACCGTGGCACACTTGTTTTGGTAGTTGCAAAAATCTGGCCTATCATATATTCAGTGGAAGAAGTCCAGCCTGATCCTATTGCGACGGTGCAAATCAAAGAGACGACGCCAAGTCGATCTAAGAGGCGTCTGTTCTATCTGTCCCCGCCAGTGGAGCAAAGACCAGCGTTCTGGCGACGGTTGGCTTACGAGATTCCGCTCGCCGGCTGGCTCGGATACCACCTCGTAGGATGGTCCATTAATGGCCAATATTGGAATCATTATCTTCCGCCATCGGCTAGCGACGTGCTGTATTGGACTGTGCTTCCTTCTCTGCCAGCCTGTTGGATATTCCTAGCGCTTAGCAGGGCGAATTGGTGGCACTACCTTGTGGCACCCATCTGGCTTTTGGGCGTTGCTATTCTCGACCCGCTCTTCTACATGTCCCACTGACCGATCTACTTCGTCGCGGCCCGGGCGAATGAGCCGATGGAGAACTCGATCTTGACGACATCGGAGACTATGTCGAGCGTCTGATTCCCAATTACGCCGAAGTCCGACCGCTTGATCTCGAACGCTGAGCGCAAGACGATCAGGTCGCCCGCCCTGCGGTTCCGCTTGCGCAGCTGGCCAGGAAGGTGGGTCAGGCGCACGGGGATCGTCATCGACTTCTTGACGCCGTGCAACATGAAGTCGCCGGTCACGCTCATGCTCCACGAGGCGTCGTCCATGTCGAGCTTCTTGACGTTCGTAATCTTCTTGATCTCAAATTCGATGGTCGGATATTTCTCGGTGTCGAGCCACATGGGACCGTGCATGTGCTCCGTCATGTTGGCGACGTTCGTCGCGAGGCTGGCCGCCTGCACGACGATCTTTCCGCGCGTAGCCGCAACGTCCTCCGGGTCGAAGGTGAAGTCCCCCGCGATCCCAGTGGCCACCCCCGAGAACTGCTCGATCCGCCCATCGAGGGTGAACCGCATCGAGTTGACGCTCTTCGGGTCTTTGAGCGTGAAGGACGTGGCCTTGCTGGCCACGAACGCTAGGGATAGGAGAGAGACGGTTACGGCGATGATGATCAACAGTTGTTTACGCATGGTCGGCTCCAGATATAACAATAGGATACGCGATTGTGGAGTGCCGTCGTTGGCCGGTCTGTCAAAGCAAACGAATTCTTGGACTAAGAGTTCACAAGCCTGGACGCGATCCTTCGACAAGCTCAGGACAGGCTGAGTTCAGGAGAGAGTCCTCGCTCCGATCGGCACGAAGTCATCTCAGAAAACGACAACTCCACGCACGCTCACGCCTTTGAGCATATCGTCGTACGCCTCATTGATCTGATCCAGGTCGTATCGGTGGCTGATGAGCCGGTCGATCGGCAGCTTCCCTTCCTTGTACAGCCTCGCGTAGAGGGGAAAGTCTGCGGCTGTGTTGGCTGTGCCGTAGTACGAGCCCATGACCGTCTTTTCCTGACGGACCAGCGTCGAGCCCGGGATGTTCGTCTCGCTTCCGACCGGCGAAAGGCCGCTGAACACGATAACCCCGCCGGGCCTGGCACAGTCGATAGCCACCTCTTGCAATCCGGTTGTGCCGGCCGCTTCGAACACGTAGTCTGCGCCGCGCCCCTCGGTCAGTTCTCTGATGGCCTCGGGCTCAGCCTTCGGAAGCACGTGCGTTGCGCCGAGCGCTAGGGCAGCCGACCGCCTGGACTCGAGAGGATCGACGGCTATGATGGACGAAGCGCCTGCCAGCACGGCACCCATCACGGTGCTCAAGCCAACCCCGCCAGCGCCGAGCACGACCACGCTGCTGCCGCTGCGCATTTGCGCTGTGTTGATGACGCTTCCGACGCCGGTGGTCACCGCGCACCCGATCACTGCGGCGATCTCGGGCTCCAGATCGGCGGGCATCTTGACGCAGCACGGCGCAGGAACGACGCACTGCTCGGCGAAGCAGGCCAGCGCGCTGTAGTGATAGATCGGCTCGCCCTTGCGGGAAAGACGGGTCGTCCCATCGAGCATAGTGCCAGCCCAGACCGCTTCAACGTACGTCTCACAAAGATTCGGCCTGTCGTGCGTGCAGTAAAAGCAAGAGCCGCAGTTCGGCGCCCAATTGAGCGCCACCAGATCCCCAACGCTTATGGGTTCCCGACTCGGGACTCGGGATTCACGACTCGGGACCACCTCTTCGACAACCCCCGCCCCTTCATGCCCAGGCACCAGCGGCATCGGGTGTCGGGTATCTCCCGTCACCAGGTGCCAGTCGGAGTGACAGACGCCGACCGCCAGCACGCGGACGCGTACTTCGCCTACTCGCGGCTCGGCCAGGTCCAGGTGCTGTACGTGAAACTGGCCGCCGACCGACTCGAGAACGGCTGCGCGAACCTTCATTGATCGTCAGAGTCTACCGATGGGCGCATCGTCTGATTGAGCCAATAGGGCTCGCGTCAAGCAAGAAAAAGAGGCCCCAGGCGATCTGCCCAGGGCCTCTGAACGGTCAATCAACGATCTATTTGTATTTGACCGAGCAACCGTATGGCCGCGTCTTTGCCTTCTTCACTTTCTCGCCGGCTAGCACCGAATCTAGAGCGATCGTGAAGAACTGGTCGGACTCCTTCTGCTTCGCAGCGCTCGCGCTGTACGATCCGTCGATCGCGCCGTCGTAGCGTAACACGCCCGCCTTGTCGATCACATACATTTGCGGCGTGGTCTTCGCATCATACTGATGTCCGACCTTGCCGGTGGGATCAAGCAGCACATAGCTCGGGGATGCCTTGCGGGATTTCGTGAGCCCGTTGGCGCGTTTGCCGTCCGCATAACCCTGCTTGCCTTCCGCGGAGGAGATGATGGTCAGCCACACGACACCCTCCTTCTTGTAGCTCTTCTGCATGGCCTGAATGCCGCCCTGGTAGTGGCCCACGACGAAGGGGCAGCCGTCGTTCGTCCACTCCAGCACGACGACCTTGCCCTTGAAGTCGCCCAGGTTTACAGCCTTGCCGTTCGAGTCAGTGAGCGAGAAGGTCGGTGCGGCCTTGCCGATCTCGGCTTCACCGCCTGTGGTCGGAGCGTTCCCCAACATCGCGATCGAGGCCGCCGCCACAGATGCTATTACAATTGCTTTCGTGTATTTCATTTTTGGCTATCCTGCTGTTTCTTAAACTCTATTGCTACTGTTCTGTCTTTCAACTGTACGACCAAAACGCCCTCGGGCTTTTTGATTCTACCGTTTGCGTACTTCGAAATCCTCGCCGTTACCGTGATTACCTTGCCGTGAATGCGCCATTTCTGCTCTGCCGCGTGGTCGATCACGTCTTCTCCGACAGCGAAGAAGTACGCCTTCTTCACGTCGGCCAGCAACACGCTTCCTAACTCAATTCCTAGTTCGACGGTTCCCTCTTGCTGGCTGAAATCTAGGCGATCCAGAGAAGTGATAATCGGATAGTCCCTCAGGGGTGCAAGCGGCGGTCCCTTTGGGAAAGAATCGATGTCGAAAGTTGCTGATACGGATTCAGACGCCGTCAGACACAACTCCTCGCAGATCAAGTAGTTGATTTGGGCGCTGATCGGTATGGCAGCGCCCGGCTCAAAACCCTTCGGCAACCTGATATCGACTAGAAGCGTGGGTGTGCCCTCGTGCGCATAACTGACGATCCCTCCAACCGAGACGCGATGAGGGATCGGCCAAGACGTGCCGGCAATTTTGAATCCCGCTGGCAAAGTCCAATCGACTACCGGCGGCATGCCAGCATCGCCTGGATTCTTCCAATAGATGTGCCACCCAGGGTCCAATCTGAACCGAAGTCCGACCGTCATAAGGTCGTTCGACTTTAACCGAAACGAGATCGGCACGAGATCGACTGTTGAATGCGGGCTGGTGTCCTCTTGGGCGGATACGACTGCTGGCGCCAGCCATGCCGAGACAGCCACGGCGGCACAAAACAACCTCAGAACTACGCGGGAGCCCAGCATCTGCTACTAGTACCTACGCATGAACCCTGCCCAAGTTCAGCCTGATTCGTCAAAAACCCATGTCGTCTTTGAACGGGTTCAGGTACTCGGCCCAGAAGAAGCTCTGCTGCGGCGGGACGTCCTTGGAGATCGCGTCGTTCACGTCGAGCATCCCGATGATGAGCGGAAACTTCCCTTCTGGCGCACCGCTGGTGTTGCGGTGGTCGCCCCACGCCTCGGCCTCCGCCCACGCCCGGAACTTCGTACATTTCATGGTTTTCAGATCGACAGTGAACGCCGCGTCGAAAGTGCCGACCATGCCGCGCGTGCCGTTCTTACCGTTCGCCGACTCGCAGTCGAAGTCGCCATGGATCGTGTAAGTGTCCTCGGCGATCCGCGTGACTTTGAAGTCCATCTTCTTGATCTCGTCGAGGAACCAGCGGTCCGGCTCGCCCCTCACGAAGTCGAGCATGTGGAAGCGCACGATCTTCAGCGCGGTCGCTTGCGGAAGATCGAACACGCGGCCGCTCTTTTCAACTATCTGCCTGATTTCATCTGCGAACAGCCACATGTAATCGCGCCCGATCTGCAGATTCTTCTGCGGTGCGCCCTCCGGCAGCGGGCGTATGCGCGAAAACACGCGTAGAACGGTTGTGTCATCGGCCAGTTGCTTCGTCCAGCTGGCCTCTTGCTGCGCCTCCGTAACTTTCACGCGAGCTGGCGGGTCAGCCCAATACTCGACGAGCCCGTGGTTGAGAAAATTGTGCAGCCGTGACTCTCCTCGAAAGTTGCCAGCGTTGTACCGCTTTCCGTCCGGCCCGAGGATGTAGAACCCCTGCGTCGTGCCGCCGCCGATCTGCCCCGGCCTTCCGATGGCGGCCATGAACCACTCTTGCGTTTCGGAAGGCGTGACCTGCAGCTCGTGCGTGTTGCCCGCGAACGGGATAAAGTCCGCGCTCAGTCGCTCGACGACCGAATCGTGATTGAAGGTGACCGCCCGGTCAGCCTGACCGTTGCCTCAAGTGCAGCCGAACGGATGGCCGTTCATGATCCACAGGAACATCGGCTTGCCGCTTTGTTGCGACTCGACCCGCGCCTTCATCAGGTTGGTGCGCCACGGGATTTCCATCCAACGCTCCTCGTGCGGCTGCGGCTGGATCGACGCGACCTTCGCATCGAGATCGGCGAACTGGCCGTGGGCTAAGGCGATCGCTAGCGCGAGCATAGCTATATTGTACGGCAACTAGATGGCTAGCGGTTGCCTGGGGGCGTCTTTGGAACCGCAAACGGCCACACCTCACCGATCGACCTCGCCGCGTCGGATGCAATGTCGTTGATCTTGAATCCGCCGACCGTCATCTTCAATGCGGTGAGCAGCATCGGCTGAGTAATGGGCACGGGGCCGGGGCGCATCACCGCTGCATCGTACACTTCTCCCAACTGTTCGCCGCCGTACTGGATGCACAGTTGCCGAATCCGATCCTCTGCAAAACCAGGGCCGTTCACGGTCTCTTTGTACAGGTCGTGCATCACGTTGTCGAGGCTGTACTTGCCGTTTGAAAAACCTCGGATAGCGAGGTCGAGCACTATGCCGACGTTCTGACCCTTCGCGTAGTAGCTGATTCCGTACCCTCGGCTTCCCCTTGCTTCCCAAACGCGGCGGCTCGACTCGTATGCTGAGACTTCAAGAAACTGTCTGTTCCGTACGAGACTGGTCAGGCCCCGTCCCATACTGTTCATGAACTCCTGCTGCGAGATCAGTCCTGCACGGCAGGCGAACACCGCGGCGTAGTAGCTGGTGACTCCCTCAAACCACCAGAGCGCGCCGGTCACCGCCGGCTTCGTGTAGTCGAACGGCTTGAGCGCCTTGTCGCGGATGCGCTTGACGTTGAACGTGTGAAAGTACTCGTGGAACATGATGCTACGGGCTTGCCTGGCACTCGCGCGTCGCGAAATCCCGATGCGAGTGCTGTCGAGGTGCTCGAGCCCGCCGCCCGGACCGCCGAAGTCGAACATGAAGTAGTACCGGTCGTAAGGCAGTTCGCCAAACAGCTTGAACGCCTCCTCAACGACCTTTCTCGCGTTGTCCTCGAACTTCTTAAGGTCGACGCCTCCGCTCTTGTTGTAGCCTACGATTGCGTGCGACTTTCCATGGACCTCGAACTCATGGATCCGCACGTTGTCGCCAACCACGATCGGCGAGTCGATCAGCTCGTCGTAGTTGACGGCGCTATATGAAGCTGCCCCCTGCATCGGATCGATCGGATCGAGCGAACAGGCAACCTTTGCGCTCTCGGTGTTCAACATCACGTGTAGGGTCTGCTTCTCGTCGGCGTGGCCGGCGAACCAGCCGAACACGCCCGGTCCGCTGACGAACATCTCGTCTTGCGTCACGCGCAGATTTGGGCTGAAGGTGCCTCGGCTCTCGTTGACGATGTACTCGACCACGTTTGCTCCGCCTTCTATGGTCCAAAGATTAACGTCGCTGCCCTTCTTCGCCGTGACCTGTTCCCCGTTCAACGAGAACTTCACCTGCTCGATCTTCTTGCCGTAGTTGAACATTTCGTAGTCGCCCGGCGCCCATCCGGGCATACGAAACTCGGTCGCAGTGTCACCATCTTCCAATACCACCACGACCCGCGCCTGCTTGGTGTCGGGCATCGCTGCGATGAAATACCACGCCGGACGACACACCGCCGCGAGCATCACAACGGCGAAGAAGACCAAGAGCCTTTTCATGGGATGAATCATAGCAGAGACGTGCGTGGCGGGTTCGGGGTTTCGGTCGCTGGGAGGGCGAGCGTCCTCGCGAGCCGGGCTCTAGATCAGCGTCCTGAGAAAATGCGCAAAGACACGGACAAACCCTTCGGGACAGACCGTGGCACCCTAGACGAGGTTCGGGAGTTCGGAAATTCGGTGGTTCGTCCCGAATCCCTCGCCAGGCCTGCTGGCTAGCGATTGCCTGAGGCTTCTACGACCGGGGAAGGTCAGGTGGGGGCCGATCCTGAAGTGAGAGTCCAAAAGCCGGGTGCGATCCTTCGATCCTTCGACAAGCTCAGGACAGGCTGAGCTCAGAAGAGAGCCTGCGCTGCATTGGAGGGCAGCGCACGTCTTCCCTGTTTCAATTTTATGGAGGACCTAATGTCCGTCAACGTCGACGAGTAGGACACGATCACGCCCCTGGCGGTGTCGAACGTCGTCTTGACGGTAATAGGCCAACCTTCTCCGTCCTCTACCGGAAATTCACCCTTCAATCTTAACGTCGCGAGCGTCCCGGTCGGTCCTCCCAGGCTCACGAACTTTCCTTCAAGTTCGATAGTTATTTCAACAACGGGGATCACGCACTTGACCTTGAACGAGCCACCGACTTCGACAGGCTCTTCCGGCAGAGCAAGAAAAGCGAGGAAGGCCCGGGTGTTCGTGGTACCGGCTACGAGCTTGCCATACTTCGTCATCGTTACATCTCCAGCCCTAAGATCACCGCTAGCGGCTCTGCCTTCGTTCCGGAATACGACTTGGGACATAGAGACGATGTAGGTTTTCTCGCCCGCCTTCTTCACAGTCATGACCAGCTCCCCGGTCGAGTCCAAGAGGATCGGCGACATCTTCTGGTCAACCGTATACGTCAGTTCGTCGCCAACCTTCCAGCGAAGTTGAAAGTCGACCTTGTCCGGAACAGAGGAACCGAGAATGGCGGCACAGGCAACGGCGGTCAGCATTTCGTAGTTCCTTCTCTAAAGAGTTTATCACGTTGAGCACAGATGAAACGCCCTTGACGACGGACACATGTAACGACGGCATCCTTGCTGTCGAGGCCAGCGGAGGTCGATGAGCGCTTTTCAACGCGCATGTGAAATACGCAAGCCCGTTCACGGACAAACCCTTCGGGCCTGACCGTGGCACACCGGATGAGGTTCGGTATGGGAGTGCGCGGGCCACCCTCCTGGAGATGTCCAGGCGAACTCTGTAGCGTGAGCGAGGAGAGTTGACTTATTGCAAGGCGGACACCTGTTGTCAGTGAAAACGAGCACATAACACAATGGCAACAGGACAGGAACTACTCGCCATCGCCAAGAAGCACATAGGGGAGAGATACATCTTCGGCGCGCGCGCACCGGTGGACAATCCTTATTGGAAGGGGCCGTGGGACTGCGCGGAGTTCACGACTTGGGTCGTGTACCAGGCGACGAAGAAACTGTACGGCACAACGAACAACGCGAAGCCGTCGGTAGCCGACGCCTACACCGGCGCGTGGTGGCGCGACTCGAAGAAGTTGGGCAAGCGTGTGACGGTCGCTGAGGCCGCGGCCACGCCCGGCGCTTGCCTGCTGAGACAACCGCTGAGCAACCGGGTCGGGCACATAGCTTTTTCGGACGGCTGCGGCAAGACGGTCGAGGCGATGGGCACAGCGTTCGGCGTTCGAGCGGGCAGCGTGTCTGGCCGGGTGTGGGACTGCGGAGTCCTGGTGCCGTGGATCAAATACAAGGCTGGGGACGCACCGGTCATAGATCCCCCGTCGTCGCCTGTGTACCGGCTGAAGAGGCCGTTGATGCGCGGTCCGCAGGTGATGGCCATCCAACGAGCGTTGAAGCGGCTCGGTTTCGATCCGGGGCCGATCGACGGTTTTTACGGCCAGTTGACGGCGTCTGCGGTCGCGGTGTTCCAAGCCGTCTCCGGTGTCGTCACAGACGGCCAAGCTGGGCCGATCACGATGGCGCTGCTGGGCGTTTGACGTCGCCCGTTTTGCGTCCCCTGGTCTTCGACTGGTTTGGCCCGTGGAATACCCCCTCCCTAACCTTGGCGCGGGCGCAGCCTCCACAGGAGGCTGCGCGCGGCCAATCCCAAGGGGGAGGGAACGAACCTCGCACCTTGCACCTCGTACCCCGCACCTAGACCCTAGATCCCACGATCCGATCCACAAATTGCACGAAGTACTTCCGCGAGTCCCAGGGGCCGGGGGCGGCTTCGGGGTGGTACTGGATGCTCGACGCGTCGGCCGAAGCGATCTGAATCCCCTCGACCGTTCCGTCGTTCACATTCAGCTGCGTCACCTCGGCGCCGGTGCCCTCGAGTGAGTCGGGGTGGACCGCGTAGCCGTGGTTCTGCGAGGTGATCGTCACCGTTCCGTCGAGCAGGTCCTTGACCGGGTGGTTCGACCCTCGGTGGCCGAACTTCAGCTTGTAAGTCGAGCCCCCGACCGCGCGGCACAGCATCTGGTTGCCGAGGCAGATGCCGAACATCGGCCGCTGTCCCAAAAGCGACTTCACGGTCTCGACGACTTCATCGAGCTGCACGGGGTCCCCGGGACCCGGTGAGAGCAGAATGCCGTCCGGCTTGTAAGACATCACTTCGTCTGCGGACGTACTCGCCGGTACGACGATCGATCTCACGTGCAGATTGGCAAGACGGCGGAGAATGTTAAACTTCAATCCGCAATCGAGCACGACGACCCGAGCCTTGTACCCCTCGTCGGACGCGCCGATCTCCTCCCTGAACGACTTGCCCCAGGCGTACGGCTTCTCGGTCGTCACTTTGGCGACGAAGTTCTGTTCATCGTAGCTCTCGACTGTCTTCAGATGGGCGATGGCCTCGTCAGGATCGCCTGTCGTGATGCAGCCCATCGTGACGCCCGCGCTGCGGATTCGCTTCGTCAGCATCCGGGTGTCGATGCCTTGGATGCCGACCATTCCCCTCTCCTTCAGCAGCGCGTTGATCGTTTTCTTGCTGCGCCAGTTGCTCGGTTTCTCGCACGCCTCGCGCACGATGATCCCGGCGGGCTGCAGGCGGTCCGACTCGAAATCGTCGTCGTTGATCCCGTAGTTCCCGATCATCGGGTAGGTGAACAGGACGATCTGTCCGGCGTAGGAGGGGTCGCTGAGGATCTCCTGATAGCCGGTCATGCCCGTGTTGAAAACGACTTCGCCGGTGGTCTGGCCTTCCGCTCCGAGCGGCCTGCCTTCGATCACCGTTCCGTCTGCGAGTACGAGGTGTGCGGGCACTGAGGTCGGCGCTGTTATACCTGGGTTGGCGCTTCGCTGACACGTGCCAGCGCTGTCGCTCGGAATCTCGCTACTTATAGGAATCCGGCACTTCGACGTCCGTTTCGACCTCTACCCTTGTCACTTTGCCGTCCATCATCCAGATTATCAACATCGGAGCATCTTCGACGTTGAAGTAGACGAGTCGGTCTTGCGAAGCGCTGTACGGATCGAGCATCGTATCCCCCGATATCGGACCGACCCTCCACCTCGGCTCACCAAGCACGTCGATTACCTCTTGTTCTGTCATTCCAATCGTAACGTCATCGGCGGACTTTGCGTCGCTTGCCGACGAGCTACAACCGACCGCGATCATCAAGAAAACACCAAGCACGGCGAGTCTTGCTCCGGGTTTTTTCATCGGGCTCTACTATACAGGATTGCCTTACATGGAGTTCTGTGAACTGCGCACACCGTTCTGGCTCAAATCGACACTCTACACGTCGTGCCCTGGTACGATCAAGCCAAAGGAATCGTGATACAGCGCAGTTTACTCTTCGCCCTCTTCGTTGGAGCATTGCTTCTGCCATGTTCTTGCAGCAAGACCGGAGGGTCCAAGTTGGCCAAGGAGGTCCTTGCCGTGCCCATACTCATAGAAAACGGGTTCGAATGGACCAACGCAGGAGAAAGGGACTCGACGGGTCGAATCTGGCATACCGCCGGCGGATCCTGTACAATACCGTTACCGAGGCTGAAAGCGGTGGAGGCGGTTCAACGGACGCTTTCGCCTGAAAATGGCTGGACCCGGGACGACGAAGACGGTATTTTCATCTCGCTTCTAAAGATAGTCGAACACGACGAGGAAGTCCTAGTCTTCTTCCGACTTAGTCCGCTCGATAAGTCGACCATCGTGACCGTGATGAAGACCAACAGGTATTAGTCGCATCCACGCAATGTATCAACACACCTTGGCGCGCTTCCAGCACTGCTCTCTACATCTCAACCGATAATCCCGTCCAATTCTTGAACAGGTTGCCGACTTCCTTCGAAGACGTACTAGCCGACATGAGGTGTTGGACGCGAACTAAAAAGAACGCCGACGACGGCGAGTCTTGCTCCGAGTCCTCTCGTAGGAGCAAATTATGACCGCTAGTCGGACAACACTGTCTCTCTCGAGTCAACCTTCGTCACTTTGCCGTCCTTGAACCAGACCATTATGTCTTCGCCCTCAACGTCCATGTATAAAAGTCGGTTTTGTCCAGAGCTGTCCGTGTTGACCGTCCCCATAGGCTCGCCGAGCACGTCGATGACCTGGTTTTCCGTCATGCCGACCTTGACCTTGTCCGCAGGCGAGCCGCAACCGACTGCGATCATCAAGAGAACGCCGAGTACCGCGAGTCCTGCTCCGAGTTTTTTCATACGACCATATTATTCCGGAGGGCCGAAACCCTCGGGTGCCGATGGGAAGATCAGTACGCTCGTCACTGTGCCGTACCTGAACAAGATATTTATGTTCTCGCCGTCAACGTCATAGTAGAGAAAGCGGATTTCATCGGTCATGTAGGTGGGCCTCCTATATCTAGGCTCGCCGAGCACGGCGATGACCTCCTGTTCCGTCATGCCGACCTCAATTTTTTCGGCCGGCGAGCCGCAACCAACCGCAATCATCAAGAGAACGGCGAGTGCCGCAAGTCTCGCTCCTAGCTTTTTCATGGGGCTCCATTGTACACGGTCGCCGCGTGAGTGGCACAACCGTGCGCGCTCACCCCGGTCTTCCTTTCCGCAAGGCGGCAGACCGTCACTGGGCTTTCCCGTCAATCCACGGAAGATAAATCACTTTGCCGTCCAGAAAATTGACTCCCGTTTGTATGCCTGCGTCGGTGTCGTATACCCAAGTCGCCTCCCTGGGGTCCGACATTGGCAACAACAGCTTAGGCTCGCCGAGCAAGTCTCGAACCTGCTGTTCTGTCATACCAATCCGTACCTGTCTTACCAAGTCGTTCGATACCGGTCCGCTGGAATCTACGCCGCCCGTGGAATATCCGCTGTCAGAGGACGAGCTGTCATTGGCGGACGAGTTGCAACCGACAGCCATTATTAAGAAAACGCCAAGTGCGGCGAGTCCTGCTGCTAGTTTTTTCATGGAACTTTATTGTACACGGTCGCCGTACGAGTTTCAACCGACCGGGCTTATCAAGAGCGCGCCTAGCGCCACGAGTCTTGCTCCATGTTTCTTCATCTGCATCACTTGCTCGATGAGGCAACGTCAATCACTCGGCCGTTGTCAAACGACACGATGGTCTTCTTGCCGTCTGCCTGCACATAAGACCATGCGTCCATTTCGTCCCATGATGAAGGCATTGTTCTACTAGGCTCACCTAGGATGTCGCGCACCTCTTGTTCTGACATGCCTAGTTGTACCCCCGACTCGCCGCCGTCCGAAAGCTGAGCG